>NZ_DASZUF010000130.1:0-8956 GCF_035547795.1 Nocardioides sp.
GTCAGCGTCGGCTCCGCCGACGCTGCGGCCAGGTCCGGGCGGGTCGCCAGCGCCTCGCCGACGGCGGTCGTGGTGGTGCCGCCGGAGAGGCCGACCACGGCGCCGTACCCGACCATCGCGGCGGCCGCCCGCCCGATCGCCTCTTTCTGTGTGGCCCGCCGCTCGCGCTTGTAGCGCAGCGGCAGGTCGTAGGCGACCGAGTGCGCGACGGCGCCACCGCGGGTGCGGGTGAGCAGCTGCTGGGCGGCGAGCTGGTCGAGGTCGCGACGCGCGGTCGCGGGGGAGACGGCCAGCCGGGTGACCAGGTCGTCGACCTCGATCCGGCCGTCCTCGGCGAGCAGGTCGAGGACGGCGCGGTGCCGCTCGTCCCGGTTCACGACCCGGCTCCAGCGAAGAGCCGCAGCAACCGTTCGGCCTCGCTGCTGAGCGCCTCCCGGCCCGCGGCGACGTACGTGCGTGAGTCGACGACCTCCGGCCGCGCGAGGAGAAGGTCGCGCACCGCGCCGGTGAACGCCTTGTTGAGCTGGGTGGAGACGTTGATCTTGCGCATCCCGGCGCGGATGGCGGCCACCAGCGTCTCGTCGGGTACGCCGGAGGACCCGTGCAGCACCAGCGGCACGCCGACCGCCTCGCGCAGCCGGCCGATCAGGTCCAGGTCCAGCACGGCGGTGCGCTCGGTCATCGCGTGCGAGCTGCCGACGGCGACCGCGAGCGCGTCCACACCGGTGGCGGCCACGAACGCCGCCGCCTCGCCCGGGTCGGTCCGCACGCCGGGCGTGTGGGCGCCGCCCTTGCCACCGATCCGGCCCAGCTCGGCCTCGACGTACACGTCCCGGTCGTGGGCGAACGCCGCCACCCGCGCGGTGGCCGCGACGTTCTCCTCGTCGGGCAGCGGGGAGCCGTCGAACATGACCGAGCCGAAGCCCAACTCCACCGCCTCGCGCACCAGCGCCTCGGACTCGGCGTGGTCGAGGTGCACCGCCACCGGCACGACGCTCGCCTCGGCCACCGCCAGCGTCGCGCGGGCGATCGGGGCGAGCGCGCCGTGGTAGGCCACGCAGTTCTCGCTGATCTGCAGGATCACCGGAAGTCGGGCGCGCTCGGCGGCGGCGACCAGCGCCTCGGCGGTCTCCACGTGCAGCACGTTGAACGCCCCCACCGGGCGTCCCATCAGCTCGCGGGTCGGGGTCAGCATGGCTCCTCCTCGATGACGGCGGCCACCTCGATGTCCGCCAGCTCTCCGGCCTGGGGATGCGCGACGGCGCGGGCGCTCCAGCGCACGGCGCGCTCCAGCGTGGTGGCCAGGTCCTCGTCGGGTACGGCGGCGGCCAGGGCGGCGACGACCGCGTCGCCGGCCCCGGTCGGGTTGCCGGCGACGATCCGGTCCGGCCAGGCCCGGAGCACCCGGTCGGCGGTGACGGCGACCAGGCCGCGCTCGCCGTCGCTGACCACGACCGTGTCGGCGCCCTTGGCCAGCAGCGTCCGGGCGCCGGCGAGCAGGTCGTCGGTGCCGGTGGTCGCGGCCAGCTCGGCGCGGTTGGGCTTGACGAAGGTGGCACCGGCACGACAGGCGGTCAGGAGCGCGGGGCCGGTGGTGTCGACGATCAGGGGGTCGCCGCCGAGGTCCGCGAGGGCGTCCGCTGGGAACCCGGGCGGCAGGCTGCCCGAGACCACCAGCACCCCGGACCGCACGCCGCGGGCGGCGGCGAGCAGCGCCACCGTCTCGGCGGGCGAGAGCGCGACGCCGGTCTCGTTGAGCACGGTGGCCCGGTCGGGCTCGATCAGGGCGATGCTGCGCCGGGTCTCGCGGGCCACCGGGACCAGGGTGTGGGGGAACGGCAGGTCGGCCGCCAGCGCCTCGCCGGTCGCGCCGCCCGCGGTGGTGACCGCGTGCACAGGGACGCCCTGCTGGTGCAGCACCCGGGCGACGTTGAGTCCCTTGCCGCCCGCCCGCGCCGCCGCCGGCGCGACCCGGCCGACGTCGCCCAGCGGCAGCACGTCGAGGTGATAGGTCAGATCGAGCGCAGGGTTGGGGGTCAGCGTGACGATCATCGGATCAGATCCTGGGCCATCAGGGCGGCGCCCAGCACACCCGCGTCGCCGCCGATCCGCGCCGGTAGCAGTGCGGGCATCCGCTGGAACGTCAGGTAGGCCGCCAGCTGGGAGCCCAGCGGCTCGAAGAGCGCCGGGCCCGCGTGGGCGAGTCCGCCGCCGACCACGATCGCCTCCGGTGCGAGCACCGCGACCAGGTGGGCGAAGGAGAACGCCAGCGCCACGACCGCCGAGTCCCAGATCTCGCGGGCGACGGCGTCCCCGGCGGTGGCCCGGGCCAGTACGTCGCGGGCGCCGGCCACGCCGGTGCCGGTCCTGGCGTCGTACCTCCGGGTGATGGCGGCCGCCGACGCGGTCGCCTCCAGGCAGCCGCGTCGCCCGCAGGCGCACGGCTCGTCGCTGCCGGCGACCGGCGCGTGGCCGATCTCGCCGGCCAGCCCGCCGCCGCGATGCGGGCGGCCGCCGACGACGAGCGCCGCCGCGATGCCGGTGCCGATGGTGACGACGGCGACGTCGTCGTACCCCGCCGCAGCGCCGAGCCGTCGCTCCGCCAGCCCGCCCGCCGCGGTGTCGTGCCCGAACGCCACCGGCACGCCGAGGGCCTCGCGGGCCATCGCCCGCAGCGGCGCGTCGTGCCAGCCGAGGTTCTCGCTCCACACCGCCAGGCCACGCTCCTCGTCCACCATCCCCGGTACGACGAGACCCGCCGCGGCCGGCGTGGCGTCGGGATGGGTGGTGCGCAGCTCCCCGGCCAGCCGGGCGATCTCGGCGACCACCAGCACGGGGGTGTCCTCGCCGGCGCGGGGCGTGGGGGAGCGCAGCACCGTGCGGACGGTGCCGTCGGCGTCGACCAGCGCCGCCTTGACGTCCGTGCCGCCCACGTCGAAGGCGAGGACCGTCACGGCAGGATGACCGACCGGGTCAGGTTGCGCGGGGCGTCCGCGTCCAGGCCGCGACGGCGCGAGCGCTCCAGCGCCACCCGGTGCAGCCGGACCAGGTCGGCGAGCGGGTCGATGCTCGGCCGGTGCTCGAACCGGGCCCCGGTCGCCCGGGTGTCCTCGGCGAGTCCCTCTGGCGCGATGCCGAACAGCCAGGTCACCCGGCCGGGCGCGCTGATCGCGATCGGGCCGTGGCGGTACTCCTTGGCGGGGTAGGACTCGGTCCACGACTGCGACGACTCGCGCATCTTCAGCGCCGCCTCGTGGGCCAGCCCGACGGTCCAGCCGCTGCCGACGAAGGTGTACTGCTCGGCGTCGACCAACTCGTCCTCCAGCGGCTCGGTGAGCACCGCGCGGGCATCGGCGATCGCGCCGGTCAGATCCATGCCCAGGCTCGCCCGCAGGAACGCCAGCGCCGTGGTCGCGAACCGGGTCTGCACCACCGACCGCTCGTCGGCGAACGGCAGCGCGACCAGGTCGTCGGCCAAGCCCACGAACGGCGTCTCCGGGTCGCCGACGATGCCGACGATGCGGGTGCGCCCGCGCACCGCCGACAGCGCCTCGAGCACCTCCGTGGTGGTGCCGCTGCGGGTGATCGCGACCACCGCGTCGTAGTCGCGGGTCAGGAACGACTCGCTGGCCGCGAACGCATCGGTCACTCCCAGCCCCGCCGTCTCCCGGGCCGCGGCGTACGCCTGCGCCATGAACCACGAGGTGCCGCAGCCGATCACCGCCACCCGCCGCCCCGCCGCCGGCAGCAGCGCCTGCTCGGGGCTCATCGCCGCGGCTCGCTCCCAGACGTCGGGCTGCGAGACGAGCTCCTCCTCCATATGGGCGCCGAGCTGGCTCATCACTGCTCCTGATGATCGAAGTTGATTGTTACCAGGAGATTCTAGTCATAATGCGTCAGACCCGCGGGGTCGAGCTGCCCGAGCCGGATCCGCTCGGCGAGATCGGCGAGATCGGCGACGAGGGTCCGGGACGACGGTCTGGCACGAGGTACCGTCGGGTAGGAAACGTCACACTCTGTGGCGGGCGCCACTGCTACCTCCCTAGGGTGCCCCACATGACCGATGCCCAGATCGAGCTGGTGCAGCCGGAGGACTCCCACAACCGCGCGGAGTGGGAGCACGCCGCCGCCGCCGTTCTCCGCAAGAGCGGGCGCCTCGCCGACGAGGATCCCGACTCGGCCGTGTGGGACAAGCTGACCCGGACCACGCTCGACGGCATCGGCGTGACGCCGCTGGGCGTGCCCGGCGAGAAGCCGTCCGGGGTGCGGCCGCTGCGCACCGGCGGCTGGGACATCCGGGCGCTGGTCCACGGTCCCGACGCGAAGCTGGCCAACGAGGCGGCGCTGGTCGACCTCGACGGCGGGGTCACCAGCCTGTGGGTCGGTGCCGAGGCCGACACCGACCTGCGGGCGGTCCTCGACGGCGTACTCCTCGACCTGGCGCCGGTCGTCCTCGACGCCCCGACCGCACCGCTCGCCACCGCCGAGGCCCTCCTGCGGTACGCCGACGAGCGCGGCGTCGACCCGCACCCGGGCACCAATCTCGGTGCCGACCCGATCGGGGCGTCGCTGCGGGTCTCGACAGGCTCGACCGCCGACTGGTCCTCCGACGAGCTGGTCGCGGTCGCGAGGCTGGCCCGCGAGCACGGCGTACTCGGCGTGGTCGCCGACGCCACCGCCGCCCACGACCTCGGCGCCAGCGACGCCCAGGAGCTCGGCTACAGCCTCTACGTCGCGGTGCGCTACCTGCGAGCGCTGACCGATGCCGGCCTGGACGCCACCGCGGCCGCCCGGCTGATCGAGTTCCGCTATGCCGCCACCGACGAGCAGTTCCCGACGATCGCCAAGCTGCGCGCCGCGCGCCAGCTGTGGGCGCGGGTCCTGGAGCTGAGTGGGATCAGGGGCGTCGAGCAGCGCCAGCACGCGGCGACGAGTCGCCCGATGCTGAGCAAGTACGACCCGTACGTGAACATGCTGCGTGGCACGGTGGCTGCCTTCGCCGCCGGCGTGGGGGGAGCCGACGCCGTCACGGTGCTGCCCTTCGACAGCGCGCTGGGCCTGCCGAGCGCGTTCGGTCGCCGGATCGCGCGCAACGTCAACCACCTGCTCATCGACGAGTCGCACGTGGCCGCCGTCGCCGACCCGGCCGGTGGGGCCTACGCCGTCGAGCGGCTCACCCTCGACCTGGCCGCCGCCGGCTGGGCACGGTTCCAGGCGCTCGAGCGCGATGGCCTGGAGACGTTCAGGGCCGGCATCGAGCAGGTCGTGGCGAAGCGCGAGGCCCAGATCGCCCAGCGCCGACGCCCGATCACCGGCCTCTCGGAGTTCCCGAACCTGGCCGAGACGCTGCCCGAGCGCGAAGCCGATCCGCGAGGCGACCGGGTGCGCCGCTACGGTGCCTCCTTCGAGGCGCTGCGCGACACCCCACCCAAACGGCACGTCTTCCTGGCCACCCTCGGGCCGGTCGCCCAGCACACCGCGCGCGCCAGCTTCGCCAGCAACCTGCTGGCCGCCGGCGGAGTCGGTGTCGACGTGGCCGGCGCCACCGCGACGCCGGACGAGCTGGTCGCGGCCTACCAGGGGCAGCCGGTGGTGTGCCTGGCCGGCGCCGACGCCGCCTACGCCGAGTGGGGCGAGGCGGCCGCGAGCGCCCTGCGAGCCGCCGGTGCGTCGTACGTCGTGGTGGCGGGCAAGCCGGCCAGCTACGCCGACGACTCCTGCGCCATGGGCGTGGACGCCCTCGCCTTCTTGAATCGAGTCCGGGAGAAGCTGTCATGACGATCCCCGAGTCCTTCGCCGACCTTCCGCTCGAGGGCCCCGATTGGCGGATGAGCTGGCCGGCCGCGGCCGAGCCCTGGCACAGCCCGGAGGGCATCGAGATCAAGCCCTTCTACACGCCCCAGGACCTCGAGGGGCTCGACGCGCTCGACACCTGGCCGGGGCTGAGCCCGTTCCTGCGCGGGCCCTATCCCACGATGTACACCACCCAGCCGTGGACCATCCGGCAGTACGCCGGCTTCTCCACCGCCGAGGAGTCCAACGCCTTCTACCGCCGCAACCTGGCCGCGGGCCAGAAGGGGCTGAGCGTGGCGTTCGACCTGGCCACCCACCGGGGCTACGACTCCGACCACCCGCGGGTGCGTGGCGACGTCGGCATGGCGGGCGTCGCGATCGACTCGATCTACGACACCCGCACGCTCTTCGACGGCATCCCGCTGGACCAGATGAGCGTCAGCATGACGATGAACGGCGCCGTCCTCCCCGTGATGGCGCTCTACATCGTCGCGGCCGAGGAGCAGGAGGTGAAGCCGGAGCAGCTCGCGGGGACCATCCAGAACGACATCCTCAAGGAGTTCATGGTCCGCAACACCTACATCTACCCGCCGCAGGCGAGCATGCGGATCATCTCCGACATCTTCGCCTTCACCTCCCAGAGGATGCCGCGGTTCAACTCGATCTCGATCTCCGGCTACCACATGCAGGAGGCCGGGGCGACCGCCGACCTGGAGCTGGCCTACACGCTGGCCGACGGTGTGGAGTACATCCGTGCCGGCCTGGCCGCCGGCATGGACGTGGACGCGTTCGCGCCGCGACTCTCCTTCTTCTGGGCGATCGGCATGAACTTCTTCATGGAGGTCGCCAAGATGCGCGCCGCCCGGGCGCTGTGGAGCCGACTGGTGCGCGAGTTCGATCCCAAGAATCCGAAGTCGCTGTCGCTGCGCACGCACAGCCAGACCTCCGGCTGGTCGCTGACCGCGCAGGACGTCTTCAACAACGTCGGTCGCACCTGCATCGAGGCGATGGCGGCGACCCAGGGTCACACCCAGTCGCTGCACACCAATGCCCTCGACGAGGCGATCGCGCTGCCGACCGACTTCAGCGCCCGGATCGCCCGCAACACCCAGCTCCTGTTGCAGCAGGAGTCCGGCACCACGGGCACCATCGACCCGTGGGCGGGCTCCTACTACGTGGAGCGGCTCACCCACGACCTCGCCACCCGCGCCTGGGCGCACATCCAGGAGGCGGAGAAGGCCGGCGGCATGGCGAAGGCCATCGAGCAGGGCATCCCGAAGATGCGCATCGAGGAGGCGGCCGCCCGCACCCAGGCCCGGATCGACTCGGGCCACCAGAAGGTGATCGGGGTCAACACCTACCGGCTCGCCGCCGAGGATCCGCTCGAGGTGCTCAAGGTCGACAACGACGAGGTCTACCGCGCCCAGGTCGCCAAGCTGGAACGGCTGCGCGCGGAGCGCGACGACGACGCCGTACGCCGGGCGCTGGCCGCGCTCACCCACAGCGCGGCCCAGGAGAACAGCGGCCCCGGCCTGGACGGCAACCTGCTCAAGCTCGCCGTCGACGCGGCCCGCGCCAAGGCCACCGTCGGCGAGATCAGTGACGCGCTGGAGCAGGTGTGGGGTCGCCACCAGGCGGTGATCCGTACCATCTCCGGCGTGTACCGCGACGAGGCTCTGTCATCGGGGGGCGAGGCCGGCAACGTGCAGGCCGTGCTCCGGGCGACCGAGGAGTTCGAGGAGGCCGAGGGTCGCCGCCCGCGCATCCTGGTCGCCAAGATGGGGCAGGACGGCCATGACCGGGGCCAGAAGGTGGTCGTCTCCGCCTTCGCCGACCTCGGCTTCGACGTGGACGTCGGTCCGCTGTTCTCCACGCCGGAGGAGGTTGCCCAGCAGGCCGTGGACGCCGACGTTCACATCGTGGGCGTCTCCTCCCTCGCGGCCGGACATCTCACCCTGCTGCCCGCACTGAAGAAGGCGCTCGCGGACCAGGGCCGGCCGGACATCATGATCGTCATCGGCGGCGTCATCCCGCCCGACGACGTACCGACGCTGAAGCAGATGGGTGCGGCCGAGGTGTTCCTGCCCGGCACGGTCATCGCGGACTCGGCGCTGGACCTGCTGCAGCGGCTGCGCGCCCAGCTCGACGGCGCCTAGGACGACCCGCAAAGTGTCACGGTGACACTTCCGAACTGTCACCGTGACACTTTGCGCGGTGGGTGACACTTCAGAGCTGTCACTCTCGACCCAAACTGTCACCGTGACACTTTGCGTGGTGGGCGCACGAGCCGCCACCCGGACAGGAGCGTGACTCGTATGGCCGTCGACGTCGGAGCCCTCGTCGAGGGGATCGCGGCCGGCCAGCGGGCGGCCGTCTCCCGGGCGATCACGCTGGTGGAGTCCACCAAGCCGGCGCACCGCGAGCAGGCCCGCGAGCTGGTCACTCGACTAGCCGAAAGTGACTTCTCAACGGGCCGAAACCGACCTCTCGACGCGGTGCGGGTCGGGATCTCGGGTGTGCCGGGAGTGGGGAAGTCGACGTTCATCGAGGCGCTCGGCTCCCGGCTGACAGCCGCGGGTCACCGGGTCGGCGTCCTCGCGGTCGACCCGTCCAGCGTGCGCACCGGCGGCTCGGTGCTGGGCGACAAGACCCGGATGCAGCGGCTGGCGGTCGACCCGAACGCCTTCATCCGGCCGAGCCCCTCGGCCGGCACCCTGGGCGGAGTCGCGCGCGCGACCGTGCAGGCGATGAGCGTGCTGGAGGCCGCCGGGTACGACGTGGTCCTGGTCGAGACCGTGGGCGTCGGCCAGTCCGAGGTCACCGTGGCCGGGATGGTCGACACCTTCTTGTTCCTGACCATCGCCCGCACCGGCGACCAGCTGCAGGGCATCAAGAAGGGCATCCTCGAGATCGCCGACGTGATCGCTGTCAACAAGGCCGACGGCGACCGCGAGGGCGAGGCCCGCGCCGCGGCGCGGGAACTGGCGGGCGCGATGCGGCTGGTCCGGGCCAGAGGGGAGTGGGCCCCGCCCGTGGTCACCGTCTCCGGGCTGCACGACATCGGGGTCGACGAGCTGTGGGGGCGGGTGCTCGCCCACCGCGACCACCTCGGCCCCGACGGGCTCGCCGCCAAGCGCGCCGACCAGCAGCTCGACTTCACCTG
>NZ_DASZUF010000131.1:0-5626 GCF_035547795.1 Nocardioides sp.
GGGACGCGTCCGCGGGTGCCAGGTGCGGAAGACGTAGTCGGCCTTGCCGAGGGCGTAGGCGGCGTAGCGCGAGCGCATCAGCTCCAGCGCCGAGCCGGCCTGGCGGGCGCCGCGGTGCAAGGGGCCGCAGCAGGCGTCGTAGGCGAGGCCGGAGCCGCACGGGCAGGGTGATCCGATCACCCCGCCATTGTCGTGGTGAGTAGCGTGAAGGGTGTGACAGACGCTCCCGCTATCGGCACCCTCGGCGAGCTGAAGGCCGCCGGCCACGTCCTCAAGCCGCTGCGCACCGAGATCCGCGACAACCTGCTCGCCAAGCTGCGCGCCGGCGAGGACCCGTGGCCGGGCCTGCACGGCCTGGAGGACACCGTCATCCCACAGCTCGAGCGGGCGCTCATCGCGGGCCACGACGTGGTCCTGCTCGGTGAGCGCGGCCAGGGCAAGACCCGGCTGCTGCGCACCATGGTCGGCCTGCTCGACGAGTGGACGCCGGTCATCGACGGCTCCGAGCTGGGTGAGCACCCGCTCGAGCCGATCACCGTGGCCTCGCGCCGCCGCGCCGCCGAGTTGGGCGACGACCTGCCGGTGGCGTGGCGGCACCGCTCGCAGCGGTACGCCGAGAAGCTCGCCACCCCCGACACCTCCGTCGCGGACCTGATCGGCGACGTCGACCCGATGAAGGTGGCCGAGGGTCGCAGTCTCGGCGACCCGGAGACCATCCACTTCGGCCTGATCCCGCGCTCGCACCGCGGCATCGTGGCGATCAACGAGCTGCCCGACCTGGCTGAGCGGATCCAGGTGGCGATGCTCAACGTGATGGAGGAGCGCGACATCCAGATCCGCGGCTACGTCCTGCGGCTGCCGCTCGACGTCCTGGTCGTGGCGAGCGCCAACCCGGAGGACTACACCAACCGCGGTCGGATCATCACCCCGCTCAAGGACCGCTTCGGCGCCGAGATCCGGACCCACTATCCGCTCGAGCTCGATGCGGAGATGGCGGTGATCCGGCAGGAGGCGTCGCTGGTCGCCGAGGTACCGGACTATCTGCTGGAGATCCTGGCCCGCTTCACCCGCAACCTGCGCGACTCCTCGGCGGTCGACCAGCGCTCCGGCGTCAGCGCCCGCTTCTCGATCGCCGGTGCCGAGACGATCGCTGCCGCCGCGCTGCACCGTGCGACCCGGCAGGGCGAGGAGCTCCCGGTCGCGCGGGTGGTCGACCTGCAGACCGCCGTCGACGTGCTCGGCGGCAAGATCGAGTTCGAGACCGGCGAGGAGGGCCGTGAGCAGGAGATCCTGACCCACCTGCTGCGCACCGCCACCGCCGAGACGGTCCGAGCTCACTTCCGTGGGATCGACTTCGGGCTGCTGGTCGCGACGATCGAGGGCGGCCAGATGGTCACCACCGGCGAGCAGGTCGGTGCCCGCGACTTCCTCAGCGGGCTGCCGCCGCTCGGCGAGTCCGACCTGTACGACGAGGTCTGCACCCGGCTCGGCGCCACCAACGACGGCGAGCGGGCCGGCGCGATCGAGCTCGCCCTGGAGGGGCTCTACCTGGCCCGGCGGATCGGCAAGGACACCGACGGCAACGAGACGGTCTATGGCTGACTCGCCGTTCGCCGTCACCGCCTCGGCCGGCTCGCTGCGAGCGGGAGCGGGGTGAGCCGGGCATGAGCAGATACAAGCGCTACGAGGGCGGTGACCCACTGGCGCCGCCCGTCGACCTGGCCGAGGCGCTGGACGCGATCGGCGAGGACGTGATGGCCGGCTACAGCCCGCAGCGGGCACTGCGGGAGTTCCTGCGACGCGGGGGCCGGGACCAGCGCGGGCTCGACGACCTGGCGCGGCGGGTGGCCGACCGGCGGCGGGACCTGCTGCAGCGGCACAACCTCGACGGCACCATGCAGCAGGTCCGCGAGCTGCTCGACAAGGCGGTGCTGGCCGAGCGCCGGCAGATCGCCCGGGACACCTCGCTGGACACCGACGACGCCGCCTTTCGCGAGATGCAGCTGGGCAACCTGCCGCCGAACACCGCGGCGGCCGTCTCCGAGCTGTCGTCGTACGACTGGATCTCCCGGGAGGCCCGCGAGGCCTACGAGGAGATCAAGGACCTGCTCGGCCGGGAGCTGCTCGACCAGCGCTTCGGCGGGATGAAGCAGGCCCTGGAGAACGCCACCGACGAGGACCGGGCGCGGGTGGGCGAGATGCTCGCCGACCTCAACGAGCTGCTGGAGAAGCACCGGCTCGGCGAGGACACCCCCGAGGACTTCGCCGACTTCATGGCCAAGCACGGCGACTTCTTCCCCGAGGGCCCACAAGACATCGACGAGCTGCTCGACGCGCTCGCCCAGCGGGCCGCGGCCGCACGGCGGATGCTCAACTCGATGACGCCCGAGCAGCGCGCGGAGCTGATGGAGCTGTCCGCGCAGGCGTTCGGCTCCCCGGCGTTGATGGACTCCCTCGACCGGCTCGACGCCAACCTGCAGGCGCTGCGGCCGGGAGAGGACTGGTACGGCTCGGAGCAGTTCGACGGTCCGGAGGGGATGGGGCTCGGCGACGGCACCGGCGCACTGCAGGACCTCGCCGAGCTCGACCGGCTCTTCGAGCAGCTCTCGCAGTCGTACGACGGCGCCAGCCTCGACGACATCGACCTGGACGCGCTGGCCCGCCAGCTCGGCGACTCCGCGGCGGTCGACGCTCGTACGCTGCAGCGGATCGAGCAGGCCCTGCGCGACTCCGGCCAGCTCGAGCGCGGCTCGGACGGCGACCTGCGGCTGACCCCGAAGGCGATGCGACAGCTCGGTCGGGCGCTGCTGCGCGACGTCGCCCAGCGGATGTCGGGCCGGCAGGGCCAGCGGGAGCTGCGCTCGGCCGGGGCAGCCGGCGACCTGTCCGGCGCGAGCCGGCCGTGGGCGTTCGGCGACACCGAGCCCTGGGACATCCCGCGCACCCTGACCAACGCCGTCATCCGCGGTGCGCGAGCGCCGATCCGGCTGCAGTTGGACGACATCGAGGTGCAGGAGACCGAGGACCGCACCCAGGCCGCGGTGGCGCTGCTGGTCGACACGTCGTTCTCGATGGCGATGGACGGCCGCTGGGTGCCGATGAAGCGCACCGCGCTGGCGCTGCACACCCTGATCCGCACCCGCTTCCGCGGCGACGCGCTGCAGCTGATCGGCTTCGGCCGGGCCGCCCAGGTGATGGAGATCGAGGAGCTGACCGCCCTCGACGCGCGCTGGGACAAGGGCACCAACCTGCACCACGCCCTGCTGCTGGCCAACCGGCACTTCCGCAAGCACCCCAACGCCCAGCCGGTGCTGCTCATCGTCACCGACGGCGAGCCGACCTCACACCTGGAGGCCGACGGCGAGGTCTGGTTCTCCTACCCGCCGCATCCGCTCACCATCGCCTACGCCGTACGCGAGCTCGACAACGCGTATCGGCTCGGCGCGCAGACGACGTTCTTCCGGCTCGGGGAGGACCCCGGTCTGGCCCGCTTCGTCGACTCGATGGCGCAGCGGGTCGAGGGCCGGGTGATCGCGCCGGAGCTCGACGACCTGGGCGCGGCGGTGGTGGGCAGCTACCTCGGCACCCGCTCGACCGGCCCCTCCGGGGGAGGGTACGGCGATCTGTGGGGTGGCCGCGGCTGGTGGGCGGGCTGACCGCCCACCGGGGCCGCGGCACATCTCAGAACTCCGCGGTGATCTGCGCCAGCCGGATCTGGTTGCCGGAGGGATCGCGGAAGCCGCAGTCGATGCCGTAGGGACGCTGCTCGGGCTTCTCGATGAACTCCACGCCCTTGGCGGAGAGCTCCTCGTAGTCGCGCTGCACGTCGTCGGTGACCAGGAAGATCGCGCCGATCAGACCCGAGGCCATGGCGGTCTCGACCAGGTCGTGCTGCTCCTGGGTGAAGACCGGGGCACCGGGGATCGACATCAGCACGATCTCGATGTCGGGCTGCTCCTTCGGGCCGACGGTCAGCCAGCGGAAGCCTGGCATCTCGGGGAAGGTTGCGTCGGAGCGCACTTCGAAGCCGACCTTGTTGGTCCAGAAGTCGAGGGCGATCTCCTGGTCGTGGACCCAGAGGTTGATGGTGGAGATGGTGATAGCCATGCCGCAAACGCTAGGGGGCTCGCTTTCGCCCGGTCTTCTTCAAAACTGCTCAGCTCAGGATCGACCAGGATCGGGCCGGGCATAGGCGCGCACCACGCAGTTCGGCAGCGGGAAGCGCGCCGCGGTGGGCGGGAACGCCTCCCGGTACTCCATCGGGGGCCGCCCGAACCGCCGCTTGAAGCTGGTGGTGAAGCTGCCGACGCTGGAGAGCCCGACCTGCATGCAGATGTCGGCGACGCTGCGGTCGGTCTGGCGCAGGAGGGCGGCGGCGCGCTCCAGCCGCCGGGTCAGGAGGTAGCCGTGCGGGGTGACGCCGAACGCGGCCCGGAACGCCCGCGCGAAGTGGGCCTGGCTCAGCCCCGCGGCCGCGGCCATGTCGGCCACGCCGATCGGCTCGGTGTAGTCGGCATCGGCGAGGTCGCGCGCCCGCAGCAGATGGCGCTCGATCGGCAGGGTGGCCACACCGGCAGTATCGCCCACGCCGTACCGTATCCGCGTGCCCGATCCGAGCGTCGTCGTCCTGCTGGCGCTTGCGGCGCTGGCGTCCGGCTTCGTCGACGCGGTGGTCGGCGGGGGAGGGCTGATCCAGCTGCCCGCGCTGCTGGTCGGGCTGCCTGGCTACGCGCCGGTGCACGTGCTGGCCACCAACAAGCTGGCCTCGCTCTGCGGTACGACGACCAGTGCCGCCACCTACTACCGCCGGGTGCGGCCCGACCCGCGCACGTTCGTGCCGCTGATGTTGTTCGCCTTCGGCGGCTCGGCTCTGGGCGCGGCACTGGCCAGCCACCTGTCGAGCGACGTGTTCCGCCCGATCGTACTGGCCGCGCTGCTCGTGGTCGGCGCCTGGGTGGTGCTGCGGCCCAGCCTCGGCGAGACGACGCTGCTGCGGCACGGCCCGCGCCGACACCTCACGCTGGCGATGCTCATCGGCGCCGCGATCGGCTGCTACGACGGCGCCCTCGGCCCGGGCACGGGCTCCTTCTTCGTCATCGCCCTGGTGGGGCTGCTCGGCTACTCCTTCCTGGAGGCCTCCGCCAAGTCCAAGCTCGCCAACGCCGCGACCAACCTGGCCGCCCTGGTGGTGTTCATCCCGCAGGGGGCGGTGCTGTGGCGGCTCGCGCTGATCATGGGGGCGTGCAACCTCATCGGCGGGTACGCCGGAGCCCGGATCGCCGTCGCCCGCGGCACCCGCTTCGTCAGGGTGTTCTTCATCCTGGTCGTGGTCGGCTTCGTGATCCGGATCGGCGGCGAGGTCGCCGGGCTGTGGAGCTAGTCGACCGGCTCGTCGACCTCGACCACCTTGATCCGGCTGGCGTGACCGCGCACGATCGCCACCCGTGACCTCGGCACCCCGAAGTGGGCGGCCAGCACCCGGATGACGCCGGTGTTCGCGGCACCGTCCACAGCGCGCTCGCGCACGAACACCGTCAGGACGCCGTCCGCACCGACCTCGACCAGCGGGCCCTTTGTCGAGCCGGGCTTCACCGCGATGCGATAGCGGGTCACGACCCGACCCTAG
>NZ_DASZUF010000132.1:0-4074 GCF_035547795.1 Nocardioides sp.
GCCGTACCCCTCGACCTCGGCGACCAGCCTCTCCCAGGCTCCCGCCTCGATGACCGACCCCCGCTGGCCGCGAAGACCTGTCAGGGCCAGCGCCGGCCGGTAGGCCTGCCGGCGCGACCCGGCGTAGCGGACGCCGTACGCGGCGATGCGTGCGCGGTTGGCGTCGAAGGCCGCTTGGACGGCGGTGGTGCCGGTCTTGTGCGGACCGATGTGGACCAGCCGACTGCCGGGCGGCAGGAGCAGATCATCAAGCCCGGGCATGCCCGAACCCTATCGCCCAGTCCGGACCGCCGATGCCTCGGTCGAGCGTCGCCGGCGCCTTCCTCTACCGGGCCGGCCGGAGGCGATGCAGAAGTCGACGCGTCCCCCGCTCAGGAGCATCACTCGCCACCTGCCGGGAGGGGCGCGAATCCTCGTCGCGGTCCTGCGGCGTCGCCAACGCCATTCCGACCGAGAAGCGCGCTGCTATCTCGGAGGGCACCGCGACCGGGCCATCCGGCATCGACGGCTCGTAGGCAGCGTTCGCCAACGATGAGGGGTCACCGATGACCTGGATGCCCGAAGCCGTCAGGTAGTCGCGGATCTCCGCACCGACCCGATTCGCCTCGTCGACCGCCCAGTCGGGCGTGCTCAGCTTCGCCTCCCCCTTGTCGGGCACCCTCTCCTTGACGTAGCGGCTTGCGCGCAGGATCAAGCGGTGGCGCTGCGCGACAGACAGTCCACTGGCTCGGCCCAGCGCATGGAACCCGCGCACCAGCTCCAACTCGGGGAGCGTGTAGGACCGGTTGACCATCACGTCGCGATCGACGAGCGTGCCCGGAGCCAGGTCGAGAAGCTGCTCGAAGGAGCGCGGCACCATGGTGAAGTCCGAGCTGTCGGCGACGATCGCCGCCACATGGTCCATACCAACCCGCTCCGCCCAACGGCGGATGAGCTCGTCATGGCGCTGCCGCCGCCAGAAGGTCTGCGAGCGTTCCGACTCCCGATCGTGGAGCACGAGATCGAGCCAGAACGCATAATCGTGAGTCATCCCCCGATGCACGCTCTGCTGGTACTGGCTGGGGAGGATCTTGGCGAGCGGCCGCAGCGTCACGACGACGTGGAGCCGCTCCGCCCCGATCTGCTCGACGATGGTGTCGAGATGCTCGTCGGTCGCGTCGGAGAGGAACTCGCTGCTGAAGACCGTCCGCGGGAACAGCTCATCGCGCATCGCCTCGACGACCTGCCGCCACATCCGCTCGCCGCGGCCAGGGTCCTGCCCGGGAATCAGCCGGCCCGTCAGCCACCGGGCGGCCGGTCCGTCATGACGACCGGAACTGGCGTATCGGACGCCCTGCAGCGCCAGGTCCGCCCGGGCCTGGTGGAGCGCGTCTTGGATCGCCGTGCTGCCGGTCTTGTGCGGACCGACATGAAGTAGCGCCGCACCCTCCGGGACGGGCCAAACGCAGGGGCGGTCATCCGGCATGCGCGGCATCCTACCTTCGCCATGGACGGATCCTGACGGTCAGTCACCTGACGGCATCACGCCCATCCTCGGCGAGTGACCCGACGATGCGGTCCGCCTCCGCCGCACTCAGATCACCGGGCTCGCCGACGTCACGGACGAGCACCAGCACGACCACACCGCGTGGCGTCTCCCGCCCGACCACGGTCAGGTGAGCGGTGGTCGGACCGCACGGCCCCGGCGGCACCGGTACGTCGAGGTCCACCCGCGAGCCGTGCGGGCGCACTGCCGCTCCGAGGCCGCCCTGGACCGCCCGTACCCAGGTCGTCGCGGCACCGGCGACCGCTGACGGCACCGGCCCGGCCACCGGCGGCAGCAGGCCGACGAAGGCGCGGCTGCTGGTGACGGCCGAGGGGCAGGAACCCGCGTCGTAGACCGCAGGCGCTCGGACCAGCGCCTGCTCGTCGTACCGGATCGCCCGAGTGGCGGGCTCCAGCCTCCAGTGCTCATGGGGAAGCGCCGCCCGCACGCCGTAGGCGCGCAGCCACTGTCGGTCCGGCTTGACGACCAGGGCGGCGGCCGTGCCGAGCACGCACAGCATCGCCAGCACGCCGAGCGCCCAGACTGCTCGCCGCAATGCCACCCCCGAGAGTGCGTCAGTGGAGCGCCAGCCTACGACGCCGGCCAGGCCCGGACGCCGCCGTGATGCGGCGAACACACCTGACGGCGCTGGTCTCGGCCGATCGCGGCTTCGCTCAGGTCCCCGGCCTCCGGATCAGGACTCCCGATGACCTCTGACCGAGCGGGTCAGCTGCGGAGCGCCAGCCGGCGGCGGACGACGTCCGCGAGCCGCTCGGCGACCTCGTGTGCCCGCTCCTGCGTCTCGGCCTCGACCATGACCCGCACCAGCGGCTCGGTGCCGGAGGGGCGCAGCAGGATCCGCCCGGCATCGCCGAGCTCCTTCTGCTCGGCCTCGACGGCCGCCACCAGCTCGGGGTCGTCGGTGCGCGACTTGTCCACGCCCGGCACGTTGAGCAGCACCTGCGGGAAGCGCTTCATCACCGCGGCCAGATCGGCCAGCGACCGGCCGGTCTCGACCATCCGCTCGAGGATGTGCAGCGCGGTCAGGGTGCCGTCGCCGGTGGTGGCGTACTCGCTGAGGATGATGTGGCCGGACTGCTCTCCGCCCACGACGTACCGGCCGGCGCGCATGTCCTCCAGCACATAGCGATCCCCCACCGCGGTCTGCCGCACGGTGATCCCGTGCTCCTGCATGGCGCGCAGGAAGCCGAGGTTGCTCATCACGGTGACGACCACGGTGTCGTCGACCAGCCGGCCCTGCTCCTGCAGCGCCAGCGCCATGATGGCGATGAGCTGGTCGCCGTCGACGACGGTGCCCTCGTGGTCCACGCCGATGCACCGGTCGGCGTCGCCGTCGAACGCGAAGCCGCAGTCGGCGCCGTGCTCGACGACCGCGCGCTGCAGCGCCTCGGTGTGGGTGGCGCCGCAGTGGTCGTTGATGTCCAGGCCGGTCGGCGCGTGGTGGATGGCGATGACGCTGGCGCCGGCGTTCTCCAGCGCGAGCGGCGCCGAGGCCGACGAGGCGCCCTGGGCGCAGTCGACCACGACCGTCAGCCCGGCCAGCGGCTTGCGCAGGGTGCCGGTCAGGTGCCCGACGTACCGCTCCAGGGCGTCGGACGCGCTGCTGATCCGGCCGAGCGCGGCACCGGTGGGCCGCTCCCACGGCTGGCCGAGCCGCGCCTCGATCTCGTCCTCGAGTACGTCGTCCAGCTTCACCCCACCGCGCTGCAGGAACTTGATGCCGTTGTCGGGCATCGGGTTGTGCGAGGCGGTGATGACCACGCCGAGGTCGGCGTCCAGCGCGTCGGTCAGGTAGGCGATCCCGGGCGTGGGGATCACACCGAGGTCGAGCACGTCGACGCCGGCGGAGGCGAGGCCGGCCATCACGGCCGCCTGCAGGAACTGACCGCTGATCCGCGGGTCACGACCCACGACCGCGAGCGGGCGACCGCTCTCGTGGCGGCTGGCGAAGTCGTCGTGCCGGATCAGGACCTGGGCCGCTGAAACGGCGAGGTCCAGGGCCAGCGACGCGGTGAGGGTCTCACCGTTCGCCAGGCCCCGGACCCCGTCCGTGCCGAAAAGGCGCATGCCGTGCAGGTGACGCGATCAGCGCTTGCTGAACTGGCTGGCCTTGCGGGCCTTCTTCAGCCCGGCCTTCTTGCGCTCCACGACGCGGGCGTCGCGGGTGAGCAGACCCGCCTTCTTCAGGACCGGGCGGTAGGCCTCGACGTCGACGTCGTTCAGCGAGCGGGCCACGCCCAGGCGCAGCGCGCCGGCCTGGCCGGCGATGCCGCCGCCGTGGATGCGGGCGATGACGTCGAAGCGACCCTCGAGCTGCAGCGCGGCGAATGGCTCGGTCGCGATCTGGCGGTGCAGCGCGTTGGGGAAGTAGTCCTCGAAGGAGCGGCCGTTGATCGTCCACTGGCCGGTGCCCGGGACGATGCGGACACGGGCGACGGCCTCCTTGCGGCGGCCGGTGGCGCGGGCCGGGGCGATGGTCGCCGGGCGGCTCGGGGTGTCGACGGAGGCGGTGGACTCGGAGGTGTACG
>NZ_DASZUF010000133.1:0-14407 GCF_035547795.1 Nocardioides sp.
CGTCGATCCGGTCGCCCGCCGGGTCACACGCGGCGGTGAGGAGATCACGCTCTCGGCCCGCGAGTTCGACATCCTCTACCTGCTCGCCTCCAGCGCGGGCCAGGTCGTCACTCGTCTCACCATCCTCGACGAGGTGTGGGACGGGGAGACCGACCTGCGCAGCAACGTCATCGACGTGCACCTGGCCGCGATCCGCGCCAAGATCGACAAGCCGTTCGGCACCGACACGATCACCACCCTGCGTGGCGTCGGCTACCGGCTCGACCCGCCGGCCACGACCCGATGACCCGGCTGCGGGCGCGGCTCTCCCGTCTGCCCCTGCGGGTCCGGCTGGTCGCCGGGTTCTCCGCGGCCATGCTCGTCGTCCTGCTCGGCGCGGGCGTCTTCGTCTACTGGCGCGTCGAGTACGCCCTCGACCGCGGACTCGACACCGAGCTGACCCAGGCCACCCAGACCCTCGACCCGCTCATCTCCGCGCAGGGCACCGTCAGCCACCGCTCCGCGGCAGAGGCGACCGGCGTGGCCTGGCAGGTCCTCGATGCCAGCGGCGCGGCGCTCGACCACGGCGGCCCGGCCACCACCACGGGGATGGTGAGCACGCGGCAGCTGAGCGCGGTCGGATCGACGGCACGGACCGTCGACGTGGGCGACTTCCTGCCTGCCTCGCCGGAGCCCTACCGGCTGCGGGTGACGCGGACGTCGACGTCGCCGCGGCACTATCTCCTCGTCGGCGTACGGCGCGACCATCGCGACGAGGCCCTGCGCGAGCTGCTGGCCCAGCTCGGCCTCGCCGGGCTCGGGGCGCTGGTCATCACGGCCTTCGTGGGCGAGCGGCTGGCCCGTGCCGCGCTGCGGCCCGTCGAGCGCTACCGCCGCCGCGCCACCGAGATCGCCGCGGGCGCCATCGAGCTCCGCCTCGACGTACCTGCGCAGCGCGACGACGAGGTGACCAGGCTCGGCCACACGTTCAACGACATGCTTGCGACCCTGGAGCGAGCGCTGGATCGGGAGCGGCAGTTCGTCAACGAGGCCAGCCACGAGCTGCGGACCCCGATCACGCTGCTCACCAGCCGCATCCAGCTCGCCCGGCGCCGCGCCCGCACGGTCACCGAGCACGAACGGATCCTGGCCGAACTGCAGATCGACCTCGACCGCCTGGCCAGGCTGGCCGAGCAGCTGCTCCAGCTCGGCGCCGCCAGCACCGAGGCGGTACGCGGGCACAGCGACCTGGCGGCGGTCGCGACCCGGGTGGTGCGCCAGCGCAACCTCGCCACCCCGGACGCGGCCATCGAGCTGTTCGCCGGTACGGCGCCGGCCGCGATTCCCGATGTCGAGGCCGAGCGGATCCTCACCAACCTGCTCGAGAACGCCAGCACGCACGGCTCCCCGCCGTACCACGTGCTCGTCGACCGGCCCGTCCGCACCTGGTCGCGGCTGTGTGTCGCCGACGCCGGCCCCGGCATGCCACCCGAGCTCCTCGTCGGCGCGACCCAGCGCTTCGCGCGTGCCGACGACGCCCGCGCCCGACCCGGCGCCGGTCTCGGCCTCGCCCTGGTCGACACCCTCGTCGAGCAGGCCCACGGTGAGCTGCGGCTGTGCTTCGGCGGCCAGCACGCCTCCCACGGCCGGCCCGCACCGGTGCCGTGCGCACACGGGCCGGAGATGACCGTGACGGTGCTTCTCCCGGCCGGCGCCGACACCTAGACCCGCTCGGCGGACCGCCACACGCTCCGACGGAGGAGCCGCAGGCCGTTCAGGCCCACGACCACGGTCGACCCCTCGTGGCCGGCGACACCGAGAGGCAGCGGCAGGTGCCCGACGAAGTCCCAGGCGACCAGGCCCACGATGACGCACGCCGCGAAGGCGATGTTCGCCTTGACCACCCGGTGGGCGCGGCAGGCGAGGTTGATCATGGTGGGAACGGCGGTGATGTCGTCGCGGACGAGGATCACGTCGGCCGTCTCGACCGCCAGGTCGGAGCCACCCCGACCCATGGCGACCGCCACGTCCGCGGTGGCCATCGCGGGAGCGTCGTTGATCCCGTCACCGACGAGCATCACCCGTCGGCCGGCGTTCTGCTGCGCCGCGATGGCCTCCGCCTTGTCCTCGGGCAGCAGACCACCCAGGGCCTGGTCGATGCCGACCCGGTGGCCGATCTGGCGCGCCGCGGTCGGGTGGTCACCGGTGAGCAGCACCGTCGTGGCTGCGACGCCGCGCAGTCGGGCAACGGTCGGCTGCGCGGCGTCACGGAGCCGGTCAGTCACCACGATGACGCCGACGGGACAGCGATCGATGACGACGACGACCGCGGTGTCGCCGGACTCCTCGACCGCAGCGACCTGGGCCGTGACCGCCGCGGTCTCGACGATCGCGGCATCGTCGAGCAGCGCGGGCGAACCGACCCAGACGGCGCGCCCGGCCATCATCGCGGTGACGCCGCGGCCCGGCGTGGCCCGGAATGCGCTGACAGCCGTCACGGTCAGTTCGCGGGCGCGAGCCGCGGCGACGACAGCCCGGGCAACGGGATGCTCGCTGTGCTGCTCGGCCGCTGCCGCAGCGGCCAGCACCTCCTCCGTGGACAGGTCGGCGACGGCGACCACGTCGAGCACCACCGGCGCACCGTGGGTAAGGGTGCCGGTCTTGTCGAACGCCACCACGTCGAGCACGCGGAGGTTCTCCAGGGCGACCGCGGACTTGATCAGGACACCGTGGCGGCCGGCATTGGCGATCGCCGCCAGCAGCGGCGGCATGGTCGCGAGTACGACGGCGCACGGGGAGGCGACGATCATGAACGTCATCGCCCGCAGCAACGAGGGCTGGAACGCCGCTCCCGCCAGCAGCGGGATCGCCACGATCAGCAGCGTGACGGCCACGACCACCAGCGAGTAGCGCTGCTCGACCTGCTCGATGAACAGCTGGGTCCTCGCCTTGGTCTCGGACGCCTTCTCGACCAGCGCCACGATGCGCGCCACCACCGACTCCTCGGCGGCCGCTCCGACGCGCACGGTCAGCGATCCGGTGCCGTTGACGGTGCCGGCGTACACCTCGGCACCCGCCTGCTTGGTCACGGGCAGCGGCTCCCCGGTGATGGTGGCCTGGTCCACCTCGCTGACCCCGTCGACCACGACCCCGTCCGCGCCGATGCGCTCCCCCGGGCGCACCAGGACCAGATCACCCACCACCAAGTCGGCGACATCGATCACCGTCTCGGCCCACCCGCCGTGGTCGTCGGCGCCGACCCGCGTCGCCCGGTCGGGTGTCAGCTCCAGCAACGCTCCGACGGAGTCCGCCGTACGGCGGGTCACGAACGCCTCGAGCGCGCCGGAGGAGGCGAAGATGACGATCAGCAGCGCCCCGTCGAGCACCTGCCCGATCGCCGCGGCCGCGACGGCCGCCACGATCATGAGCACATCGACGTCCAGCGTCCTCTCCCGCAGGGCCCGCACCCCCGCCAGCGCCGGCTCCCAACCACCGGTCGCGTAGCAGACCAGGTAGAGCACCCACCACACCATCGCTGGCGCACCGACGAGCTCGGTGAGCCCACCCAGCGCGAAGAGCACCAGCGCCACCGCCGCCCAGCGGACCTCCGGCAGGTCGAGCGCCGTGGCCAGCAACGAGCGGCGGAGCCCGCCGCCGACGGCCGGTCGCGGCCGGACCTGAAGGGTGGTCACAGGCTCAGCGTAATCACATGCATATATGTGCATGCAAATGCGGATAGCATGAGCCCTATGGGACACATCGGCGAGGGGTACGCCGAGGAGCGCGACGAACTCGATCCGGCCTCGGCCAAGTCACTAGCCGCCACCCTGCAGGCGCTCGCCTCCCCCAGCCGGCTGCTCATCCTCGACCGCCTGCGCCGGTCGCCGTCGACCGTCGGCGACCTCGCCGGGTCGATCGGGATGGAGCAGCCCGCCGTCTCTCAACAGCTGCGCATCCTGCGCAACCTCGGCCTGGTCACCGGCGAGCGCGACGGCCGCTCCATCGTCTACGAGCTCTACGACGACCACGTCGCCGAGCTCCTCGATCAGGCGATCTACCACGCCGAGCATCTCAGGACCGGTGACACCGGCCTCCGTGGCCGTAGCGCCAGCATCACCCACCGTCACTGAGAACCTTCCAGGCACGTCAGCTGACCAGCGCCGCGAGGCCAGGTCCAGCACCCGACCCCGCGCGGCAGACCGGAGCCCCGGCGATCCGCCCGAGCACCCGGAGCAGGGCCGCCGGGCGACGCAGCGCCTCCGGTCGACCAATCCGCCGACCGACTCACAGCGCCAGGAGCACCCCGGCGGTGAGCGCCAGCAGCCCGACCGCGAGCGCGAGGATCAGCGTGCCCAGGCCGGTGCGGAGCCGCGGCCCCGCGCTCACCGCGGCGTACAGGAGAGGCAGCGCGACGAGACCGGCGCCGACGGCCGGCCAGTTGCCTGCCCTGCCGAGCAACACACGGAGCAGCGCGACGTACACCAATCCGACGGACAGGGCGGTACGACGGCGGGCCAGCAGGGTCCGCTCCCGCGCCAGGCCGGTGTCGGGGGACGCCGTCACAGGGCGCCCAGGACCGTCACAGCGCAGATCGCGATGGCGACGGCCAGGACCGCACCGAAGGGGAACGACGGCAGCGGGAGGCCCCGCCTCATCGCTCGCTCCGCCCGTGCCCACCGCACCCAGGACCCGAGCGAGAAGACGCCGCCCAGCGCCAGCAGCTCGACGGTGAGGACGTGCTGGCCCCAGGACGCGATCGGGACGCTGACCACGTTGATGGCGACCCCGCCCGAGATCAGCGCGAGCGAGGTGCGCAGGCCCGCCAGCAGCGTCCGCTCGTTCGCGAAGCTGAATCGTGGATCCGGCTCGGCGCCCTCGCCGAAGACCCATCCGGGCCAGCGGTTGTCCCGGCGCGGGCCGACGGTGGTCGGCCCGGTCTCCTCCACGTCCTCGATCACGTCGCGCGGCCGCCGATCGGAGCGCTCGCGGCGCACCGGAACCCGACATGGCCGGTCGAGCTGTCCGGCGTCGACTGCGTCCGGGCCGCCACTCGGTAGCGATTGCAGTAGGAGTCGTGGCAGAGGTAGGAGCCGCCGCGCATCACCCGGGTGACACCGGTCGCAGGCCCCCGCGGGTCGACGCGTGTCGCCGGACTCTCCTGGACGTGCCACTCGGCGCTGAACCAGTCGGCACACCACTCCCACACGTTGCCCGAGGTGTTGTAGAGCCCGAACCCGTTGGGGGCGTAGGCGTCGACCGGGGCCGTGGCCAGGTAGCCGTCCTCCCGGGTGTTGTGCTGTGGAAACCGGCCCTGCCAGGTGTTGCACCGGTGCCGGCCGCCCGGCGCGAGCTCGTCGCCCCACGGGAACCGAGCCCCGACCAGGCCGCCGCGCGCCGCCTTCTCCCACTCCGCCTCGGTGGGCAGCCGCTTGCCCGCCCAGGCGGCGTACGCCGTCGCGTCGTTCCAGCTCACGTGGACCACCGGATGGTTGGCCAGCCGCCCGGCGTCCGACCCCGGGCCGCCGGGACGACGCCAGTCGGCGCCCTCCACGGCCCGCCACCACGGCGCGCCCGGCACGTGTCCGTCGAGCACCCGCGCGGTCGGCTCGACGAGCTGGTGGAAGACGTAGGACCAGCCGAACCGCTCGGCGTCGGTGACGTAGCCGGTGCGCTTCACGAACGTCGCGAACTGCGCGTTCGTGACCGCCTTGGCATCGATGTAGAACTCGCCGACCTGCACCTCGCGCACGGGCCCCTCGCCATCCGCGGGGAAAGCGTCCGGGTCGTTCCCGCCCATCCGGAACCGCCCGCCCGGGATGTGCACCATCCCCTTCAGATCCGGACCGGAGGCCGGGTCGGCGAGGATCCGCGGTCGGGCAGCGGAGGGTGGCCCGTCGTCGCTGGGGCGGCTCGGCCCGCAGCAGGCGCCGTTCACCGGCCGGCCGCCGCTTCCAGGTCGACGTCGAACGGCAGGCCGCTGGTCGGGTCGACGCAGATACCCCGGAGAACGTCGTAGAGACGGGCGACGACGTCTGGATGCTCGGCCCACAGGTTGCGCGTCTCCTGCGGGTCGCTCTCCATGTCGTACAGCTGTCCCTCGGGATGAGCGGAGTCCCATGGCGGCGTCTGCAGCGGCTCCCCCGAGCCGTCGAAGAGGTGGCTGATGGAGCGGTCGGAGAAGCCGCCGCCGGAGTCCAGCGAGAAGATCGCCTTCCACCGCCCGGCACGGAGCGCGAACCGCCCGCTCAGGCTGTGGTGCACCAGCGGCCGCTCCGGATCGAGCACCGCGTCGCCGGCCAGGACCGCGAGCACGTCCCGTCCATCCTCCACGCCGGCCTCGGTCCCCGCCGCCGCGGCAGCGGTGGGCAGGATGTCGGTGAGGCACAGCGGTGAGTCGATGACCGAGCCGGCCGGGACCCGCGCCGGCCAGCGGGCGATGAACGGCTCGCGGTGGCCGCCGTCCCACAGGTCGCCCTTCTGCCCGCGCCAGTCGCCATTGGGTCGGTGCAGCCGCAGGTCGCCGTCGTCGGTGAAGTAGACCACCGCGCCGTTGTCGCTGGTGACGATCACCAGGGTGTCGTCGAGGATGCCCCGGCGCTCGAGCGCCCCGACGACCTCCCCGACCATCCAGTCGACGAGGCAGACGCCGTCGGCGCGGTCGCCCAGTCCCGACCGTCCGCGGATGAACGGCGGCGGCACGTTGGGCCGGTGCGGAGCCGACGTCGCCAGGTAGCACAGGAACGGGCCATCCTGGCGCTCGATGAAGGCGACCGCCTCCCGCGCGAACGCGACGTCGACCTCCTCCTCGTCGAAGCCCTCGACCTGGAGACCGGGCCGCTGCTCGGTGAGATAGCGCTCCTTCTCCCGGTCGGGGATGCCGACGGTGCGGTCCTGGTCGAGGAAGACGTACGGCGGCATGTCCAGCGAGCCGGCGATCCCGAAGAACCGGTCGAAGCCGAGCTCGGTCGGACCGCCGGTGAACGGGGCGGCGTAGTCGATGTCGCGGCCGAAGTCGGTCTCGACGTCGTCGTGCAGCTGCGCTCCCGGCTCGAACGCCGAGCGCACGCTGCCGTCGGTGTGGCGCCAGCCGAGGCCCAGGTGCCACTTCCCGAAGGCCCCGGTGGCATAGCCCTGCCCCTTGAGGACCGAGGCCAGGGTGGGCCGCTCGGGCTCGATCAGGGCCGGACCGTGACCCATCAGCACGAAGCTCTTCAGCGGTCCGCGCCAGGCGTACCTCCCGGTCATCAGGGCGTAGCGGCTGGGTGTGCACACCGCCGAGGCGGAGTGCGCGTTCGTGGCGCGAACCCCCTCCGCGGCGAGCCGGTCGATGTTCGGCGTCGGGATCGAGGACCCGTAGCAGCCCAGGTCGCCCCAGCCCATGTCGTCGGCGAGGACGACCACGATGTTGGGCCTCATCAGGCGCAGCTCCCGTCGGCGTTCTTGGCGATCCTGATCGCGTTCGTGGTCGCGGGATCGATGTCCCAGTCGGCGTCGTTGGACTGGCAGGTGTTGTCCATGAAGACGTCGAGGAAGTTCGCGTCGGTCACCTTGTGGGTCCCGTCGATGCCCTTGACCACGCTCGGATAGGTGTAGTTCGTGTAGGCGTGGATGTCGCGGAAGATGAGCTGGTCGAGGTGCCCGTAGCCGAGCGTCGGGTCGTACCACTTGTTGTTGTCGATGGTGATGTAGAACAGCCGCCAGTTGGCGTTCTCCACCCGGATGTTCTCGAACAGATAGCGGTACGGCGTGCCCGGGCCGGCATGCAGCGCCCGGAAGATCGCCGACTTCTGGATCTGGTAGTGCTCGGCATGGATGACGTCGTCGTCGTAGACGTGGAAGTTCTCCGGGCTGTTGGCCAGGTTCCAGCTGATCATGAACGGCGCGCCGTTCTCCAGCTGCCAGATGGTGTTGCCGCGGACGACCTCGTCGCCCCAGAACAGCTTGATCGAGTCGTCGTTGGACTTGACGAAGTTGTTCTCGACCAGCGAGCTGTTGCCGGCGACGAGCCCGTCGGTGCTGTACCACCACGACATCGTCTTGACGTTCTCGATGGTGGTGTACTTCGCCAGCGCCCGGACGTTGAACCGCGGCGCGTTCACCACGGTGATGCCCTCGACCACGACGTTCTGCGAGCTCTGGTCGGCGATGTCGATCATGCCGGGCTGGGACTTGTTGTCGGCCTGGTTCCCGGTGTCCATGAACGAGCCGTCCAGCACCCCGCGGCCGCGGATGACGACGTTGTCGACCGGGCCGTTCGCGATGAACGCGCCCTCGACCCAGGCGCCGCCGGCGAGGTAGATCGTCTCGTTGGAGTGGATCACGTTGCCCGAGCCGATCTGGTGCACGCCGGGGCCGAAGTAGAGCACGTTCGGATCGCCGGTCGCGGGCGGCACGTCGTTCTCCGGCGGGTCGAAGAAGACCAGCATCGGATGCAGGATCGGGTTGTGGATGTTGGGGTCGAACTCCACCGACACGTTCTTCGGCGTCGCCATCGTGAAGGTGCAGGTGGTGCCGTCGAACGACGTGGCGATGTTCGCCGAGTAGGGCCGCACCATGCATCCGGTCAGGCCGGTCGTCACCGTCGGCGTGACGCGCACCGTGACCGGGCCGCCCGCGGAGAAGCTGGTCCACGAGGTGTCCAGCTCGCGGTTGGTGTCGGTCTTCGCGGCGCTCGACTTGTAGACGAAGGACGACTGCCCGTTCACGGTGACGCGGTACTGGTCCGAGGCCGGGATCCCGGCCGGCGCCGGGTACACGTGCAGCGACGTGTCGGAGCCGGGTGAGATGTCGCCGTACGGAAGCGTCGCGCGGTGTGCCGCGACGTCGGCCTCCGTGGCCTGCGTCGAGGTCGTGATGCTGTCCGCGATGGAGTCGACCGTGTCCAGGGTGCCGTTGATCGGCGTGTCGGTCCCGCCGTAGTCGTACTGGTGGCCGACGTAGGACGTGCCGTCGGCATGCGCCGGGCTGACCAGCGCCAGCCCGAGCAGGGTCGCGGAGATGAGGATCCCGAGTCGTCGCATCATCCCTCCTCAGCCGAACCGCTTCTGGAACGTCGCCTCCGGGTCCCAGGTGTTCACGCCGGGCTGCCCGAAGGCCGGGGCGAGCACGTAGTGGTCGTACGTCTCCTCCAGCCGGGTGCGCAGCAGCTCGTGGTGGTGAGCGACCTGGTCGGCGTACGCCGGGTCGTCGACCAGGTTCTCCAGCTCGTAGGGATCCTTCTCGAGGTCGAAGAACTGCCACGGCTTGCCGCCGTGGGCGTCGCCGAGCACGGTGTACTTGGCCGTGCGGGTCCGGATGCCGCGCCAGGTCTCGTCGTGGAACGGCAGGCCCGGGCGCATCTCGGCGACGAACTCCAGCAGGACACCCTCCCGGTCCAGCGCGTCGACCTCGCCGCGCGCCAGCGGGGTCAGGTCGACGCCCGGCTTCGGGTCGCGCGGAGTGAGGCCGGCCAGGCCGAGCAGCGTCGGGAAGAGGTCCTCGGTGCAGGTGGGCTCGGTGACCACCCGGCCGCCACCGACGTTCGACACAATCAGCGGTACGCCGAGGGACTCCTCCCAGGGCCGTTGCTTCGCCAGCAACCCGTGCGAGCCGAGCAGCTCGCCGTGGTCGGCGGTCAGCGCGATGACGGTGTTGTCCAGCGTGCCGGCCTCGCGCAGTGCGGCGACCAGACGCCCGATGTTGTCGTCGAGGTTCTCGATCATGGCGTAGTAGGTCCGCAGGTCGTCGAGAAGCCCCTGGCCCTCGCCGGTCCCGCGATGGTTGTAGGTCTTGTCCAGGTCGACGTTCTCGCGGACGACCACGTCGCGGTCCTTCCAGCGCTCGACGTACTCCGGGGGCGCGGTGAAGATCGGGTGCGGCGGCTCGACCGAGACCACTGCGGCGAACGGCTTCTCTCGCGCCGACGTGGCGTAGTCGATCGCCAGGTCGAAGAGCCCGTCGGTCTGGTAGCCCTCGATCTTGCGCATCTTGGGGTCGTCGTTGACCGAGTACCACGTGTCCCACGGGTCGTTGCAGATGTCGAAGCCGGCGAAGGTCTGGAACCGGCCCTGGAAGGGCCGCGGCACCGGGGTGCGCGAGGCCTTGACCACGTTGTGGCCCGGGTAGTGGCCGAAGTTGCCGTACAGGTGCCACTTGCCGAACAGGGCGGTGTCGTAGCCGGCGTCGTTGAACTCGTCGGCCAGGGTGCGCTCGGCCGGCGACATCCGCCACTCGATCGACGGGATGAAGCGGGTGTGCGCGTACTCGCCGGTCATCAGCGAGAAGCGGTAGGGCACGCACACCGGGTAGGTCGAGGACGCGGCGTCGAAGCGGGTGCCCGAGGCGGCGAGCGCGTCGATGTGGGGCGTGCTGACGTTCGGGTCGCCGTAGCAGCCCAGCGCCTGTCGGCGGAGCTGGTCGGAGATGACGAGGATGACGTTGGGTCGGGTCACTTGAGTCCACCTGAGGTGAGTCCGGCGACGAAGTGTCGCTGCATGATCGTGAACAGGAGAAGGATCGGGACCATCACGAAGAGAGCGGCTGCGCTGGTCAGCCCCCAGTTCGTGGAGTACTGGTCCTGGAAGGACAGGAAGCTGATCGAGATCGGCCGCTTCCCGGGATCGTGGATGAAGGTCATCGCCCAGAAGAACTCGTTCCAGGTCGTCAGGGCGACGATCAGGCCGACGGTCATGACGCCCGGCCAGGCGAGCGGGACGATCACCCGTCGCACGATCGTCAGCTCGGAGGCACCGTCGATCCGGGCGGCCTCGACGAAGTCACGCGGCACCTTGATCAGGAAGGATCTCAGCAGCAGCGTGGCGAACGGCGCTTCGGTCGCCCAGTAGATGATCAGCAGTCCCAGCCGGCTGTCGACCAGGCCCAGGTGGGTCCACATCGAGAACAGCGGCACCAGGAAGAGCTGCACCGGCATGGTGCTGGCGAGGATGAGGTAGGCGATCACCCCGCCACCGCCGGGCACCTTCAGGTGGCTGAGCGCGTACGCCGCCAGGCTGGCGATCGTGCAGGTGCCGAGGACCGATCCGCCGACGAGCAGGATCGAGTTGCGCATCGTGGTCGCGTAGTTGCCGTCGTGCCACGCCTGGGTGAAGTTGTGCAGGCTGAGCGAGGTCGGCGGCGTCAGCGGGTTGGCGCCGATCTGCGCGTTGCTCTTGAAGGCGTTGAACACCATCACCAGCATCGGGCCGATGGCGACCGCCGCCAGCACGATCAGGATCACGTGCGCCGTGACGTGCCAGTCCTTCGGCCGCCACCGGTCGGGGCGCCTCGGCGCGGGGTCGTCGGCCTGGGCCGGGCCGAGCACGCGGGCATCGGTCGGGAACACGGTGGTCACTCCTCCCACCCCCTC
The DNA here is from genome assembly GCF_035547795.1 of Nocardioides sp. Lineage (GTDB taxonomy): Bacteria > Actinomycetota > Actinomycetes > Propionibacteriales > Nocardioidaceae > Nocardioides. Next base: position 11,324 of record NZ_DASZUF010000133.1, read on the forward strand.
TTCTGGATGAGTCGGTAGGCGACGAGCACGATCGCGACCACGATGGTCATCGACATGCCCAGCGCCGCGGCGTACCCGGCGGAGAACTGGCTGAAGGCCTGGTCGTACATCAGCGTCGAGACCACCTGGGACGAGTCCGCGGGGCCGCCGTGGGTCATGATGAAGATGTAGTCGAACGCCTTGAGGGACCAGATGATCGTCATCAGGACGATGAAGATCATGGTGGGCCGGATGCCGGGCAGGGTGACGTGCCAGAACTGGCGCCAGGTGTTCGCCCCGTCCAGCGTGGCGGCCTCGTAGAGCTGCGGCTCCACCCCCTGCATCGCGGCGAAGAAGATCACCGCGAGGAAGCCCCACCAGTGCCAGTCGACGACGACGTTGACGGCGTACAGCGATGTCCGGGTGTCCCCGAGCCAGGCGAAGTCGGTGCCGAGCAGGTGCCCGATGCCGCTGTCCGGGGAGAGCAGCATCTTCCACACGGCCGCGTTCACGACGCTGGCGGTGATGTAGGGAATGAAGAACAGCGCTCGGTACAGCGTCCGGAACCGGTGCACCCGGTTGATCAGGTGGGCCGCGAGCATCCCGACGATCATCGGCACGCTCAGGAACAGCACGAACCAGATCAGGTTGTGCACCAGGGCCTGGTGGACGGCGGGGTCCTTGAGGGCGCGGGTGTAGTTGGCCAGGCCGACCCAGTGGGCGGGCCCGATGCCGCTCCAGTCGGTCAGGGAGTAGTACGCCGTGGCCACCGACGGACCAAAGACCACCACCAGGTTCAGCCCCAGCAGCGGCGCCAGGAACGCCCAGCCGGTGATCGTGCGCACCGCCTTGGCGGAGCGGAAGCGCCGCGGTGGGGAGATCGGCGCGCCCCGAGTCATGACGGACACGATCAGGCCCGCTTCATCAGCTTCGGCGCGGCGCCGGCCTTGAACTCGGCGGTGAAGCTGTCGGCGATCTGCTGGCAGTACTCCGCCGGGGTGGTCTTGCCGGTCAGGACCTGCTCGAGATTCTGGAAGACCATCGTGTCGGTCTTCGGCGGCCACCAGGTCCAGGTGACGTAGCCGTAGTTGCCGCTGGAGATCGCCTGGTTGACCGAGGTCAGCAGGCGGGTGGTGCGGGGGTCGGCGTTCGACGGGATCTCGCTGGGGGTGAAGTCGATCGCGATGTCGTACGTCGCCGGCACGTCGGCCATCCGCTGCAGCGCGGCGCTCTTGTCGCTGTAGAACCAGTTGAGGAACTGGGCCGCGTCGTCCTGCTGCTTGCTGGCCGAGTTGACGGCGTAGGAGCCGCCGAAGCCCACCGGCATCGACCCGGCCTTCACGTCGCTGGACAGCGGCGGCATCACGAACCAGTCCCAGTCGCTGTCGTTGCCGGCCGCCGATCCGAAGAACTGGCCGATGTTGCTCATGTACCACTCGCCCTGGATGATCGTGGCGGTGGTGCCCTTGCCGAGGCTGGCGCCGATCTCGGCCGAGGGCACGGAGAAGTACTTGCTCGGGCCGCCGGCGATCCAGCCCTTGTCGAAGTACGACTTCAGCAGGGTGACCGCGTCGACGAAGGTCGGGTCGGTGAACTGGATCTGCCCGGTCAGCGCCTGGTAGACCGCGTCCGGACCCGAGAAGTTGTTCCAGAACAGCGTCATCAGCCACTCGCCGGCGGCGGCCCAGTCGACGCTGGAGGAGCCGAACGGGGTGATGCCGTGCCCGGCGGCCTCGGCCGCCCAGGACTCGAGGTCGCTGCGGTTCTGCGGCGTCGTCCAGCCCTTGGAGTCGAAGAGCGTCTTGTTGGTGTAGACCATCATCGTGTCCACCCGCATCGGCAGGGCGTAGAGCTTGCCGTCGATGGTGAACGCCTCGCGGGCCCACTGCGAGACGACCTTGTCCCAGCCCCACTTCTTCGAGTACGGCGTCAGGTCCGCGAGCAGGTGCGCGTTGGCGAACGGGATGGTCTGGCTGACCGAGGGCGCCCGCACGATGTCGGGGCCGGTCCGGGCCTGGAGGGCGGTCCTGATCTGCTGCTGCAGATCCGAGCCCTTGTAGAAGGTCGTCTTCACCGAGATGTCGGGGTGGGCCTTGTGGAAGGCGCCGATGACCTTGTCGGTGAAGTACTGCTGGTTCGGGGTGCCGGTGATGTCGGACCAGAACGTGAGCTTGCCACTGCCGGCGCTGGCGCTGGAGCTGCCGCCGCAGGCGGTGAGCAGGTTGGGCAGGGCGATCGTCGCGCCCAGCGCACCACCCAGACCCAGGAGCCGCCGGCGGCTCAGGTGTGTTCCGTTCATGCTGACTCCTTCGTGATGTGACCGGCCTCGCCGATCGTCGTGGACATCGGGGTGATCTGCACCTGTTGTGTGGCCGCGCTGCCCTCCTCGACAGTCAGGGCCACTCCCCCGCTCGGGTATGTCGCGTCGAACGCCTGCACCATCCGGCGGCCGTCGACGTAGCCGGTGATCTGCTCGCCGAGGAGGTCGAGCCGCAGCTCGTGCGTCTCGCCGTACTCCCAAGCGAAGGGCGCCTCGGCCAGGACGTCGGTGCCGCGCAGCAGCCGCACCGTGTCCCGGCCCCGCAGCTCCAGCCGGTAGGCGCGACGCAGTCCCTGCACCCTGGCCGCCAGGCCGGCGGCCAGGGCCAGATGCGGGGTGACGTCGGCGCGCACGCTGTAGTCGCGCCACTCCAGGGTGCCGGTGACCAGCTGGCCGAGGCCGCGGTTCTGCGTGATCCGGTAGGGCTCGGGCCAGCGGGCGTCGAAGCGGTCCACCGCCGGCACCCAGGCTCGCCGCCACATCGTGCCGCCCTCGGCCGGCCGGGTCAGGACGACGTCGGGCTCCCCGTCCCAGGTCAGCGAGTCGAGCTCGGCATGCCCCGCCACCCGCAGGCCGACCGCCACGATCGGCTGGTCGAGCGCGGGCACCGTCCACGCGGTCCCGTCCGGCTCGAGCGCGGGGCCCTCGACCAGCCGCGGCACGTCGTCGCCGTCGTACACCTGGAGGACCAGCCGGGCCGCCCCGGTGCCGACCGCGCGGATCGTCTGCCCCGGAAAGACGGTCGGGCTGGCCACGAGCCCGTAGATCGGCATCTCGCGCGCCTC
>NZ_DASZUF010000134.1:0-8138 GCF_035547795.1 Nocardioides sp.
TGAGCGTACGTCAGCCGACCCGGGGTCCGCGCAGACCCGCGCGCTGCACCACCCGCTGGATCGTCAGGTCGCGCTCGTCGGGGCGTCCGACGTACCGGATGTCGCGCAGGCCCTGCTCCTGGGCCGCCGACTCGAAGACGAGGCAGACACCGCAGCGTGACCTCAGCCCAGCAGGGCGTCCGCCGCGGCGTAGGGATCGCTCTCCCCCGCCGCCACCGCCGCGGCCAGCTCATCGAGCCGACCGCCGCCCTGTGGCTCCCAGCGCGAGCGCAGCGCGGCCACGGCGATCGCCTCGACCTCCTCGCGGGCACGCCGGATGCGGCGCTGCCGCAGCGTCCCGGAGTCGTCCAGCCAGGCCCGGTGCTCCTCGATCGCCGCGGTGAGCTTGTCCAGGTCGGTGTGGCTCTGGGCGGCGATCGCCACCACCGGCGGGCGCCAGGCGCCCTCGGGGCGGGCGGCCAGCGTCAGCATCGAGCGCAGTTCTCGGCGTACCTTCGCGGCGCCGTCGCGGTCGGCCTTGTTGACGACGTAGACGTCGCCGATCTCGAGGATGCCCGCCTTCGCGGCCTGGATGCCGTCGCCCATGCCCGGGGCGAGCAGCACCAGGGTGGTGTCGGCCAGGCCGGCGATCTCCACCTCGGACTGGCCGACACCCACGGTCTCGACGAGTACGACGTCGAAGCCGGCGCCGTCGAGCACCCGGATCGCCTGCGGCGTACTCCAGGCCAGGCCGCCGAGGTGGCCGCGCGAGGCCATCGAGCGGATGTAGACGCCGGCATCGGTGGCGTGGTCGCTCATTCGGATCCGGTCACCGAGCAGCGCGCCCCCGGAGAACGGCGAGGACGGGTCCACCGCCAGCACGCCGACCCGCTTGCCGGCCGCCCGCAGCTCGCGCACCAGGGCATTGGTGGTGGTGGACTTGCCGACGCCGGGGGCGCCGGTCAGTCCGATGACGTGGGCATGGCCGACATGGGGCCGCAGCGCGCTCATCACCTCGCGCAGCCGCGGCGAGGCGTCCTCCACCAGGGAGATCAAACGGGCGACCGCCCGCGGGGAACCCCCACGGGCGGCCGCGACGAGGTCATCGACCTCGACGTTGGTGCGTGACATCAGGCCTTCGGCACGCTCAGGATCAGGGCGTCGCCCTGACCACCGCCGCCGCAGAGTGCGGCCGCGCCGACGCCGCCGCCGCGGCGCTTGAGCTCCAGCGCCAGGTGCAGCGTGATGCGGGCGCCGGAGGCACCCAGCGGGTGGCCGATGGCGATGGCGCCGCCGTTGACGTTGACCTTCTCCTCGGGGATGCCGAGGGCGGCGGCGGACTCGAGACCGACGGCGGCGAACGCCTCGTTGAACTCGACCACGTCCAGGTCCGCGGCGCTCAGCCCGGCCTTGTCGAGTGCCTTCCGGGTGGCGTTGGCCGGCTGCAACTGCAGAGAGGAGTCGGGGCCGGCGACCTGGCCGTGCGCGACGATCTCGGCCAGCCAGCTCAGGCCCAGCTCCTCGGCCTTGGCCTTGCTCATCACGACCACGAACGCGGCCCCGTCGGAGATCTGCGAGGACGAGCCGGCGGTGATGGTGCCGGTCTTGGAGAACGCCGGGGGCAGCTTGGCCAGCGACTCCGCGGTGGTGTCGGGGCGCACACCCTCGTCGGCGGTGACCACGATCGGCTCGCCGCGACGCTGCGGGATGGAGACCGGGACGATCTCGTCGTCGAAGACGCCGTTCTTCTGTGCGGCGGCGGCCAGCTGGTGCGAGCGGGCCGAGAACGCGTCCTGCGCCTCGCGGGAGAGCGGGGTGTCGCGGTCGGCGTTGACGGCCTCGGTGAGCGCGCCCATCGCCTGGGCGGTCGCCTGGTCGTAGAGCGCGTCGTAGGCCATATGGTCCACCAGCGTGGTGTCGCCGTACTTGAAGCCCTCGCGCGACCTGGGCAGGAAGTGCGGCGCCTGCGTCATCGACTCCATGCCGCCGGCGACCACGATCTCGGCCTCGCCGGCGGTGATCAGCTGGGAGGCCTGCGCGATCGCGTTGATGCCCGAGAGGCAGACCTTGTTGACGGTGATCGAGGGCACGCTCTGCGGCAGGCCCGCCTTGAGACCGGCGGTGCGGGCCGGGTTCTGACCGGCGCCGGCCTGAAGAACCTGTCCGGCGATGAGGTAGTCGACCTGCTCGGGAGTGACGCCCGCCTTCTCCAGTGCGCCCTTGATGGCGACCGCGCCGAGGTCGGCGGCGCTCAGCCCCTTGAAGGCGCCCAGTAGGCGGCCGATCGGGGTGCGGGCTCCCGCGACGATGACATTTCCGGTGGACATGCTGCCTCCAAGGTGTGCGAAACGCGTGCTGCCGACATTACCGACGGGTAGAGAACCGCGGGAGGGGGTAGGCCGGCCGCTCCGTGTGCCCATCGTCACACATCTTCCCTCGCGCCCCGACGGTGGACCAGAGTGACCTCATGAGCGAGCGCCAGCGAGCGAATCATTCAACACCGCGCCCATGTGCCTCATGTGCGCACGGAACGAAGTGAGTACGCACATGAGCATTCAGATCCCCGAGCACCTGTTCACCGCCATCGACCACGTCGGCATCGCCGTACCGGACCTTGACGAGGCGATCCGGTTCTACGACGAGACCTTCGGCCTCAAGGAGATCCACCGCGAGGTCAACGAGGAGCAGGGGGTCGCCGAAGCCATGCTGCAGGTCGGCACGACCGACTCCAAGATCCAGCTGCTCGCCCCGCTCACCCCGGAGAGCACCATCGCGAAGTTCCTGGACAAGAACGGTCAGGGCATCCAGCAGCTCGCCTACCGGGTGACCGACGTCGAGCAGGTGATGGACATCCTCAAGGAGCGCGGCGTGCGCCTCCTGTACGACGCCCCGCGGCGCGGCACCTCCGACAGCCGGATCAACTTCGTCCACCCCAAGGACGCCGGCGGCGTGCTGATCGAGCTGGTCGAGCCGGCCAAGACCGCCGCCCACTGAGCCGGCGCAGCCGACCCGGCGAGGGCCCCGCCACCCCGGCGGGGCCCTCGCCGTTCTGCTAGCCCTTGAACGCCGCCGGCACCTGACTCATGTCGACGGCCATCACCTCACCGAAGTCCTGCGTCCTGCCGTCGGGCAGGAACTTCTGCGCATCGGTGCCCTTCGCGCGCTTGTCGGCGGTCGGAGCCGGACCGGCAGGAAGATCGGTGAGGCCGAAGTCCGAGTCGTTGCTGATGAACAGCTTGGTTGGATCCGTCGGGTCGACCGCGACGCCCTCGACCTTGTCGTGGCCGAAGTACATCCCCGACGGGTCGATCGAGGACACCAGGCCCGCGATGTTAAGGAACAGGCTCTCGCCGGCCAGGTGCACGCCCTGGGCCTCGAGCGCGCTGCGGGCACCGCCCGGTGCCGGCGCGCCGGAGACCGTCTGCCAGCCGCTGTCGGCAGGCGAGGCCAGGCCGGAGGCGTTGCCCGCAATGTCCTCGATCGTGCGGCCACCGATGAGCAGGCCCTTGGCGTCGTCCCACGTGACCGCCCCGCCGCCGACGGTCGTGCCGATCAGCGGCGAGTTCGGTCCGACATCGGTGGCGTCGTCGAGATCGACCCGCCACAGGTTCTTGTCGGCCGCCTGCTTCCCGTCCTTCTCGCCCTCGAACTTGCCGTCCCGCTCGTCGACCAGGAAGGTGCCGTCTGGCAGCGCCGCGATCTCGCTGTTGGCCTGCCCCTCGTAGGCCTTGTTGCTGGCGTTGACCGCGTCGTGCAGGGAGTAGAGGTATTCCTGGACCGAGTAGTCGGCGAGCTTGATCTTGACGATCCGGGTGATCATGCCCTGGGCGGACGGGGTGGCGCCGTTGTTCAGCGAGGACTGCATCACGCCGACGAGGTACTTGCCGTCGGGCGTGAGCGTCAGCCCCTCCATCCCCTTGTTGGCATTGCGTTCCTTGAGCTCGGCCGGCAGTGGATGCTCGGTGGCGCTCGGAGTCGTCACGTACGGCGAGAGCAGGTTGTCCTGTCTGCCGTTCGCGTCGAAGTGGACGATGAGTGGGCCATACTCGTCCGAGACCCAGAAGCCGCCCTTCGGGTCGACCACGATGCCCTCCGTGTCGAGGCCCGCGTCGCTCTTCGGCAGCACGTCGCCGTACTGGTCGTAGATGGTCTCGCCGGCGTCGGCGACCTTGTTCTCCAGGCCGCCGTACGGCTCACCGTCGGCGGTCGTCAGGCCGATGCGCTTGACCAGCTCCGCCTGGCCGCCCACGACGTGGAAGTGGCCGATGGCGTCCTGGAAGCCGGGCAGCGGCTCGAGCTTGTGCAGCGAGTTTCCGTCCGGATAGGCGACGTTGGGTCCGCGGTCGGTCAGGCCGTAGAAGTAGCCCGGGTGGGCCGGATCGGCGGTCCATGCCGAGCCGTACGCCGACCCGGCGATCGGCACCCCGTCCCAATAGCCGAGCGGGGCGATGTCCTCGCTGAGCAGCGCCGTACCGGACTTCCAGACCGCCGGGGTCGGCGTCGGAGTGGGCGTGGCGGTGACGGTGACCGTCGTCGTCGGCTGGGTGCCCAGACAGGAGATCAGCGCCGACTGGGCGGCGGTCAGCCTGGCCTCGTCATGGGCCAGCCGCTTGGTCACCTTGGCCACCTTGCGCTGCCTCGCGGCCTTGGCTCTCCGGGTCTTGGCCTTCTTGTGCCTCGCCCTCGCCAGGGCGGCCTGGTCGTGCGCGACGGCGACCTGCGCCGCCGCCACCGCGGTGGTCTGCGCAGCACAGGAGGCCGAGCCGGTGCCGTTCGCCGCCACGGCACAGATCGGGACGGCGATGGCGGCGGCCGCGACGGCAGCAACGGCGAGGGTGGTGCGTCCAGGGCGATTCACGGGTACTCCTCTGTCAGGGCGCGCCCGAGGAGGCGCGGCGGGCAGTGCGAGCAAAGCCGTGCGACATGACCACACGTCCGCCGCCAGATGACCGGAACATGACCACAAGGAGACCGGCAGTGTCGTCAGTCACACCTCTGGCCGCAGCCTTTTACTCGCCAGTAATGTCTCGTCCACGCCCGGGCCCGACGGGCCATCCCTTTCTCAGGAGACGACGTGCAGCAGATCCTCGACGCCATCCTCAGCGACAACGCCGCGCCGGAGGACTTCGCGAGTTTGGAGATCCCCGACCACTTCAAGGCCGCCACCGTCCACAAGGACGAGGTCGACATGTTCGAGGGTGTGCCGAGCAAGGAGAAGGACCCGCGCAAGTCGCTCCACGTCGAGGACGTGGCGCTGCCCGAGCTCGGCCCGGGCGAGGCGTTCGTCGCGGTGATGGCGAGCGCGATCAACTACAACACCGTGTGGACCTCCATCTTCGAGCCGGTCTCCACGTTCGGCTTCCTCGAGCGCTACGGCCGGCTCTCGCCGCTGACCAAGCGGCACGACCTGCCCTACCACATCGTCGGCTCGGACCTGTCCGGCGTCGTACTGAAGACCGGCCCCGGCGTGACCAAGTGGAAGGCCGGCGACCGCGTCGTCGCGCACTGCCTCTCGGTCGAGCTCGAGGCGGCCGACGGCCACAACGACACGATGATGGACCCCGAGCAGCGGATCTGGGGCTTCGAGACCAACTTCGGCGGCCTCGCCGAAATCGCGATGGTCAAGGCCAACCAGCTGATGCCCAAGCCGGAGCACCTGACCTGGGAGGAGGCCGCCTCCCCCGGCCTGGTGAACTGCACCGCCTACCGCCAGCTGGTCTCCAAGAACGGCGGCGCCATGAAGCAGGGTGACAACGTCCTGATCTGGGGCGCCTCGGGTGGTCTCGGCGGTTTCGCCACGCAGTACGCCCTCAACGGCGGCGCGACCCCGATCTGCGTGGTCTCCAACGAGGAGAAGGCCGAGATCTGCCGCCGGATGGGCGCCGAGCTGATCATCAACCGTTCCGAGGAGAACTGGAAGTTCTGGAACGAGGACGGCACCAGGCAGAACCCCAAGGAGTGGCAGCGCCTGGGCAAGAAGATCCGCGAGCTGACCGGCGGCGAGGACATCGACATCGTCTTCGAGCACCCCGGCCGGGAGACCTTCGGCGCCTCGGTCTACGTCACCCGCAAGGGCGGCACCATCACCACCTGCGCGTCGACGACCGGTTACATGCACGAGTACGACAACCGCTACCTGTGGATGAACCTCAAGCGCATCGTCTCCTCGCACTTCGCCAACTACCGCGAGTCGTGGGAGGCCAACCGACTCATCGCCAAGGGCAAGATCCACCCGACCCTGTCGCGCACCTACACCCTCGACGACGTCGGCCAGGCGGCCCTCGACGTGCACAAGAACCTGCACCAGGGCAAGGTCGGCGTCCTCGCGCTCGCGCCCGAGGAGGGCCTGGGCGTGCTCGACCACGAGATGCGCGCCAAGCACCTCGACGCGATCAACCGTTTCCGCGGGATCTGATCGTCCGTCGGTACGACGAGGGCCGCTCCGGATCGCCGGGGCGGCCCTCGCCCGTTCTTGGGCCCGATGTGGGAGGCTTGAGGCATCCCCGGAGCAGTCCACGACAAGAGGTATGCCGACCATGAGCGATCAGGGCCTGTCCATCTTCGACGAGGAGCCGGAGACGGCTGCCGAGGAAGGCACCGCCGCTGCGGCCGAGGCGAAGCAGTCGTCCTCCGCCGGCGCCAAGAAGGCCGCCGACAAGTCCGCCGAGAAGCCTGCTTCGACCTCCGGTGACGCCGGCAAGAGCGCCGACGACGAGGAGACCCGAGTCATTCCCCGTGTCCCGGCTCCGCCGGCTGCGCCGCGCGGCGCAGCCGCGGCGACCCCCCCCACGCCCAGCGCCAAGCCCGCCGCCCCGAGTACGCCGAGCGCCCCGCCGCGAGTGCCGGGCGTGTCCTCGGCGCCGCTGCCCGTCGTACGCCGCGGTGGCTATGACCCGGCCGCCGTCGACTCGCGGCTGCAGCAGCTGATCGCGGCCCACGCGGCCGCGCACGCCGCCGCCCAGAGTGCGCAGAGCCGGGTGAGCGAGCTGGAGGCCGAGGTCCAGCGTCTGCGCGACGAGCTCGCCGAGAACAGCAACCCCTCCTACGCCGGCCTCGGTGGCCGGGCCTCGGCGATGCTGCGCCTGGCCGAGGAGGAGGCCGCCGAGATCAAGGCCGCCGCCGAGCGCGACGCCGACGAGATCCGCACCCAGGCCTCCCGCGACGCCGCCGCCGTCAAGGCCGACGCCCAGCGCGAGGTCGAGGAGCTGCGCAAGGCGCACTACCAGGAGATGGACGACCACCGCGCCCGGATCACCGCCCAGGCCGAGCAGGAGCGCGCCCTGGCCCGCAGCGAGGCCGAGGACCACCTCGCCTCGGCCAAGCGGGAGGCGGACCAGCTTCGACTGGCCGCCCAGCAGGAGACCACCGAGCTGCGCACCGCCACCCAGCGCGAGGTCGAGCAGGCCCGCGCCGGCGCCGACCGGGAGGTCCAGGAGGCCCGCCGGATGCTGGCGGTGGAGAAGGAGCGGTTGGCCCGCGAGGCGACCGACCACCACAACAGCTCGATGGCCGAGACCCGTCGGCTGGTCGAGGAGGCGGAGTCGCGCGCTGCGGCGGCCGAGGAGCGCGCCCGCCAGGCCGCGGCCCAGATCGCCGCCCAGCGCGCCCAGGCCGAGGCCGAGTCCGAGGGCCTGATCGCCCGCGCCAAGCGCGAGGCCGAGCAGCTGGTCGCCACCGCCCGCGCCCAGGCCGAGACCATCACCAACGCCGGGCATGCCGAGGCGGAGCGGGCGCTGTCGGCGATCAGGGCCGAGGTGGCACGGATGACCAAGCGCCGCGACGCCATCACCGCCCAGCTGGCCTCCCTCAGCGAGCTCGTCGCCGGGTTCGGCAAGGACGAGGAGCCGGACGAGCGGGACGGCGAGTGACGCAGGCGGCGGAGGTCGGCCCCGAGCCGGAGGAGGAGCCTGCCCTCGGCCCCGAGCCGGAGGACGAGCCTGCCCTCGGCCCCGAGCCGGAGGACGAGCCCGCTCTCGGCCGGCCCGGACCGGCCTTCGACCGCAAGGCGCCGTACGTCGCCGGGCTCCTCGCCGGGCTCGGCCTGCTGACCGCGGTCGCGGCCGGCAAGGTGCTGCTGACCATCAGCGGCGTGCTGGTGGAGATCGTGGTCTCGCTGTTCATCGCGGCCGGACTGGACCCGCTGGTCCGCGTCCTGGAGC
>NZ_DASZUF010000135.1:0-1937 GCF_035547795.1 Nocardioides sp.
GCCGAGGACATCTTCAGCGACTACGCCTACTTCTCGTCGTACTCCGACTCCTGGGTGCGGCACGCGGAGCGGTACGTCGAGCACGCCATCGACCGGCTCGGTCTCGACGAGAGCAGCTTCGTGGTGGAGGTGGCCAGCAACGACGGCTACCTGCTGCAGCACACCGTGGCCCGCGGCATCCGCTCCCTCGGCATCGAGCCGGCCGCCAACGTGGCCGCGGCGGCGATCGCCCGCGGCGTCGAGACCGAGGTGGCGTTCCTCGGCCAGGAGACCGGTCGCAAGCTGGCCGAGATCCACGGCCCGGCCGACCTGGTGGTCGCCAACAACGTCTTCGCACACGTGCCCGACATCGTCGACTTCGCCCGTGGCCTGCGCGCGCTGCTGGCCGAGGACGGCACCGTGACGATCGAGATCCCGCACCTGCTGCGGCTGATCGAGGGCAACGAGTACGACACGATCTACCACGAGCACTTCTCCTACCTGTCGCTGCTGACCACCCAGCGGGTGCTCGCGGCGGCCGGTCTCACCGTGGTGGACGTGGAGGAGCTGGAGTCGCACGGCGGCTCACTGCGCACCTGGTCGATGCCGACGGAGTCCGCCGGCGCGCCCAGCGCCGCGGTGGCGGCGGTGCTCGCCGCGGAGGAGGCGGCCGGGCTGCACACCCTGGCCGGCCACGACGGCTTCGCCGCCAAGGTGGCACGGGTGCGCCACGACGTACTCGCCTTCCTGCTCGAGGCCGCCGCCCAGGGCCGGAAGGTGGTTGCCTACGGCGCGCCGGGCAAGGGCAACACCCTGCTCAACCACTGCGGCATCCGGTCCGACCTGCTCGCGTTCAGCGTCGACCGCAACCCGATCAAGCACGGCAGGTACCTGCCGGGCACCCACATCCCGATCAAGCCGGTCGAGGCGCTCGCCGAGGCCCGGCCCGACTATGTGCTGATCATGCCGTGGAACCTGCGGCGCGAGATCAGCGCGCAACTGTCCTATGTCGGCGACTGGGGCGGTCAGCTGGTGACCGCACTCCCGTCGCTGCAGATCTTCGAACCAGGAGACGTCCGATGAAGGTGGTCCTGTTCTGCGGCGGTCTCGGCATGCGCATGCGTGCCGACAACCAGTCGCTGCCCAAGCCGATGATGTGCATCGGCGAGCGCCCCGTGCTCTGGCACATCATGCGTTACTACGCCCACTACGGGCACACCGAGTTCATCCTGTGCCTCGGGTACGGCGCGCAGGCCGTCAAGGACTACTTCCTGCACTACCAGGAGACCACGTCCAACGACTTCGTGCTGACCAAGGGCGGCCAGCACGTCGACCTGATCGGCACCGACATCAGCGACTGGACGATCACGTTCGTCGACACCGGCATGGACACCGCGATCGGCGAGCGACTGCGCCGGGTGCGGCCCTACCTGGAGGGCGACGAGATGTTCCTCGCCAACTACGGCGACGTGCTCACCGACGCCCCGATCAACGCGCTGGTCGAGGAGCTCGAGGCCACCGACGCGGTCGGGCAGTTCATCGCGGTCAAGCCGCAGGACTCCTTCCACGTCGTCGACATGGACGACTCCGGCCAGGTGTCGGGGCTGATCCCCGCCGGCGATCTGCCCTACGCCATCAACGGTGGCTACTTCGTGCTTCGGCAGGGCATCTTCGACTACCTGGACGAGGGCGACGACCTGGTCATGGACGGCTGCATCAAGGCCGCCCGCGACGGTCGGATGCGGGCGGTGCCCTACGGCGGCTTCTGGGCGCCGATGGACACCCTCAAGGAGCGCACCCACCTCGAGGACCTGCACCGGCACGGCGGACCCTGGGAGGTCTGGACCCGCGCCTGGGCCTGACTCCGGCTGCCGCTGCTTCGGCCGCTGCCTTTGCCGCTCCAAACTGTCACCGTGACATTTCCAAACTGTCACGGTGACACTTTGCGCCGCCAGTGA
>NZ_DASZUF010000136.1:0-15984 GCF_035547795.1 Nocardioides sp.
AGCGTCAACCAGGTGGTGTGGGTCTCCAGCGCCTACATGCTGGCCTACGCGGTGCCGGTGCTGATCACCGGGCGGCTCGGCGACCGGTTCGGCTCGAAGCGGCTCTACCTGGCTGGACTGACCGTGTTCACGCTCGCCTCGCTGTGGTGCGGCCTGACCTCCACGATCGAGATGCTGATCCTCGCCCGGGTGGTGCAGGGCCTGGGCGCCTCGATGATGACGCCGCAGACGATGGCGATCATCACCCGGATCTTCCCCGCCGCCGACCGCGGCAAGGCGATGGCGGTCTGGGGCGCCACCGCGGGCGTCGCCATGGTCGTCGGCCCGGTCCTGGGCGGCGTCCTGACCGACGGCCTGGGCTGGGAGTGGATCTTCTTCGTCAACATCCCCGTCGGCATCCTGGCCTTCGCCCTGGCGATGCGGCTGGTGCCGTCGCTGCCGACCCACGAGCACAGCTTCGACTGGGTCGGCGTGGCCCTGTCCGGCGTCGGCCTGTTCCTGCTCGCCTTCGGCATCCAGGAAGGCCATGACAAGCACTGGGCCGGCTGGATCATCGCGATGATCGTGGGCGGCGTGGTCTTCCTGGCCCTGTTCGTGTTCTGGCAGGCCCGCAACAGCCGCGAGCCGCTGGTGCCACTGAGCCTGTTCGGCGACCGCAACTTCTCCGTCTCCAACGCCGCCATCACCATGATGGGCGCGGTCGGCGCCTCGATGGGCTACCCGCTGATGCTCTACGCGCAGGCCGTGCGCGGCGACAGCCCGACTCAGTCGGCGCTGCTGCTGGTCCCGATGGCGATCATGTCGATCCTGCTGGCCCAGTTCGTCGGCGGGCTGACCGACCGGCTGCACCCGCGCCTGATCGTGGGCTTCGGCTTCGTGGCCAGCTTCGTCGGCATGCTCTCGCTCTCGCTGCAGCTCAAGCCGAGCGCGCACATCTGGACCCTCTGCGTCTCGATGGTGATCATCGGCATCGGGAACGCCTTCATCTGGTCGCCGACCGCGGCGACGGCCACCCGCAACCTGCCGATGCATCTGGCCGGCGCCGGCTCCGGGGTCTACAACGCCACCCGCCAGGTCGGATCGGTGATGGGCTCGGCGGCGATCGCGGTGCTGATGGACTCCCGGCTGGCCGCACTGCTGCCGGGCGCGAGCGCACACGGCGATGCCGGCGCCGCCAAGATCACCGACGCCCATGTCGCGTCGCTGTTCTCCACCGCGATGAAGGACTCGATGCTGCTGCCGACGGCGCTGTTCATCGTCGGCTTCATCGCGGTGATGTACTACGAGCGACCCCGCCACGCCGGCTTCGGCAGCGCGGCCGCGCCCGCTGCTGCCGGCCACTGAGCCCGGCTACCGAGCCCGGCTACCGAGCCCGGTCACCTGAGCCTGCGCCTGACCCCGCCGACGGTCGCGATCGCGCCGTCGGCAGGGGTGTGCCGGCCGGGTCGAGTGGTGCCCTCCGGCATGTAGGCATAGGGGCACACTCGCGTCCCTATGCCTACATCTTGGGAGACACCTCTTCTTCGGGCGGCTCCAAGGCGAGCAGGTGACCGCCGGGCGACCCTGAGCGGCCACGGGGACGTCAGGAGGACCGAATCAGCCGATCGCCTGACCGGCCGACCCGAGGTGCTGGGCGGCCTCGACGACGCGGGCGGCCATACCGGCCTCGGCGGCCTTGCCCCAGCTGCGTGGGTCGTAGGTCTTCTTGTCGCCGACCTCGCCGTCGACCTTGAGCACCCCGCTGTAGTTGCGGAACATGTGGTCGGCGACCGGGCGGGTGAACGCGTACTGCGTGTCGGTGTCGACGTTCATCTTCACCACGCCGTAGGAGACGGCCGCCGCAATCTCCTCCTCCGTCGAGCCCGAGCCGCCGTGGAAGACCAGGTTGAACGGCTTGGCGCCGGCCGCGAGACCGAGCTTCTCGGCCACCGCCTCCTGGGCGTTCTTGAGGATCTCGGGGCGGAGCCTGACGTTGCCCGGCTTGTAGACCCCATGCACGTTGCCGAAGGTGAGCGCGGTCAGGTACACGCCGTTCTCGCCGGTGCCGAGCGCCTGCGCGGTCGCGATCGCGTCCTCGGGGGTGGAGTAGAGCTTCTCGTCCATGGCGCCGACGATGCCGTCCTCCTCGCCGCCGACGACGCCGACCTCGATCTCGAGCACGACCTTCGCCTGGGCGGCCTTGGCGAGCAGCTCCTCGGCGATCTCCAGGTTCTCGGCCAGCGGTACGACGGAGCCGTCCCACATGTGAGACTGGAACAGCGGGGCCTCGCCCCGGGCGACCCGCTCGGCCGAGAGCGCGAGCAGCGGCCGCACGAAGCCGTCGAGCTTGTCCTTGGGGCAGTGGTCGGTGTGCAGGGCGATGTTGACGCCGTACTTCTTGGCGACCTCGGTGGCGTAGGCGGCGAAGGCCACCGAGCCGGTGACCATGTCCTTGACGGTCGGGCCGGAGAGGTACTCCGCGCCGCCGGTGGAGATCTGGATGATGCCGTCGGAGCCGGCCTCGGCGAACCCGGCGAGCGCTGCATTGAGCGTCTGTGAGGACGAGACGTTGATCGCCGGGAAGGCGAATCCCCTCTCCTTCGCCGTGGCGAGCATCTCGGCGTACTTCTCGGGGCTGGCGATCGGCATCTCGGTCTCCTCCAGTGGCCTGTCCGGGCGCGTCTGCCGCCTCACAGTAGTGCGGCGGACCTCGCTTGAAACTTGGAGCGATCCAACCGAGGTGACGACCACCACATGCCGGTTCAGGGCCGCTCAGCCGCGCCAGGCGGTCTCCGCCGAGAGGTCGGCGTACTCCCGGATCCAGGAGTGCATCGCGATCGCGGCCGCGGCGGAGGCGTTGATCGAGCGGGTCGAGCCGAACTGCGCGATCGAGAACGTCGCGTCGCAGGCCTGGCGGGCCTGCTCGGAGAGCCCCGGACCCTCCTGACCGAAGAGGAAGCAGACCTGGCGCGGCATCCGCATCGTCTCCAGGTGCAGCGACCCGGGCAGGTTGTCGATGCCGAGCAGGCGAATGCCGCGCTCACGCAGGTACGCCGCCAGCTCGGCCACCGTCGCGTGGTGGCGGATGTGCTGGTAGCGGTCGGTCACCATCGCCCCGCGGCGGTTCCACCGGCGGTTTCCGACGATGTGCACCTCGGCGGCCAGGAACGCGTTGGCGGTGCGCACGATCGTGCCGATGTTGAAGTCGTGCTGCCAGTTCTCGATCGCCACGTGGAACGTGTGCCGGCGGGTGTCGAGGTCGGCCACGATGGCCTCCATCCGCCAGTAGCGGTAGCGGTCGACGACGTTGCGCCGGTCGCCGCCCGCGAGCAGCTCGGGGTCCCACACGTCGCCCTCGGGCCAGGGTCCCTGCCAGGGGCCGACGCCGACCTCGGCCGGCCCGTGCGGCATCGGGTCGTAGGGTGCCCGGCGCTCGTCGAATGCCCCGGAGGGCAGCTGTGTGCTCACGGCTCGCTCGTCTTCATCTCAAGTTCAGGTGTCGCCGACTAGGGTTCGTGTGTGCACGATCTTCTCGTCCAGGCCCTCAGCCTCCATGATGTGACCCGGTGGCTCAGCCCGGACTTCCTTCTCCACCAGTTCGGTGCCGCCCTCTTCTGGCTCGGGATCATCGTGCTGTTCATCGAGTGCGGCCTGCTGTTCCCGTTCCTCCCCGGCGACACCCTGCTCTTCGCGATGGGTCTGTTCATCGCCGAGGACAAGGTCGACATCATCCCCGGCGGACACGTCGGCGACCTCGTCTTCGCGCTGGTGATCTACACCGCTGCCGCGTTCGCCGGCAACGTGACCGGCTATCTGATCGGCGAGAAGGTCGGGCCGCGGATCTACCAGCACGACGGCAAGATCATCAAGCGCGAGTACCTCGACAAGACCTCCGAGTTCTTCGACCGGCACGGCCACACCGCGCTGGTCGCGGGCCGGTTCGTGCCGTTCGTGCGCACCTACATCACGCTGGTCGCCGGCGTGACCAAGATGCGCAAGCACGTCTTCTTCGTCTGGAGCTTCATCGGAGCCGTCGGCTGGGTGGTGGCGCTGACGCTGATCGGCTACATCCTCGGCCGGTCCTTCCCCGGGCTGGGCAAGTACATCGACCTGGTCACCTACGGCCTGCTCGGCGTCACCGTCGTGGTGCTCGCCTACGAGTGGGTGCGCAAGCAGCGCGAGCAGCGACACGCCGCGGCGGACAGTCCGGGGCGAAAATCACCTGCCACCCGCCAGTGACGCTGAGGTGCGCCCCGGATTGTCCGGGGGTCAGGCCCGCTGAACGGCGTCCAGCTCGGCACGGGTGAGCACCGAGCGGATCTCCAGCCCGACATCGCGCAGCGACTCGCCCGGCTGTGGCGAGCGGTCGATCGCGCACACCACGGTGTCGATGATCGCGCCTGCGGGGCGCAGCGCGTTGACGGCGTCGCGGACGGCGCCGCCGGAGGTGATCACGTCCTCGATGAGGGTGACTCGCCGGCCGTCGAACGACGGGCCCTCGGCGAGCTTGGCGGTGCCGTACTCCTTGGCCTTCTTGCGGATGAAGACGACCGGGATCCCGGTCTTGGCCGAGACCATGGTGGCGATCGGGATGCCGCCCATCTCCAGGCCGCCGAGCAGCTCGGTGCCCTCGGGCAGCAGCTCCACCATCCGGGCGGCCACCCGGTCCAGCAGCGCGGGCTGCGCCTCGAAGAGGTACTTGTCGAAGTAGGTGTCGCTCACCTGACCGGAACGCAGGGTGAACTCCCCGTGCAGGCGGCAGGTGGCGTCGATGTCGGCGGCAAGCGTGGGATCGGTCACGCGGCTACCTTAGAGCCCGTGACGGAGCCAGTGATCGCCTCCCGCCTGCGTGGGATCCCACCCACGATCTTCACCGAGATGTCGGCGCTGGCGGCGGCCACCGGCGCGGTCAACCTCGGCCAGGGCTTCCCGGACGTCGACGGCCCGCGCGAGGTCGTCCAGCGCGCGGAGGCGGCGCTGCGCGGTGGGGCGAACCAGTACGCGCCCGGCCCCGGCGTACCGGCGCTGCGCACGGCGATCGCGCGCCACCAGGAGCGGCACTACGGCCTCACTCTCGACCCGATGACCGAGGTGGTGGTGACCACCGGCGCTACCGAGGCGATCGCGGCGGCGATGCTCGCCCTGGTCGACCCGGGCGACGAGGTGATCGTGCTGGAGCCGTTCTACGACTCCTATCCGGCGACCATCCAGATGGCGGGAGGGGTACGGCGACCGGTCACCCTGCGGGCGCCGGCGTTCAGGCTGGACGTGGACGCCCTGCGCGCGGCGGTGAGCGACCGGACCCGGCTGATCCTGCTCAACAGCCCGCACAACCCGACCGGTACGGCGCTGACGCCCTCCGAGCTCGACGCGGTCGCCTCGATCGCGATCGAGCACGACCTGCTGGTGGTCACCGACGAGGTCTACGAGCACCTGACCTACGACGTGCCGCACGTGCCGCTGGCGACCATCCCGGGGATGTTCGAGCGCACCCTGACCATCTCCAGCATCGGCAAGTCCTACTCGCTCACCGGCTGGAAGGTCGGCTGGGCCACCGGGCCGGCACGCCTGGTCGAGGCCGTGCTGGCCGCCAAGCAGTGGCTGACGTTCACCTCCGGCGCGCCGCTGCAGCCGGCGGCGGCGTACGCCCTCGACGAGCACGGCGACTGGCCACGGGAGCTCGCCGCCGACCTGCGGGTACGGCGCGACCTGCTCTGCCAGGGCCTGCGCAGCCTGGGACTGGACGTCGTCGTACCCGAGGGCACCTACTTCGCCACCACCGACATCAGCGCGCTCGGCTGGGCCGACGGCGACGCCTTCTGCCGCGCGCTACCGCACCGTGCCGGCGTGGTGGCCATCCCGACCCAGGGGTTCTACGACTCCGACGCCGGTCGGATGCTGGTGCGCTGGGCCTTCTGCAAGCGCCCGGAGCTGATCGAGGAGGCGCTGGGCCGGCTGGCCGGCGCCGATCTCCACGCCTGAGTCCGCGCTCACATCTCCTCGTGGGTGTCGGGGTCGCCACCGAAGAGCCGGCCGTCGGGTCGCCCGAGCGCGGTGATGGCCGCCACCTCGGCGTCGGTCAGCTCGATGTCGAAGATCGACAGGTTCTCGGCCTGGCGGCCCGGGTCGGCTGACTTCGGGATCGGGATGGAGCCGAGCTGGTGGTGCCAGCGCAGGATCACCTGCCCCGGGCTCACGCCGAGCCGGTCGGCGGGCTCGCGCACGGCGGGGGCGTCGTACTGCGCCTGGCGCTTGCCCAGCGGGCTCCATGCCTCGGTGCGGATGCCCAGCTCGGCGTGAACGGCCCGCATCCGCTCCTGCGGGAACAGCGGATGCATCTCGATCTGGTTGACCACCGGGGTCACGCCGGTCGCCTCGATGATCCGGCGCAGGTGCGCCTCGGTGAAGTTGGAGACGCCGATCGCCTTCACCAGCCCCTGTTCCTGCAGGTCGACCAGGGCCTGCCAGGCCTCGACGTAGAGGTCGACCGACGGGTTCGGCCAGTGGATGAGGTGCAGGTCGAGGTAGTCCAGTCCGAGCCGCTTCAGCGAGTCCTTGGTGGAGGCGATGGCCTTGTCGTAGGCGTGGTCGCGGCCGGGGATCTTGCTGGTCACCCGCAGCTCGTCGCGCGGCACGCCGGCACGGCGCAGTGCCTCGCCGACCTCGGTCTCGTTCTGGTAGTTGACCGCCGTGTCGACGAGGCGATACCCGATCCTGATCGCGCTGGCGATGGCCTCGACGCCCTCCCGGCCGCGCAACGGGTAGGTGCCGAAGCCGATCGCCGGGAGGGTGCTGCCGTCGTGGAGGGTGTAGGTCGGGGTCACGCTGCCGATCCTAGGCACCACCCGCGTGTCGCCGGCCAAGGCGTCACCGGCTGGCCTGCCTGCCGCCGGCCAAAGTGTCACCGTGATAGTTCGCGGTCCAAGTGACAGCTCCAAAGTGTCACCCGCCACCCAAAGTGTCACCGTGACACTTTGGAACTATCACGGTGACACTTTGGAGGCAGCCCCAAGGAGGCCCGGGTGGATCAGACGCTCAGCACCAGGCCGTCCTTCCCGCGGTCGACGACCACCTGGCCGCCGTCGGTGACCTCGCCGCCGATGAGCATCTTGGCCAGCCGGTCGCCGATGGCGGACTGGACCAGCCGGCGCAGCGGCCGGGCGCCGTACGCCGGGTCGTAGCCGACCTCGGCCAGCCACTCCTTGGCCGCCGGCGTGACCTCGATCGCGATACGCCGCACCGCGAGCCGCCGCTCCAGCGACGCGAGCTGCAGGTCGACGATGTGGGTCAGCTGCTCCTTGGTGAGCGCCTCGAAGATCACGATCTCGTCGAGCCGGTTGAGGAACTCCGGCTTGAAGCTCGACCGCACCATCGCCATCACGGACTCGCGCTGCTTCTCCGGGTCGAGCAGCGGATCGGTGAGGTACATCGAGCCGAGGTTCGAGGTCAGGATCACGATGGTGTTGCGGAAGTCGACCGTGCGGCCCTGACCGTCGGTGAGCCGACCGTCGTCGAGCACCTGCAGCAGGATGTCGAAGACCTCGGGATGGGCCTTCTCCACCTCGTCGAGGAGGACGACGGAGTAGGGCCGACGGCGGACCGCCTCGGTCAGCTGACCGCCCTCGTCGTACCCGACGTAGCCGGGAGGCGCACCGACCAGCCGGGCCACCGCGTGCTTCTCGGAGTACTCCGACATGTCGATGCGCACGATGGCGCGCTCGTCGTCGAAGAGGAAGTCCGCCAGCGACTTGGCCAGCTCGGTCTTGCCGGTGCCGGTGGGGCCGAGGAAGAGGAACGAGCCGGTCGGCCGGTTGGGGTCGGCGATGCCGGCCCGCGAGCGCCGGACGGCGTCGGCGACGGCGCGCACGGCGTCATCCTGGCCGATCAGGCGCTTGCCGATCTCGGCCTCCATGGAGAGCAGCTTGGCGGTCTCGCCCTGCAGCATCCGGCCGGTCGGGATGCCGGTCCAGGCCTCCACCACCTCGGCGACCTGCTCGGCGCCGACCTCCTCGCCGACCAGCGGCTGGACGTCGGCCTTCTCGGCCTCCTTGGCCTGCGCGATCTGGTACTCCAGCGCCGGGATGCGGCCGTAGAGCAGCTCGGAGGCGCCGCCGAGGTCCCCCTCGCGCTGCAGCCGCTCGGCCTCGCTGCGCAGCTGGTCGAGCTGACGACGCAGCTCGCCCTCGCCCTCCAGGGACGCCTTCTCACGTTCCCAGCGAGCCTCGAGGCCGCGCAGCTCCTCCTCCTTGTTCGCCAGGTCCTCGCGCAGGTGGGCCAGCCGCTCCACGGAGGCGTCATCCGTCTCCTTGGCGAGCGCGAACTCCTCCATCTTCAGCCGGTCGACCTGACGGCGGAGCTGGTCGATCTCCTCCGGGCTGGACTCGATCTCCATCCGCAGCCGCGAGGCGGCCTCGTCGATCAGGTCGATCGCCTTGTCGGGCAGCTGCCGACCGGTGATGTAGCGGTCGGAGAGCGTCGCGGCGGCGACCAGCGCGGCGTCGGTGATCCGCACGCCGTGGTGCGCCTCGTACTTCTCCTGGATGCCGCGCAGGATCTGGATGGTGTCCTCGACGCTCGGCTCACCGACGAAGACCTGCTGGAAGCGGCGCTCGAGCGCCGGGTCCTTCTCGATCCGCTCGCGGTACTCGTCCAGCGTGGTCGCGCCGATCATGTGCAGTTCGCCGCGGGCGAGCATCGGCTTGAGCATGTTGCCGGCATCCATCGAGCTGTCGCCGCCGGCGCCGGCGCCGACTACGGTGTGCAGCTCGTCGATGAAGGTGATGATCTGGCCCTCGGCCTGCTTGATCTCCTCGAGCACGGCCTTGAGCCGCTCCTCGAACTCACCGCGGTACTTCGCTCCTGCGACCATGCCCATCAGGTCCAGGCTGAGCACCCGGCGACCCTTCAGCGAGTCGGGTACGTCGCCGGCCACCACGCGCTGGGCCAGCCCTTCGACGACGGCCGTCTTGCCGACGCCGGGCTCGCCGATCAGCACCGGGTTGTTCTTGGTACGCCGGGAGAGCACCTGCACCACCCGACGGATCTCGGCGTCCCGGCCGATGACCGGGTCGAGCCGGCCCTCCTCGGCCGCCTTGGTGAGGTCGACGGAGTACTTGTCCAGCGCCTCGTAGGTCGACTCCGCATCCTGCGAGGTGACCCGGCGGTTGCCGCGCAGCGCGCTCAGCGACTCGCGCAGCCCGTCGGCGGTCAGGCCGGCGTCGGTGATGACCCGCTTCGCACTGGAATCCACGGTCGCCAGGCTGATCAGCAGGTGCTCGGTGGCGACGTACTCGTCCTTCATCGACTGCGCCAGCTCGAGTGCGCCGGCCAGCACCCGGGAGAGTGCGGCGCTGCCGCTGGGCTGCCCGACCGTCTCGCCGCTGACCCGCGGGAGCGCATCGCGCTGGGCGGCGGCCGCACGCACCAGCGCGGGCGCGTCCGCACCGGCCTTGGCCACCAGCGTCGCCGCGGTGCCCTCCTCCTGGAGGAGGAGGGCGACGAGCAGGTGGATCGGCTCGATGGTGGAGTTGCCGGCGGTGGTCGCCGACAGCTGCGCGGCCTCGATGGCCTCGCGGCTCCTGGTCGTGAACTTGTCGACCCCGAACTGGCTCATGTCTGTGGCTTCTCCTGCTGTCGGTTGGCTATGACCGCACGTCCAAGTGTGCTGGTCATCAGGCACAACACACCAGAAGTTGAGTCCATTCCACTCAACTTTAATCAAGGGGAGCACTCAGGGCGAACGAGGCAGCGTCACGCGGCCCGATTCGACGTGAGCCCGAATCTCTGGTCCCCTTGGACTACTCAGATAGCCCGAAAGTACTACTCCTGCTCGGTGCGAGGAGTCCCGATGACCGTTCATCCGTTCACCTACGACCTGCCCCGCGGCGGCCGCCACGTCAGCCCGCGCGCGGTCGCCCCGATCGCCTCGCTGCGCACTCGGGTCAGCCAGTTGATGCCGGTCGGCCTGCTGGTCGTCGCCACCTCGGCGGCGGTCGCGGTGGCGCTGCCCCACGACGACTCGTCGGTCGCCCCCGGCGACGCGCACCGATCGCTCGCGGCACCCCAGCACCGCCCGGTCGGCGTCGTCACCGGCGGGACCACCGCAAGCGCGGTCGGCCACGTCGCCGACCAGACCAGGAGCCACCTGGCCGCCGACGCGACGGACCCCGCCGCGGCGACACTGACGATGGCCGGGAAGCACCGCGCCGCGGGCGTCGCCGACGCTGGTACGACGAGCACGGCCACCGGCAAGCACCGGCTCGCGCCGACCCCGAAGCACACCACCCGCGCCGACCCGCAGCAGAAGCCCGACCCGGAGCCGGCGGCCATGCCGTCGGCTGCGGCGGCCTCGGGCAGCGCGGCGGCGCCTTCGACCGCCCCGAGCCCCGACGGCGGCGGCCTCAGCACCACGACCGGGCTGGTCGGGGGCGTCCTCGGCGGCGTGCTGGATGGCGTCGGCGGCCTGCTCGGCGCTCCCGCGAGCTAGCCGAGCCGGTCGAACCGGTCCAGCTGACTCGGCCGGCTCACGGCGCCGGCGGCTCGGACGCCTCGCCGGCCTCCGGAGTCTGGTGCTCGGGGTAGTCCTGGTCGGCCTCGGCCTCCTCGACCAGGCACGTGCGACAGAAGTCCTCCCCGAACGGCGTCAGGTGGATGGAGCGCCGTACCACCTTGGCGAACTTGACGCTGTGCAGCGCCGCCAGCACGTCCGGCTGGGCCTCGAGCACCTGGTACTCCCCCGGATCGCGCAGCGCTTCCTTGGAGAACCACACCAGGCCGAGCCGGAAGAGGTTGTTGAGGTACGCCGGCACGTGGTCGTGGTAGCGCACCCCGGCCCGTGACCCGATCATGGTCAGCCCGGGCGCGATCAGCTCGGAGCTGACCAGCCCGATCGGTCCGCCGGTACGGACGTCGACCGACGGCTGCGGCCCGCCCTGCAGCAGCAGGAGCAGGATCCGGGCCTCGTCGGGGGCGAGCTCGTCCAGGATGCGCGCATAGGCCGGGTGGCCCTGCTCGTTTGACCACACGTCGCGGGAGCGCTCCAGCAGCTCGGCCCCGCGGCGGCGCAGCGCCTCCGGCGAGCCTGCCCGCTGGGGCGCGGAGACCACCGGCGGCTCCGCCAGCGACGCACCGGCGCTGCTCAGTGCGGTCGCGACCGGTACGCCCGCGACGACCGACCGGGCCAGCTCGGAGGCGACCCCGACGACGTCGGCGGCGTCGCGGGCCAACGCCGCCATCTCGCCCGGGTCGACCATCGCGCGGGCGACGCGCAGGCCGGTGCGCAGCGACGTACGCACGCCCCACTCGGTGGTGTGCAGCCAGGCCGAGCCGGCGATCCGAGCCAGGCCCGGCACCGCGCGGGCGGCGGGCACCAGGGCCGGCGTCCGAGAGACGCGGGCCATCAGTGCCCCACTCCGAAGATCGCGAGGTGCAGGAAGCCGCCCGCCAGGCCCATGATCGCGCCGTGGGCGTAGAGCATCCACTCATCCTCCTTGATCGCGGCCCGCATCATCTCAACGAAGTCGGCGGCGGGAAGTTCCTTGGTGCGGCGGGAGACCAGCGCCTCGATCTTGTCCGCCTGGCGCCTGCTGAACTCGGGATCCTGGAACGGCACCAGGGTCTGGTCGGCCGCGGACCGGGCCACCGAGGCACCGATCCGGTCGTAGCGCTGCGCTCCCACTGCCACCCTGACCGCGGCGCGATAGGGCCCGGCGGCGCGGTCGATGGCGGGCCGCAGCGCCGCCGCCAACATCGCGTACGTCGCATCGCCGCGGGGACCGTTGAGCAGGAAGTCGCCGATCCGCTCCAGCGTGATGACGTCGCTGGCGATGATCCGGGCGTAGACCTCGGCCGCCTCCGGCTGCCGGCGCGGGAACAGGCCCTGCACGGTGATGCCGAGGATCCGGCGCGGCTCCGGCGGGTCGAAGATCAGCCACATGCCGAGCAGGTTGGTCACCCAGCCGACCACCACGCCGAGCACCGGCAGCAGCCACCAGATCCCGGCGAGGCTGTCGACCACCGCGACCGGGATGCCGAGCAGGAAGCCGAAGATGAAGCCGAAGGCGACCATCAGGTTGAGCTCGCGCTGGCCGAAGTCGCGGAAGATGCTGACCACGACCTGCGGGTTGGCGCGGAAGTGCTCGATCACCATCAGCTTGGGATCAAGCAGCTGGTCGATGTGGACGCCGATCTCGGTGGTGACCTGGCCGACGATGTCGGGCAGCTGTGCCTGGACCCGCTCCACGATCGCCGTCCGGACCGGCGCCGGCAGGTCGCGCCACAGCCGGGGGTGCTCGGTCAGCATCACCTCGTCGACCAGCGCGGGCACCTGCGGCCGGAACACCTCGACGATGTGGGCGGCGATCTGGTCGGGCTCGAGCTGCTGGTAGAACTCCGCCGGCGTCCCGAGCTTGGCGATCGCCTTGTCGACGGCGATGCTGCCCATCTTGGCGGCGCGCGCCGGGATGATCCCCTGCCAGCCCACGCCGCCGTTGGCGATGCCCGGCACCTCCTGCAGCTTGCGCGGCAGCACACCCGCCAGCTCGCGCATCCCGGGCACGGTGACGCCCTTGAAGTGGATCGGCGCGAACAGCATGTAGAGGCCCGACCAGTTGATCAGCCAGCCGATCACGCCGGTGAACACCGGGATCGTCGCCAGATGGACCCAGCTCACGCCGTCAGCCCAGTCCCGGAGCCAGTCGATCAAAGGCCGCACCCTTCGCAGTCAGCCCTCCCCCACCGGGAGCGTAGCGGGAAGGCCGGGCGAGGGGTGCGATCAGTCGGAGACCGGACTCTCCGTGGCCGCGTCCGGAGGCGCCTCGTGCGAGGGCAGCGCCGCAAGCTCGTCGGCCTCGGCGAAGCAGATCCGGGCGAAGTCCTGTCCGAACGGCGTCAGGTGGATGCTGCGTCTGATCATCTTGGCGGAGCGCACCGAGTGCACCGCGTCGAGTACGTCGGGCTGGGCCTCCACCACCTGATATCGCAGCAGTTCGCTGACCGGCTCGGGTGACTGCCACAGCAACCCCAGCCGAGTGAGGTTGTTGAGGTACTGCGGCACCGCCTCGGGATAGCGCACGCTCGCCCGCGACCCGATCATGGTCAGCCCACGCGCGATCGTCCGCTCGGCCTTGAACCGGCCGACCGGGCCGGAGAGCCGGACGTCGACGCTCGGCTGCGGGCCGTCCCGCAGCAGCAGGACCAGGATGCGGGCCTCGTCGGGGGCGAGCTCGCGCAGGATGCCGGCGTACGCCGGGTGCCGGGAGTCGGTGTCCCACACGTCGCGGCTGCGCCGCAGCAGGGCCTCGCCCTCGCGTCGCAGCCGCTGCTCCTCGCCCTCCTGGCGGGGCCGGCGGCCGCGCTGCTCCAGCGCGAGCCGGGTGCGCTCCAGCGCCGGCAGGCCCCAGCGCTCCATCGCCTCGGAGATCGGGCCGCCGCGGGCGACCGACTTGGCGAAGTCGGTGATCTGCCCGGTGACCACGCTCAGGTCGTCACTGAGCGCGGCCGCCTCGTCCGGATCGATCACCGCGCGCAGCACCCGACTGGCGGTGCGGGCGTAGGCGGCCACCGACCAGCCCGCGGTGTGGGCCACGGTGAGCGCGCCCAGGCGCAGGACGCCGGGCAGTGCGTCCAGGGTCGAGCCGACCAGGCTGGGCGGCGTCGGCGTACGCGTGGTCGCGGGCGCCGTGGCAGCGACGTCGAGTGCCATCAGCCGACTCCGAAGATCCACAGGTGCAGGAAGCCGCCGGCGAGGCCCATGATCGCCCCGTGGGCGTAGAGCAGCCACTCGTCCTCCTTGATCGCTGCCCGCATCATCTCCACGAAGACCGGTGCCGGCAACGCCCGGCAACGCTCCGCGATCAGGCTACGGATGCGGTGCGACTGGCGCTCGCTGAACGCCGCGTCACGCAGCGGCGTGATGGTGTAGTCGACGGCCTGCTCGGCCACCGACGCCCTGATGCTGTCGAACTTCCGTGCCCCGACCGCGACTCGAACGGCGGCGTGCGCCGGCCCGATCGCGGCGTCGACGGCCGGCTGCAGCGCGGCGGCGAGCATCTGCCGGGTCCGGTCGCCGGAGGGGCCGTTGAGCAGGAAGTCGCCGATCCGCTCCAGGGTGATCACGTCCATGGCGATGTGCTTGCCGTAGACGTCGGAGGCCTCCCACTGCCGCTGGGCGAAGAGCGCCTGGATCTTGAACGGCCCGATCCGGACCGGGTTGGGCGGCTCGAAGATCAGCCACATCCCGAGCTTGTTGGTCACCCAGCCGACCACGATGCCCATCACCGGCAGCAACCAGGCCTGGTGCAGCCACTGGTCGACGAAGGCGACCGGGACGCCGAGCAGGAAACCGAAGACGAAGCCGAAGATCACCATCATCCGCAGCTCGCGCCTGCCGAAGTCCTTGAAGATCCGCACCACGATCTGCGGGTTCTTCTCGAAGTTCTCGATCACCATCAGCTT
Organism: Nocardioides sp.; assembly: GCF_035547795.1. Classification (GTDB taxonomy): domain Bacteria; phylum Actinomycetota; class Actinomycetes; order Propionibacteriales; family Nocardioidaceae; genus Nocardioides. The sequence goes on from NZ_DASZUF010000136.1 coordinate 14,434, forward strand.
CGGGTCGAGCAGCTGGTCGATGTGGTCGCCGATCTCGGTGGTGACCCGGCGTACGACGTGGGGCAGCTGCCGCTTGACCCGCTCCACCACCGTCTGGCGCACGGATCGGGGCAGGTCGCGCCACAGCCGCGGGTGCTCGCGCCACATGATCTCGTCGACCAGCAGCGGCAGCTCGGGCTCGAAGACACTGACGATGTGCTCGGCGATCACGTCCGGCTCGAGCTGCTGGTAGAAGTCGCTGGCGGTGGCCATCTTGGCCAGCGCCTTGTCGACGGCGATCGAGCCCATCTTGGCGGCGCGCGCCGGCACGATGCCCTGCCAGCCCAGGCTGCCCTGCAGGATCCCGGGCACCTCCTGCAGCTTGCGCGGCAGACTGCCCGCCACGTCCTTGAAGCCCGGAATCCGGAACCCATGGAAGTGGATGGGCGCGAACAGCATCCACAGACCGGTCCAGTTGATCAGCCAGCCGATGACGGCCGTGAAGATCGGCACCGACCAGAAGTGGACCCAGTTGACGTCCACGTGTCTCCCTCCCCGGATGTGACCCCCACCACTCCGAAACTGGACCGGATGCTACCGACCAGTACGACATCGTCGTGACAGGTGTCCAGAGTTAGTCCGTGTGGGCCACCAGGCGCACACCCTGCCCGATCCGACCGAATCTGCCCAGCGGCATGATCCGCAGGCTCAGCTTCGCCTTGATGCCCGAGGCCCGCACCGGGCCGAACATCCGCGAGTCGGTGGAGCCGCCCCAGTTGTCCCCCATCACGAAGTAGCTGTCGGCAGGCACCGTGGCCCACCGCATCTTGCCGTCGCCGGTCACGTTGGTGACCTTGTCGCTGCAGCAGGACGAGGTCGCCGAACCGATCTGCGGACCCCACGTCGGGTTGTCCACCCTGTACGTCGTCCGGGAACCCTTCGGCCTGAGATAGACCACCGGCTTCGTGCCGCCCTGGATGGCGATCTGGTCGCCGGGCATGCCGATCACCCGCTTGACGATCGCCGCGCCGCCCGCGTTGCCGTCGTAGGCCGGCTCGGTCGCCTCCACGAGGTCGAACCGCTTGATGTCGTGCTTGGCCATGATGTCGACCTCGAGCCGGTCACCGGATCTCAGGGTGGGCAGCATCGACGTGCCGTCCACCCGGACCGAGAACGTCAGGCCGATGATCAGGACCAGCATCAGCACGAAGAACAGGCCGAGCGCGGCCACGCCGGCGACCATGCCGAGCCCGCCGTACTCCGTGCTTCCCGTGCTTCCCGTGCGTCCCGTGCGCTCCCTCGACCGCGACCGCATCCGCGTCATACCCCAGCCCCTCCGCCGTCTCCCTCGTCGACAGCGGCAGCGTAACCGTCGGCTGCAGAAGTAGGGATCTTCGGTCGCGACTGGACGAAACTGAGAAATCTGTCCAGATGTACTTGACGGTAACGTGTGACGGCCGCCACCCTATGCGATACCACTCGGGGCATCTGGTATGGCCAGCCACCGGGGTGGGTCATCCGCTCGTGGAGGGCGAGCGAATAACGAGGGAGCAACAGTTGAAGAAGATCAAG
>NZ_DASZUF010000137.1:0-6708 GCF_035547795.1 Nocardioides sp.
CAGCTGTTACATCCGATGTCTACGGGACCGATGAGGCAGGTGTGACCAACCACCGAACCCCCCCCCCCCCCCCCGAATGTGACTCCTCAACGGCCGGTCAGTTGCTCGGGGGCGCCGAGCCGACCACCCACATCGCGAAGAACTGCGATCCGCCGCCGTAGGCATGCCCCAGCGCGCGCCGGGCACCGTCGACCTGGTGCTCGCCGGCCTCGCCCATCACCTGGAGCGCGGCCTCGGCGAAGCGGATCATGCCGCTGGCGCCGATCGGGTTGGAGGAGAGCACGCCGCCGCTCATGTTGACCGGCAGGTCGCCGTCGAGCGCTGTCACGCCGGCCTCGGTGAGCTGCCAGCCCTCGCCCTCGCCGGCGAAGCCGAGGTTCTCCAGCCACATCGGCTCGAACCAGGAGAACGGCACGTAGATCTCGGCGCAGTCGATCTCGGCGCGCGGGTCGGTGATGCCGGTGGTCCGCCACAGGTACGCCGCGGCGTCGCGCCCGGCGCGCGGGTTCGCCTGGTCGCGCTCGGCGTAGGCCAGCGGCTCCGAGCGCATCACGGTGCCGTGGATCCAGGCCGGGTTCGCGATGCCCGAGGCCGCGACGGCCGCCTCGGAGGCGATCACCATGGCGCAGGCACCGTCGGAGGAGGGGCAGGTCTCGTCGTACCGGACCGGATCCCACAGCACCTGCGAGGCCAGCACCGACTCGACGGTGGTGTCGGGGTTGCGCAGGTGCGCATAGGGGTTGCGCAGCGCGTTCTGCCGGTCCTTGGCCGCCACCATCGCGCCGACCTCGGTGGGAGCGCCGGAGCGGCGGATGTAGGAGCGTACGTGCGGCGCGAAATAGCCGCCGGCGCCTGCGTGCACCGGCATGGTGAACGGCACCGGGATCGACAGCGCCCACATCGCGTTGGACTCCGACTGCTTCTCGAAGGCCACCGTCAGCACGCGCTGGTGCACGCCGGCCTGGACCAGCGACGTGGCCACGATCGCGGTCGAGCCGCCGACCGAGCCGGCGGTGTGGACACGCAGCATCGGCTTGCCGGCCGCGCCGATCGCGTCGGCCAGGAACAGCTCGGGCATCATCACGCCCTCGAACAGGTCCGGCGCCTTGCCGACCACCACCGCGTCGATGTCGTCGAAGGTGAGCTCCGCGTCGGCGAGCGCGCGGTCGATCGCCTCCCGCAGCAGCCCCGGTATGGAGACGTCCTCGCGCTTGGCGCGGTAGTGGGTCTGACCCACGCCGATCACGGCGGCCGGGACCTTGCTCATGCCGATGCCTCCATCACGCAGACGAGATTCTGTTGCAGGGCGGCGCCGCTGGTGGCGTGACCGAGCGTGCGATCCGCCTCGTCGGACCAGATCCGGCGGGCCGCCTCGCCGATCCGGATCAGGCCGGCGCTGAACATCGGGTTGGCCGCCAGCGCGCCGCCGGAAGGGTTGATCGCGATGTCGGGGGCCAGGCCCAGCTCGCGGCGCAGGATCAGCTCCTGGTGGCTGAACGGAGCGTGCAGCTCGGCCACCTGGACGCCCTCGGTGCCACCGGCGCCCGAGGCGGCAGCGGCGGCGCTGGGCGAGCGCAGCAGGTCGCGCAGCCCGAGGTCGGCGGCGTCGGTGCTGTGCGCGATCCCGACGATCACCGCCGGGCGCCGACAGGTCGCCGGCAGCCGGTCGGTGGCCGCGATGACGACTGCGGCCGCTCCGTCGGTGACCGGCGCGCAGTCCCAGCGGCGCAACGGGTCGGCGAACATCTCCTGGGCGAGTACGTCGTCGATGCTGGTCTCGCCGCGACGCACGGCGTACTCGTTGCCGATGGCGTTGCTCCGTGAGCGCGCCACCACCTCGGCCATCGCCTTCTCGTCCCAGGCGCCCCGCTCGAGCCCGAGCCGCGCCTGCAGGCCCGCGATCGACACGGTGTCGGGCCACAGCGGCGTCAGCGTGTAGGGGTCGAGCTGGAGCGCGAGGGTACGGCGCAGCGTGCTGGCCGAGGACTTGCCGAACCCGTAGACCAGGGCCGTGTCCGCCTCGCCGGTCTGGATCTTCAGCCACGCCTCGTAGAGCGCCCAGGCGCCGTCCATCTCGACGTGCGACTCGCTGATCGGCGGTACGGCGCCGAGCGCGTCGATCGCTGTCACGAACGAGAACGACCGCCCGGCGAGGTAGTCGGAGGAGCCCGAGCACCAGAACCCGATGTCGGCCTTCGTCCAGCCGGTCTGCTCCCACAGTTCGTGCAGGATCGGCACCAGCAGTTCCACGCAGTTAGGGGAGCCGTCGAAGGCCCGCGTCTGCCGCTGGGCGAAGCCCACCACCGCCACGTCTCTCACAGGTGCCTCCGGTAGCTCTCGAAGTCGGCATCCGGCTCGCCGGTGGGCTCGAAGTGGCTGATCGTCTCCATCGAGTAGCTCCGCTCGGCCTCGGGCTTCCAGACCGCCCGGACCCGCATCCCCATCCGCACCTTGCTGGCCTCGACGCCGAGGATGAGGTGGAGGAACGCGATGTCGGCGCCGTCGAGCAGCACGTAGGCCGAGACGTAGGGCGGCTTGATCCGCTGACCCAGGAACGGCACGTTGACGATGCAGAACGTGGTGACGATGCCGGTGTCGGCCACGTCGAAGGGCGCTTGCGTCGGCACCCCGTCGACCGGGCAGGCCCCGCGCGGCGGCACGTAGACCTTGTGGCAGACCGGGCAGCTCTGCGCCAGGATCCGGCCCTCCCTCAGCCCGCGGCCGAAGACCGACTCCTCCGGCGAGGCGGCATAGTCGTAGGCCAGCCGGACCGGGGTGATACCGACCGTCACGGACGCCGGGGATGGGCCTGCCGAGGTGGGGGGCTCCTCGGCAGGCCCGGACGCGGGCGCGGTCCCCGCGGGTTCGAAGCACGCCAGATCGCGCACCGACCCGGTCCGCTCCTGCGCCCACCGCGCGCGCACCCGCATCCCGGTGCGCATGGTCTCGGGCTCACCGGCGTCGACCGCGTGCAGCAGCGGCGTGTCGGCACCGTCGAGCAGCACCAGGGCGAATGCGAACGGCCGCTCCAGCGGTTGACCGGGCAGTGGCTCGGCGACCCACGACCAGGTGACCACGCTGCCCTCGTCGGCGACCGGCTGCATCCGGGTGACCGGCGCGTGTGTCAGTGGGTCGTACTCCGGTGGCGGTACGGCGATGCGACCATCGGACAGCACGCCCCCGATGACCTGCCGCGCGGCCAGGCCGGAGAGGTACTGCGAGAGCACCGGCCCGAGCGATCTGGTGTAGTCGAACTCGAGCGTGAGCGGCTGATGCAGCACCGCCTCTGCGGTCGATGTCATGACACAAAAGTGAAACACGTTCTAGTCTTGGGCGCAACGACGGAAGGGACGCGGATGAAGCTGGGACTACAGCTGGGCTACTGGGGCGCGCAGCCCCCGACGGGCGTGGCCGACCTGGTGGCGGCGGCCGAGGAGTCCGGGTTCGACGCGGTCTTCACCGCCGAGGCGTGGGGGAGTGACGCGTTCACGCCGCTGGCCTGGTGGGGCCGGGAGACCTCGCGCCTGCGGCTCGGCACGTCGATCGTGCAGATGTCGGGCCGGGCGCCGACCTCGATCGCCATGCACGCCCTCACCCTCGACCATCTCTCCGGCGGCCGGATGATCCTCGGCATGGGCGTGAGCGGTCCGCAGGTGGTCGAGGGCTGGTACGGCCAGCCGTTCGGCCGGCCGTTGGCCCGCACCCGCGAGGTCGTCTCGATCATCCGCCAGGTGCTCGCCCGGGAGGCGCCGGTGACCAACGCCGGCCCGCACTACCCGCTGCCGTACGCCGGGAAGGGCGCGGTCGGGCTGGGCAAGCCGCTCAAGCCGATCGTGCACCCGCTGCGGGCCGACATCCCGATCTGGCTGGGCGCCGAGGGGCCCAAGAACGTCGCCCAGACCGCCGAGATCGCCGACGGCTGGATCCCGATCTTCTACACCCCTCGCAGTGCGCCGATGTACCAGCCGTGGCTGGAGGAGGGGTTCGCCCGGCCGGGTGCGCGCCGTACTCGTGACGACTTCGAGATCGCCGCGACCTGCCACCTTCAGGTGGTCTCCGGTGCGGCCGAGAAGCGGGTCGTCATCGAGGCGATGAAGCCGTTCGTGTCGCTCTACATGGGCGGGATGGGTGCCAAGGAGCAGAACTTCCACAACGCCGTGTTCGCCCGGATGGGCCATGCGGAGCTGGCCGCCCAGGTGCAGGAGCTCTACCTGCGCGGCGAGAAGGAACGGGCCACCGCGCTGGTCCCGGACGAGCTGGTCGACGACATGCACATCATCGGCACCGCAGCGGAGGTCCGCGAGCGGGTCGCGGAGTGGGAGTCGACGGGTGTCACCACGCTGCTGCTCAGCCTGCGGTCGGCCGACGAGGTGCGTCGGGTCGCCGAGGTGCTCGGCTGAACTCCCGCATCCGCCTGACGTAGCTGACCAGCCGGCGGCCCGGCACCGGAGCCGGCCATTCGTCGGGACGGAACCACGCGTCCGAGCCGCCGTCGACGAAGACGATGCTGCCGCAGAGGAAGTCGGCGGCGGGGGAGAGCATGAAGACCACCCAGTCGGCGAGCTGGCCGGCGTCCCCGAAGCCGCCCACCGGCACCGGGAACGACCTGATCAGCCGAGCCTCGGCGGGCGTCGCGAGCTGGGCCTCCAGCAGCGGCGTGAGGACGGCGCCGGGCGCGATCGCGTTCAGCCGGATCCCGGCGCCGGCCCACGCCGGCGTCACGGCGCGCCGCCTGACCCAGCGGGAGAGGGCGATCTTGGACGCCGCATAGGCCATCGGTGGCGCCGCTTTCGCGCCGTAGCGCCGGCACGCCGCCGCGGCTCGCGGTACGTCGCCGGCCAGCAGCGCGCGGACGGCACGGCGCGGCACCAGCGGGGTCGTCGTGGTCGAGTTACTCGCGAAGACCACCACCTTGGCGGAGCCGGAAGCGGCCAGGGCCGGCCGGAGCGCCTCGAGCAGGGTCACCACGCCGAGGTAGTTCAGCTCGCAGATCAGCGGCACCCGCCCCGGTGCGCGCGCGGGCCCCACGCCGGCGGCGAGCACCGCGCCGTCGAGCCGTCCCTCGCATCGCGCGAGGACCTCCTCGATCGCGGCACGCCGGCCGTCGGCGGTGGCCAGGTCGGCGACGACGTCGGCCTCCCGGACGTCCACCGTGAGGACGGCGTGGCCGGCGGCCCGCAGCCGCGCGACGACGGCGGCGCCCATGCCGGAGTAGGACCCGGTGACGACGTACGTGCCCATGCAGGCACACTAGAACGCGTTCTCGTTTCGTGGTTGAATCCGAGAGTGCTCGATCCGCTCGGCCCCGCCGTCCTCGGCCCGGTCACGCTGCGCAACCGGGTGATCAAGGCGGCCACGTTCGAGGGTGCCACTCCGGGCGGCCTGGTCAGCGACCGGCTGATCGACTATCACCTCGCGGTCGCCGATGGTGGCGTCGGGATGACCACCGTCGCCTACCTGGCCGTCTCGCCCGAGGGGCGCACCCATGCCGACCAGATCCACTGGCGGCCCGAGGCGCTGTTCGGGCTGCGCCGGCTCACCGAGGCGATCCGCGCCACCGGCGCGAAGGTCAGCGCCCAGATCGGCCACGCTGGACCGGTCGCCAACGGTGCCTCCAACGGCGCCCCGAGCCTGGCGCCGAGCCGGGCCTTCAACCCGCTCTCGATGCGCTTCCATCGGGTTCCGGCGGCGGCCGACCTCGACCGGATCGTCGGCGACCACGCCCGAGCGGCACGCTATGCCGCCGACGTCGGCTTCGACGCGGTCGAGGTGCACCTGGGCCACAACTATCTGGCCAGCGCGTTCCTCTCGCCGAGGCTCAACCGCCGCACCGACCGGTACGGCGGGTCGCTGGCCCGGCGCGCCGACTTTCCCCGCCGTATCGTGGCGGCGGTCCGTGAGGCCGTCGGCGACCGGATCGCGGTGACGGCGAAGATGAACATGCGCGACGGCTACCGAGGCGGCTTCGACCTGCCCGAGTCGGTCGAGTTCGCGCTGATGCTGGAGGCCGACGGCCACCTCGACGCGCTCGAACTGACCGGCGGCTCCTCGCTGATGAACCCGATGTACCTCTTTCGCGGCGCCGCCCCGGTCAAGCAGATGGCGGCCCGGATGCCGATGCCGGCGCTGCTGCGGGTCGGCATCCGGGCGTCGGGTCACCGCTTCTTCCGCGAGTACGAGTGGCGGCCGCTCTACTTCCTCGACCTCGCCCGACGGTTCCGCGAGGCGCTGTCGATGCCGCTGATCCTGCTCGGCGGCATCACCGACCTCCCGGCGATGCGCACCGCGATGGCCGAGGGCTTCGAGTACGTCGCGATGGGCCGCGCGCTGCTGCGCGAGCCGGACCTGTTGCGACGGATCGCGGCGGACGGGTCGACACGGTCGCAGTGCATCCACTGCAATGTCTGCATGTCGACGATCTACACGGGGACCGAATGCCACCTCGCCTGAACGAGCGGATGCGCTCGCGGTTCGTCCGCGACGAGGTCAGCGACGCGCAGGTCGACCATGAGGCGGCGGTGGTCGGGCCGCTGGCGCAGGCGGTGCGGGGCCTGGTGGATGCGGTGATCCGCACCGAGGTCGACGACGCCGAGATCGAGGCCGTACGCCGTGAGGTGGAGGCGCTGACCGCCCGGCTGCGCGCCCGTGAGCTGGACGGCTCCTACGGCACCCGGCTGAGCGCGACCGGTCGGGTGCGGAACTGGGGCA
>NZ_DASZUF010000138.1:0-10587 GCF_035547795.1 Nocardioides sp.
AGCAGCGTGCGCAGCGCCCGCACCGCCACCGAGAGCCGCGCCAGGTCGGCCTCGCCCTCGGTGCCCACTCCCACCAGCGCGCTCGGCTCGGGCAGCTCGGCCCCCTCCAGCACCCGGGCGGTGAGCTCGGCGTGGACCGCATGCAGGTCCTCGCGCAGCGACGCCCGGGCCATCGAGGCCCAGCGGTCGTCGCGCGGCAGCGCCACGATCCGCTCCAGCAGCAACGGCAGACCCAGCCGCTCCCCCAGCTCGACGTGGACCCGGGCCACCTCGGCCGGGTCCTGGCCGGCCTTGAGCGCGACCTCGGCCACGCCGAGCATCATCGAGGCGGGATCGGTAGCGGCGACGCGCGCCGCCAGCTCGACGGGTACGCCGGCCTCCATCAGCCGGTCGCGCTCGGCCAGGAACGCCTCCTGGGAGGTGCCGACGAGCAGCCCTGGGAGCCGCGCCACGATCGCCCGGAACGGCTCGCGGTAGCGGGCCACGGCCGCCTCGGCATCGTCGATGCGTCGGGCCACGAGCCACCGGGTCAGCCGCTCGACCAGGGTGCGCAGCGCGATCCGCATCCGGGTCTGCACCGCCGCGTCGACCTGGTGGTCGAGCGCCTCGATGTCTGCTCGCAGCTCGGTCCAGCCGGCCAGCTCGCGGGCGACCAGGTTGGCCCGGACCAGCTCGACCGGGCCGGCCCCGGTCTCCGCGGCCAGCCTCGGCCAGAAGGACATCCCGGCGCCGTTGACCACCTCGTTGACCAACTGAGTCACCACGATCTCCCGACGCAGCGGGTGCTGCTCGATCGCGGCGCCGAAGCGCTTGCGGATCTCGTGCGGGAAGTAGGTCGGCAGTAGCCGCGCGGCGTACGGCTCGTCGGGCAGGTCGGTGTCGATGAGCGCACGGGCCAACTCGATCTTGGTCCAGCTCATCAGCACCGCATGCTCGGGCGAGGTCAGCGCGCCACCGGTCTCCAGGCGTCGGCGTACCTCCGGCGTCGCCGGCAGCCCCTCGACATCGCGCGACAGGACGCCACGTTCCTCCAGCTCGCTCATCCACTCCTCGTGCACGTGCAGCAGGGAGGGGCCGTTCGCGGCGGCGTCGGCGAGGGCGAGGTTCTGCTCGTGATTGTCGCGCAGCACCAGCTCGGCGACCTCGTCGGTCATCTCGCCGAGCAGCGCGTTACGACCGGCGACGTCGAGGTCGCCGGCGACGACGAGCCGGTCGAGCAGGATCTTGAGGTTGACCTCGTGGTCGGAGGTGTCGACGCCGGCGGAGTTGTCGATCGCGTCGGTGTTGAGCCGGCCGCCGGCCAAGGCGTACTCCACCCGGCCCGCCTGGGTCAGCCCCAGGTTGCCGCCCTCGCCGACGACCCGTGCCCGCAGGTCGGCACCGTTGACCCGGACCGCGTCGTTGGCCTTGTCGCCGGCCGCCGCGTGCGGCTCGTCGCTGCCCTTGACGTAGGTGCCGATGCCGCCGTTCCACAGCAGGTCCACCGGTGCGCGCAGGATCGCGCTGACCAGCTCGGCCGGGGTCAGCCGGGTGACGCCGTCGGGCAGGCCGAGCGCGGCTCGTACCTGGGCCGAGATCGGCACCGACTTCAGCGTGCGCGAGTAGACCCCGCCACCCTCGGAGATCAGAGAGCGGTCGTAGTCCTGCCAGGTGGAGCGGGGCAGGTCGAAGAGCCGGCGGCGCTCCTTGAACGAGCGCGCCGCGTCCGGGTCGGGGTCGAGGAAGATGTCGCGGTGGTCGAAGGCGGCCACCAGTCGCAGGTGCTCGGAGAGCAGCATGCCGTTGCCGAACACGTCGCCAGACATGTCGCCGATGCCGACGGCGGTGAAGTCCTCGGTCTGGCAGTCGATGCCGAGCTCGCGGAAGTGCCGCTGCACCGATACCCACGCGCCCCGCGCGGTGATGCCCATCGCCTTGTGGTCGTAGCCCACCGAGCCGCCGGAGGCGAACGCGTCGCCCAGCCAGAAGCCGTACTCGGCCGCCACCTGGTTGGCAAGGTCCGAGAACGTCGCGGTGCCCTTATCGGCCGCGACCACCAGGTAGGAGTCGTCGCCGTCGTGACGCACCACGTACGGCGGCGGCACCGTCTCGCCGTTCACCAGGTTGTCGGTGACGTCGAGCAGCCCGGAGACGAACGTCCGGTACGCCGTCGGCCCGTCGCCGCGCTTGGCCACGAAGCCGCCCTTGGCGCCCACCGGGACGATCACGGTGTTCTTCACCATCTGCGCCTTGACCAGGCCGAGGATCTCGGTGCGGTAGTCGTCGCGCCGGTCGGACCAGCGCAGCCCGCCGCGGGCCACCGGTCCGAACCGCAGGTGCACGCCCTCGACCGCCGGCGAGTAGACGAAGATCTCGAACTCCGGCCGCGGCAGCGGCAGGTCGGGCAGCAGCGTCGGCTCGAGCTTGAGGCTGAGATAGGTGCGCCCCGGCACGAACCAGTTGGTGCGCAGCGTCGCCTGGATGTGGGTGAGATAGGAGCGCAGGATGCGGTCCTGGTCCAGGCTGGCGACCTCGTCGAGCGCGGCGCTGATCTGCTCGACGATCTCCTGCTGACGGCTGTGGTCGCGCTCGGGGTCGAACCGCTCCCGGAACAGCTCGACCAGCAGCCGCGTGATCGGGGTGTTGGCTCGCAGCGCGCCGGCGATGGTGCGCTGCGCGAACGGCGTGCCGCCCTGCTGCAGGTAGCGGGCGTAGGCGCGCAGCACCATCACCTCGCGGTGGTCGAGCCCCGCGGCCAGCACCAGCGTGTCGAAGCTGTCCACCTCGCCGGCGCCGTCCCACATCGCTCGCAGCGCGGCGCAGAACCGGTCCGGGGCGGCAGGGTCGGCCAGCCCGCCCTCCCCGGCGTACCGGAGACCGAAGTCGTAGACGTGGGTCGGCACCTTGGTGTCGTTGAGCTCATAGGGCCGCTCGTCGGTCACCTCCACCCCCATGCTGGTCAGCATCGGCAGCACGTGCGAGAGCGAGAGCGGCGTGCCGACCCGGTAGATCTTGAGCCGGGCCTCGTCGTCGGCCGCACCCTCGGGCCGATAGACCTGCAGGTCCAGGCCGTCGTCTGCCAGCGCGGCCAACCGGGCCAGGTCCGCCGCCCCGGTCGCCGCGTCGAAGTCCTCCTCGTAGGCGGCCGGGAAGGTGCCCAGGTGGCACAGCGACTCGTCGTCGCTGCCGCTGAGAGCCGCGGCCAGCTCGTCACGCCAGCTGCGCGATGCGGCCGCCAGCCGCCGCTCCAGCTCCGGTACGTCGACCTCCACCGGCTCGGCCACGTGCACCACGAACTGCACCCGCGCCGTGGTCGACTGGCCGATGCGGACGAAGTACTCCACGTCGGTGGCGCCGTACAGCTCGGTGAGGATCTGTGCGAAGCGCTCGCGCACCGCGGTGGTGTAGCGGTCGCGGGGCAGCCAGACCAGCACCGAGACGTAGCGGCCGTAGGTGTCGGGGCGCGCCACCACCCGCAGCGTGCGCCGCTCGCGCGCCGCCAGCCCGGTGGCGGCCATCGAGGCCAGCTCGTCGACGCCGGCGTAGAAGAGCTCGTCGTGCGGGTACGTGTCCAGGGTGTCCAGCAGCGTCTGCCCGGCGTGGCTCTCGGCGGTGTAGCCACTGTGCGCGAGCACCGCGCGGGCCTTGTCGCGCAGCACGGGCACCCGGGCGATCGGCTCGGTGTAGGCGGTGGAGGTGAACAGCCCCAGGAAGAGCCGCTCACCGACCACCTCGCCGGCCTGGTCGAACGTCTTGATGCCGACATGGTCGAGGTACGAGGGGCTGACCACGGTGGCGCGCGAGTTGGCCTTGGCCAAGACGAGCAGCGTCTTCTCCCGCGCCTTGGCCCGCACCGGCGCCGGCATCCGGCCGGCCTCGGGGTCCTGCGGTGGGTCGTTGCGCAGGATGCCGAGCCCGCTGCCGGGGATGCCGCGCAGGAACTCCGGGTCACCGGCGGTGCCCTCGAGCCGGTACTCGCGGTAGCCGAGGAAGGTGAACCGTCCCTCGATCAGCCACTCCAGCAGCGCCGCCGACTCCTCGGCCTCGTGCGTCGTGATGCCGGCAGGCGGCGTGCTGCGTAGGCCGGCGGCGGTCTCGCGGGCGCGGGCGATGATCTTGGCGGCGTCCTCGACCGCCTCGCGGACGTCCTCCAGCACGCGCTGCAGGTCGGCGACGACGTCATCGATCTCGTCGTCGGGGACGTGGTCGACCTCCACATGCATCCAGGACTCCCGGATCGCGCCGTCGACCGGCTCGGCCGCCGCGTCGTCGACCGGGTCGACCGAGCGCAGGGCGCCGGCGACGTCGCGCACCACGTCGAAGACCGGGTGGATGACCAGGTGGACGTCGCGGCGCTGACGACCCAGCTCCATGGTCACCGAGTCGACCAGGTAGGGCATGTCGTCGACCACGATCTCGACCACGCTGCGCCCGCCGGCGCTCCACCCCTGCTCCCCCGCGGTCGGGGTGACCACCCGGACCCGGGCGGTGCCTTGCGGGCGGTGTTCGGCGAGGCCGAGATGCGAGCTCAGCGCGCCGTGTAGATCGGCGGGGCTCCTGGTGTCGACATCCTCGCGGGCGACATGGCGGACATAGGCGGGCAGAAGGGCGTCGAGGGGCTGCGTCGTCGTTGACACGCATCCGAGAGTAGACCCGGCATGATGAGGCCATGAGCACCACCGTGACCTTCGACATGACCTACGACGCTCCGCTCGCCGCGGTGACCGCGATGCTGGCCGATGCGGCCTTCCGCGAGGCCGTCTGCGACGCCCAGCACGCGACCTCCCGGTCGGTGTCGATCAGTGGCATCCCGGGCACGGTGGACGTGACCTTCACCCAGCAGACCGAGGGCATCCCGTCGTTCGCGCAGAAGTTCGTGGGCAGCACCGTCACGGTGAGCCAGCACGAGACCTGGTCGACCGCGCATGCGGCCACGCTCGACATCGACGCGGGCGTGCCGATCGCGGCCATCAAGGGCTCGGTCGCCGTCGCCGAGCGCGGCGCTCAGACCGTCGAGACGGTCACCATGCAGGTCACCGTGAAGGTGCCGCTGGTCGGCGGCAAGCTCGAGAGCCTCGTCGCCGACATGATGCGCAAGGCCCTGACCAAGGAGTACGCCGTCGGCAAGAGCTACCTCGCCGGCTGAAGGTCAGCCCGGTTTCGCCATTCCCCAGCGGCGGGGGGTGATGCCCCTCTACTGTCATCACCGAACTGTCGTCACCGACGATCGGGCGAGGGGAGGCGAACGTGACGGGAATCAGTCGACGGGCCGCATTGGCGACCGGCGCGGGCATCCTCGCGCTCTCCGCCTGGGAGGTCGGCGATCAGGACGCGGCCGAGGCCGCACCACACGGTCGCACGGCACTGCTGCGTGAGCACGCGCTGCACCGCAAGCACTACCTGCCCCACGTCGGCAAGGTCTTCCGGGCGCACCACGGTGGCAGGGTGCACCGGGTCAGGCTGGTCGCCATCGAGGACCACGGAGTCGGTCGTCACCTGCGCAACCGCAGCTTCACCCTGGTGTTCAAGCCGGTCGGCAGGCACCGGTTGCCGGACCAGATCTACACCCTGCATCGTCCGGGCGTCCCGACCCGGGCCCTGTTGCTGACCTCGTTGGGTACGGCCGGTCGGCTGCAGGCCGTGATCAACAGTGCTCACTGAGCCACGCCCGGCCGCAGGCCCGAGCCGCCGTACGGCCTCGGACTCGGACGCGCCGCTGCTGCGCCTGCTCTTCGAGGAGTCGCGGCCCGACCTGGCGGTGGTGCCCGCCGAGACACGAGCCGCGATCCTCGACCTGCAGCTTCGGGCCCAGCGTCGTCAGCAGGATGCCGACCACCCCGGCTGCCGCCGCGAGATCGTCGTCTCGGAGGGCGCGCCGGTTGGCCTGCTCGTGTCCGATCGCGACTCCGGTGCCGTCCACGTCCTCGACATCGCCATCGCCGTCGACCACCGCGGACGCGGCGTGGGCAGCACGGTCCTGACCGAGCTGATCGAGGAGGCACGCGGCTCGGACCGCGAGGTCACTCTCCAGGTCTGGGCCGACAACACGGGCGCCCGGCGACTCTACGAGCGTCTCGGCTTCGCCTATGTGGACCCGGCCACCGACACCGGCCATCTGCGGATGCGGTGGCGGCCCGACCCGATCACGAGGGATGCACCATGAGCGAACCGTACGTCGGCGAGATCCGGATCTTCGCCGGCAACTTCGCCCCCCAGGGCTGGGAGCTGTGTCAAGGCCAGCTGATGTCCATCTCCGACTACGACGTGCTGTTCAACCTGATCGGCACCACCTATGGCGGCGACGGCGTGACGACCTTCGCCCTGCCGAACCTGAGCAGCCGGATCCCGATCCACCAGGGCCCGGACTACGTGCTGGGCGAGAGCGCGGGCGTCGAGGCGGTGGTCCTCACGCAGGCACACCTCCCCACCCACACCCATCAGCTCAACGCCTCGACGCAGGCGGCCGTCAGCACCTCGCCCGCGGGTGCCAGCTGGGCGGCGACCGCGACCCCCCAGTTCAGCACCGACACGACCGCGCCGCTCGTCGCGATGTCGCCGGACGGTCTGACCAGCGTGGGCGGCGGCCAGCCGCACGACAACATGCCGCCGTACCTCGCGGTCAACTTCATCATCAGCCTCTACGGCGTCTACCCCTCCTCCACCTGAGCAGGCCATGAGCACTCCCTTCCTCGGCGAGATCCGTACCACCTCCTTCGACTTCGCACCCAAGGGCTGGGCGCTGTGCGACGGCCAGCTCCTGCCGATCCAGCAGAATCAGGCCCTCTTCTCGATCCTGGGCACCACCTACGGCGGCGACGGCCGGACGACCTTCGCCCTGCCCGACCTGCGGAGCCGGATCGCGGTGCACCCCGGCAACGGGCTCACGCTGGGCCAGACGGGCGGCGAGGAGTCGCACGCCCTGACCATCTCGGAGATGCCGAGCCACACGCACGTGCCGCGGAGCCACAGCACCGCCGACACCACCGATCCCACCGGCGCGGTGTGGGCGGCCGCCGCCCAGCCGGAGTACGGCGCACCGGGCAGCGCCGCGATGGTGCCGACCGCCCTGAGCAACGCCGGCAGCGGTGCGCCGCACGAGAACCGGCCGCCCGTCCTGGCGCTGAACTTCATCATCGCCGTCACGGGCATCTTCCCGAGCCGCAGCTAGTAGAGGCATCACCATGACCGACCAGTTCCTTGCCGAGATCCGGATGTTCGCCGGCAACTACGCACCCACCGGATGGGCGCTGTGCAACGGCCAGCTGATGCCCATCAGCCAGAACACCGCCCTCTTCTCCCTCCTGGGCACGACCTACGGCGGCGACGGGAAGACGACCTTCGCGCTCCCCGACCTGCGGGGTGCCGCGCCGATGCAGCAGGGTCAGGGCCCCGGCCTGAGCCTGCGCAGCCTGGGCCAGGAGGGCGGCCAGCAGGCGGTCACGCTGCTCAACTCGGAGCTCCCCAGCCACACCCACCAACCCGTGGCCACCGCCGCGTCGGGCACGACCGGCTCACCGGCCGGAGCCCGCTGGGCGACCACGCGCGTCGGGCGTCAGGGTGTCGAGGCCTACTCCATCGCGACACCGGACCAGTCCATGAGCGTGGCTGCCACCGGCCCGACCGGGGGCAGCCTGCCGCACAACAACATGCCGCCGTACGTGGTCGTGAACTACATCATCGCCCTCCAGGGCATCTTCCCGCCCCGCCCCTGACCAGCTCCCTCGCTCCCGCTCGCACCCACACGACTCTCGAGGCCCCATGTCGCTGCTCCGCACCTTCCGTCGTACCGTCGGCGCCGGCGTCCTCGCGGGGGCGATGGTGGCCACCACCCAGGCCGTGCTCGCGGTCGCGCCCGCGTCCGCTGCCACCGCCCTGGCGGTGAGCACGACCGCCGACGTCTCCGTCAGCAGCGGGGCCTGCGGCAACCACGCGATCACCACGCCGCCCTCGCCGCTGAGCCTGCGCGAGGCGGTGTGCCTGGCCAACAACATCGGCGGCGCCGTCACCATCAACCTGCCCGCCGGCCACTACGACATCGGCAGCAACGGCGAGCTGCAGCTCGGCAGCGCCTCCGGCCAGAACGTCACGATCGTCGGCGCGGGACCCGCCTCGACCATCATCGACGCCAACGGTGCCAGCCGCGTGCTCGACCTCGACTTCAACATCACCGGCGGCGTCTCCACCTCGATCACCGGGGTCACCATCGAGAACGGCCACGACAGCACCTACGGCGGGGCTGGCATCATCGGCGGCTCCAACCTCGCCACCACCGCTGACCAGCTCACCCTCGACCACGTAGTGCTGACCGGCAACCAGGCCAACGGCGCCGCGCCTACGGCGACCAACAACCCCGGCGGGGCGGTGCAGTTCTTCGGTGGCTCGCTCACGATCACCGACTCGGTGATCGACCACAACACCGCAGGAAGCAGCGACGGCTCCGGCGTCGCCTACCTGGCCAACGGCAAGGCCGACGGGGAGTCGCTCTCCATCACCCGGACGACCTTCAGCGACAACACCTACACCAACTCCGCCGCCAGCGCCTTCGCTCCCGCCGGCGGCGCGCTCTCGGTCGGCGCGCTGGCGACGAACGACTTTACCGTCACCGACTCCACGTTCAGCGACAACACGGCCACCGCGAGCGCGCCCAACACCGCCGTCGGCGCAGGCATCTGGCTGCAGAGCGGGACGCTGTCCGTCACCGGCACCGCGTTCACCGGCAACGTCGCCGGTGGCAGCGGCACGCCCGCGGGCGGCGCCGTCTACGCCTCGTCCGGCACGCTCAACGCACACGTCGACCTGTTCTCCGGCAACACCGCCGGGGCCGGCTCGGCGGTCGCGGCCGCCAGTGGCGCCATCGCGACCGCTACCGACGACTGGTGGGGCTGCAACGACCTGCCGGGCGCCGCCTCCGGCTGCGACACCACCAGCGGCCCGGTCGTGGCTGCGCCGCGGCTGGCCCTCACCGGCACCGCCACCCCGAGCGTGGTGACAGGGCCGAACGCCACCGCCACGCTGACCGCGTCGCTGCGGACCGATTCGGCGGGGACGACGTTGCCCGGCTCCTCGTTCCACGCCTTCGAGGGCCTGCCCGTCTCCTTCTCCGACCCTCCGGACAGTGCCACCGTGACCACGACGCCTGGCGACCACACCGTGGCCCTTTCCTCCGGCCAGGCGACGATCGACTACCACTCCAACTCCGTCACTGGTGACAGCCAGTCGGATGCCACCTTCGAGGCGGGCGTCGTGACGATCCCGCTGGTGGTGCAACAGGCACCCGCCATCACCAGCGCCGCGTCGGCGAGCACCGTCGCCGACCAGGACAAGACGTTCACCATCACCACAACGGGCTACCCGGCCCCGGCCATCACCGCCACCGGGGCGCTGCCGTCCGGGGTGACCTTCCGCGACGGCGGCAACGGCACGGCCACCATCAGCGGAACGCCGGCGCTCGGTACCGCCGGCGACTACCCGATCACCCTCACCGCCAGCAACGGCGTCCTGCCTGCCGCGATCCAGTCCTTCACGCTCACGGTGTACCAGGCACCCGCCTTCACCAGCGGCTCGACCGCCGAGTTCAGACTCGGCACCGACGACACGTTCGCCATCAGCACCTCGGGTGCCCCCGCGGTCTCCTCGATCAGCGAGTCCGGCGCGCTGCCCCCGGGCCTGTCCTTCGTCGATGACGGCGCCAACGCGAGGATCACCGGCAAGCCCACCGGCAGCGTGGGCGGCTCCTACCCGGTGACCCTGACCGCCACCAACGGCGTGGACCCCGACGCACAGCAGGACCTCGTCGTCCAGGTCGACGCGGCACCGAGCGTCACGAGCCAGCCGCACGACCAGACCGTGGCGCCGGGCTCGCCGGTCACCTTCACGGCGGCGGCCTCCGGCTACCCGGCGCCGCGCGTGCAGTGGCAGCGCTCCACCGACGACGGCACCAGCTTCTCCGACATCACCGGCGCGACCACCACCTCCTACACCTTCACCGCCTCGGCCGGCGACGACCGCAACCAGTACCGCGCCGTGTTCAGCAACGACACCGGCGAGGACACGACGACGGCCGCGCTGCTCCGCGTCGGTACGGCGCCCGGCTTCACCAGCGCCAGCCGGGCCACCTTCGTCGCCGGGCAGGCCGACAGCGTCGACGTCACCACCAGCGGCGTACCGGGCGCCACCATCACCGAATCCGGTGCCGACTTCCCGGACTGGCTCACGCTCACCACCAACACCACCACCGGCACGGCCACCCTCAGCGGCACGCCGCCGGCACACGGCGGCCGGACGTACACGTTCACCCTCGCCGCGAGCAACGGCTTCGACCCGGCGGCCTCGCAGACGTTCGTCCTCGAGGTCGACCAGGCGGCGGCGATCACCAGTGCCGACCACGCCACCTTCACCACCCAGCAGTCGGACAGCCTCGCCGTCACCACGACCGCGGGGTTCCCCACCGCGACCACGCTCACCGAATCCGGCACGCTGCCCTCGGGCGTGACCTTCGTCGACGGCGGGGACGGCTCGGCCACCCTCAGCGGCACCCCAGCACCGGGCACCGGCGGCACCTACCCGATCACCATCACCGCCGACAACGGCGGCCGGGCGCCGGCGACG
>NZ_DASZUF010000139.1:0-33412 GCF_035547795.1 Nocardioides sp.
CCTTCAGCGCGTCCGCGCGGTCGGTCCGCTCCCAGGTGAACTCCGGCAGCTCACGGCCGAAGTGGCCGTAGGCGGCGGTCTTGGCGTAGATCGGCCGCAGCAGGTCCAGGTCGCGGATGATCGCGGCCGGACGCAGGTCGAAGACCTCGAGAACCGCCTTCTGGATGGTTTCCACCGGCACGGTCTCGGTGCCGAACGTCTCGATGAAGACACCCACCGGCTGCGCCTTGCCGATCGCATAGGCCACCTGCGCCTCGCAGCGCCGGGCCAGGCCGGCGGCGACGACGTTCTTGGCCACCCAGCGCATCGCGTACGCCGCCGAGCGGTCCACCTTCGACGGGTCCTTGCCCGAGAACGCGCCGCCGCCGTGGCGGGCCATGCCGCCGTAGGTGTCGACGATGATCTTGCGGCCGGTCAGCCCGGCGTCGCCCATCGGACCGCCGACCACGAAGCGGCCGGTCGGGTTGATGTGCAGCTTGTAGCCGTCGAACGGCACGCTGGCCTTGAACTGGTCGAGCACCGGCTCGATCACGTTCGCCTTGATGTCGGCGGCGAGCTGCTCCTGGGTCACGTCGGCGGCGTGCTGAGTGGAGAGCACCACCGTGTCGACGCGGACCGCGCGGTTCTCGTCGTCGTACTCGATGGTGACCTGGGTCTTGCCGTCGGGGCGCAGGTAGGGCAGCGTCCCGTTCTTGCGCACCTCGGTCAACCGCTCGGCCAGGGTCTGGGCCATCTTGATCGGCAGCGGGAACAGTTCGGGAGTGTCGTCGCAGGCATAGCCGAACATCAGGCCCTGGTCGCCCGCGCCCTGCCGGTCCAGCTCGTCGGCGGACCCCTCGACGCGCTCCTCCTCGGCAGTGTCGACGCCCTGGGCGATGTCCTGGGACTGCGCGCCGATGGCGACCTGGACGCCGCAGGAGTTGCCGTCGAAGCCCTTCTCGGAGCTGTCGTAGCCGATCTCGAGGACCTTCTCGCGCACCAGCTGGGCGACCGGTGCGTAGGCGTCGGTGGTCACCTCGCCGGCGACCACCACCAGGCCGGTGGTCAGCAGGGTCTCGACCGCGACCCGGCTCTTGGGGTCGTGCTCGAGCAGGTAGTCGAGGACGGTGTCGCTGATCTGGTCGGCGATCTTGTCCGGGTGACCCTCGGTCACCGACTCCGACGTGAAGAGACGTCCGGTCACGTGTGTGCGCTCCGTTCCTGGATCTGCTGAGACGGTCCCCAGCCTAACGGCGGGTCACAGCCGCGCCACGATGTGGTCACAGATGACCTGGGCCAGGGCAGCCTTCGTGCCCGCGGGAACCTCGGCGGCGGTGCCGTCCGAGCCGAGGATGACCGCCTCGTTGTCGGCACTGCCGAAGACGGCCCCGCCGCTGACGTCGTTGACCACCAGCAGGTCGCAGCCCTTACGGGCCAGCTTGGCGCGGGCCAGGTCCAGGACCGAGCCGGTGTCGTCGCCGGTCTCGGCGGCGAAGCCGACGACGACCTGCCCGGGCTTGCCGCGATGCTGACTGAGCTCGCGCAGGATGTCCGCGTTCTGGGTGAGCTCGATGCTCGGCGCCGACCCGTCGGCGGCCTTCTTGATCTTCGCCTCGCTGACCGAGGTCGGTCGGAAGTCGGCCGGGGCGGCGGCCATCACCACCGCGTCGGCGCCGACGGCGTACGTCGTCATGGCGTCGTGGAGCTGAGCGGTCGTCTCGACATGCGCGACCTTGACGCCCGCCGGGTCCGGCAGCGCCACGTTCGCCGCGACCACGGTGACCTCGGCGCCGCGAGCCGCGGCGGCGCGGGCGATGGCGTAGCCCTGGATGCCGCTGGAGCGGTTGCCGAGGAAACGGACCGGGTCGAGGTACTCCCGGGTGCCACCCGCGCTGACCACGACGTGCCGACCGGCCAGGTCGGTGGCGCCCCGCCGAGCCAGCACCGCCTGAGCGAACTCGAAGATCTCCGCCGGGTCGGGCAGCCGGCCCTTGCCGGTGTCCTTGCCGGTCAGCCGGCCCTCGGCCGGGTCGATCACCAGCGCGCCGCGGCGGCGCAGCGTGGCGACGTTCTCCTGGGTGGCCGCGTGCTCCCACATCTCGGTGTGCATCGCCGGGGCGAACACCACCGGACAGCGCGCGGTGAGGAGCACGTTGGTGAGCAGGTCGTCGGCCAGCCCGTGCGCGGCCCGCGCCAGCGTGTTGGCGGTGGCCGGCGCGACCACGACCAGGTCGGCGTTCTGCCCCAGCCGGACGTGCGGCACCTCGGTGATCTCCTCGAACACCTCCGTGGCCACGGCCTTGCCCGAGAGCGCCTCCCAGGTGGGCGCACCCACGAACTCCAGCGCGGCGGCGGTCGGCACCACCGTCACGTCGTGGCCCGACTCGGTGAAGCGACGCAGCAGCTCGGCGGCCTTGTACGCCGCGATCCCGCCGCTGACCCCCAGAACGACCGACGGCCGCTTCCCGGACGGGGAAGCGGCCCTCGTGTCGACGTCGCCGGTCAGCGTCAGCTCACTCGGCGGAGGCGAACGGGTCGTCGGCGACGGCGGCCCGGGCGGCCGCCTCCTCGGCGGCCAGCTCGGCGGGGTCGACGTCCACACCGGTGAGCAGGTCCTCGTTGATCTCGCGCAGCGCGATCGACAGCGGCTTCTCCTGGACGTGGGTGTCGACCAGCGGGCCGACGTACTCCAGCAGGCCCTCGCCGAGCTGGGAGTAGTAGGCGTTGATCTGGCGGGCGCGCTTGGCGCCGTAGAGGACCAGCTTGTACTTGCTGTCGGTCTTCGCCAGCAGGTCGTCGATCGACGGGTTGGTCACGCCCTGGGCGTCGATTTCGGGGGCAGCCACGTTAAGCCTCACTGGTCTCGGATCGGGTGTCGCTCGCGCCACCGCGGGCACCGAGCGTCATCAAGGCTACCAACTCCGCGGCGGCGGCACGAACTTCGCGGTTGACGATCGTGACGTCGAACTCCGCCTCGGCGGCCAGCTCGACCTTCGCCGTCGCCAGCCGCCGCTCCCGCTCGGCCTCGGTCTCGGTGCCGCGACCGATCAGGCGCCGCACCAGCTCCTCCCACGAGGGCGGCGCGAGGAAGACGAACAGCGCCTCCGGCATCGTCTTCCGGACCTGGCGCGCGCCCTGGAGATCGATCTCCAGCAGCGCCGGTCGGCCCGCGGCCAGCGCCTCCTCGACCGGTCGGCGCGGCGTACCGTAGCGGGCCACCTGGTGCACGGTGGCCCACTCCAGCAGCTCGTCCTCGGCGATCATCCGGTCGAACTCCTCGTCGGAGACGAACCAGTAGTGCACGCCGTTGAGCTCGCCGGGCCGCGGCTTGCGGGTGGTCGCGGAGACCGAGATCCAGACCTCCGGGTGGTCGGCGCGTACGGCGGCGGCGACGGTGCCCTTGCCGACGGCCGTCGGGCCGGCCAGGACCACCAGACGGCTGGGCCTGGGCGGCCTGGGCGGCCTGGGCGGCCTGGGCGGCTCAGTCACGCCCGGCGAACTCCGCGGCGAGCGCCGCCACCTGCTTGGCCCCCAAGCCCCGGACGCGGCGGCTCTCGGCGATGCCGAGCCGCTCCATCACCTGCCGGGCGCGGACCTTGCCCAGCCCGGGCATCGACTGGAGCAGGTCGACGACCTTCATCTTGCCGACGACCTCGTTGACCTGGCCCTCCTGGATCACCTCCAGGATGGAGGCTCCCGAGCTCTTCAGCCGGTTCTTCACCTCGGCCCGCTCCCGGCGAGAGGCGGCTGCCTTCTCCAGAGCGGCCTGGCGCTGTTCGGGGGTGAGGGGAGGCAGGGCCACGGAATCCTTCTTCACATGCGGCGGGAGCGGTCCGCGCCAATCTAGTCAGAAGGCTGCGGTGCGGCAACGGCGGTCCGGCTACAGCGACAGCGGGGTGTGGCAGACGTCGCGCGCCTGCTGCTGGACGGCGGCCAGCGCGGCGAGGGTCTTCTGGCTGCCGAGCGTGGTCGCGGCGGCCGCGATCGCCCGCTGCTGGGCCGCGCTCACACCGGCCGGCGGGTGCTTCGCGTCGTAGGTCTTCGGATCGACGTGCGCGGCGGTCAGCGCCTTGTCCAGGCCGGCCAGCGCGTCGACCACGGTGGTCCAGTCCGCCCGGACGTCGCTGGGCGCCTTGCCCTGCAGCCGACGGAAGATCGGCAGCGCGTCGAGCAGGGCGGCCTCTCCCCCGGCACCGATCACCTTGGACAGCTGTGTCTGTTGGCTCTTCACCTCGTCGCAGTACGACGCCTGCGGGCTGCCGCCGCACCCGGCGAGGCCGGCCAGGACGCTCACCGCCAGGCCCGCCGTCACCGCGCACCTGACCTTCCGCACGTCGGATCGGCGTGTCGCCGTGCGGAAGGTCAGGTGCGCGGGCATGTCAGCGCAGCTCGTCGTTGGTGGCCAGCGCCGCGTCGCGCAGTGCGGTGACGGAGGGCCCGCGGCGGAGCAGCCCGCGCGAGGACGACGGCAGCACCGGGAGATCGCCGAAGATCCGCCTGATGTCGGCCGCGGTACCGCCCTGCTCGCCGAAGCCCGGCGCCAGGATCGGGCCGTTGAAGGCGAGGTCACCGACCGCGTCTCCGATGGTGGCCCCCACGACGGCGCCGAAGGAGCCGAGCGGCGCCGCACCCTCGTTGAGCCCGGCCAGGTGGGTGAACATCCGCGCCGCCACCGTCTCACCGGTGTCAGTCGTCGCCCGCTGCACCTCCGGGCCCTCCCTGTTGGAGGTCAGCCCGAGCACGAACAGCCCCCCGTCGTGGCGGCGCGCCGTCTCGACGAACGGCGTCAGCGACCCGAAGCCCAGATAGGGGCTCACCGTGACGGCGTCCGAGGCCAGCGGTGAGGTCGGGTCGAGGTAGGCGTCGGCGTACGCCTGCGACGTGGAGCCGATGTCGCCGCGCTTCACGTCGAGCAGCACCAGCGCGCCGGCCTCTCGGGACGCGGCAACGACCCGCTCGAGTACGGCGATCCCGCGCGAGCCGAACCGCTCGTAGAACGCGCTCTGCGGCTTGATCACCGCGACGTGCGGGGCCAGCCCCTCGACGGCCGTCAGCGCGAACCGCTCCAGGCCGGCGACGTCGTCGCTCAGGCCCCACTCCAGGAGCAGCGAGGCGTGCGGGTCGATGCCGGCGCACAGCGGGCCGCGGTCGGCCATCGCCTGCGCCAGTCGGCGGCCGAAGGTCATCGGGCGACTCCCCTCGCGATCCGGCGGGGCCACAGCGGCCCCTCGTAGATGAAGGCGGTGTAGCCCTGCAGCAGGTCCGCGCCCGCCGCCAGCCGCTCGCGGGCGTCCTCGACGCTGCTGATCCCGCCGACGCCGATCAGGGTGAGCCGGTCGCCGACCCGGCCGCGCAGCAGCCGTAGCACGTCGAGGGCGCGGGCCCGCAACGGAGCGCCCGACAGGCCGCCGGCGCCGATCTCGGCGAGCTCGTGCGGGTGCGCCCGCAGCCCGTCGCGGGCGATGGTGGTGTTGGTGGCGACGATGCCGTCCAGGCCGATCGCCAGCGCCAGGTCGGCCACCGCGAGCACGTCCTCGTCGGCCAGGTCGGGCGCGATCTTGACCAGCAGCGGCACCCGGGACTCGGTCGCCTCGTCGGCGGTGCGGCGCACGTGCTCCAGCAGTGGCCGCAGCCGCTCCACGGACTGCAGGTCGCGCAGGCCCGGCGTGTTCGGCGAGCTGACGTTGACCACCAGGTAGTCGGCGTACGGCGCCAGCAGCCGGGTGGACTTGGCGTAGTCGGCCTCGACCGCGGCCTGGTCGTCCTCGGGGACGATCTTGGTCTTGCCGATGTTGATGCCGAGCACCGGCCCGGGTCTCGACGCGTCCGTCGCTCGTGCCTCACGACGGCCGGCTCGACCACCGAGACGCTGCGCCAGCCGCTGTGCGACCACCTCGGCACCGTCGTTGTTGAAGCCCATCCGATTGACGATGGCGCGGTCGTTGACCAGCCGGAACAGCCGCGGCTGCGGGTTGCCGGGCTGCGGCTCGCCGGTGACGGTGCCGATCTCGACGTGGCCGAAGCCGAGCCCGCCGAGCGCGTCGATGCCCACGCCGGACTTGTCGAAGCCGGCCGCGAGCCCGAGCGCGTTGGGGAAGGTCAGCCCCATCGCCTGGACCGGCGCTCCCGGGAAGGCGCGCCGGGCCAGCACCGGCCGGGCGGCACGGATCGCGCTGAACGCCTGGTGATGGGCCTGCTCCGGGTCGCTCTTGACCAGGAACTGGTCGAAGAGCAGCCGGTAGGGCCGCGCCCTCACCCGAGCGCCTTCGCCCAGTCCTGGAGCGACCGCACGCCGATCTCGCCCCGTTCGAGCGCCTCGATGCCCTGCACCGCCGCGCCGAGTCCCTGCACCGTGGTGATGCACGGGATGTTCGCGACCACGGCGGCGGCCCGGATCTCGTAGCCGTCCATCCGCGCGGACTTGCCGGCGGCCGAGCCGTTGGGGGTGTTGATCACCAGGTCGAACTCGCCGTCGAGGATCGCCTCGACCGCGGTGCGCTCGCCCTCCGCCCCGGCGCCCTCGAAGTGCTTGCGGATGACGGTGCACTCCACGCCATTGCGGCGCAGTACCTCGGCGGTGCCCTGCGTGGCGACGATCTCGAAGCCGTGATCGGCCAGCACCTTCACCGGGAAGATCATGGTGCGCTTGTCCCGATTGGCCATCGAGACGAACACCTTGCCGGCGGTCGGCAGCGGCCCGAACGCCCCGGCCTGCGCCTTCGCGAAGGCCCGGCCGAAGTCGGTGTCGAGCCCCATCACCTCGCCGGTGGACTTCATCTCCGGGCCGAGCACGGTGTCGACCTGGACGCCCTCGGGGGTGCGGAACCGGTTGAACGGCAGCACCGCCTCCTTGACCGCGATCGGCTGGTGCGCCGGTAGGCTGCCGCCGTCGCCTTCGGCGGGGAGTACGCCGGCGGCCCGCAGCGCGGCGATCGACTCGCCCAGCATCAGCCGGGCGGCCGCCTTGGCCAGCGGGGTGGCGGTCGCCTTGGAGACGAACGGCACCGTGCGGCTCGCCCGCGGGTTGGCCTCTAGCACGTAGAGCACGTCGGAGCCGAGGGCGAACTGGATGTTGATCAGGCCCCGCACGCCCACGCCCCGGGCGATGCCGAGAGTGGCCTCGCGGATCCGCTGGATCTCGGCCGCACCGAGCGTGATCGGCGGCAGCGCGCACGAGGAGTCACCGGAGTGCACGCCGGCCTCCTCGATGTGCTCCATCACGCCGCCCAAGAACAGGTCGGTGCCGTCGTAGAGCGCGTCCACGTCGATCTCGACCGCGTCGTCGACGAACTTGTCCACCAGCACCGGCCGGTCCGGCGAGACCTCGGTCGCGGCGGCGATGTAGGCCCGCAGCGCCTCGTCGTCGTACACGATCTGCATGCCGCGGCCACCCAGGACATAGGAGGGCCGGACCAGCACCGGGTAGCCGATCTCGGCGGCGATCTTGCGGGCCTCCTCGAAGGTGGTGGCCATGCCGTGCTTGGGCGCGACCAGGCCGGCCTCGGCCAGCACCCGCCCGAACGCGCCGCGCTCCTCGGCGAGGTTGATCGCCTCGGGCGTGGTGCCCAGGATCGGCACGCCGTTGTCCTTCAGCGCCTGCGCCAGGCCCAGCGGGGTCTGACCGCCGAGAGTGGCGATGACGCCCACCAGCGGACCGGCCTGCTGCTCGGCGTGGACCACCTCGAGCACGTCCTCCAGGGTGAGCGGCTCGAAGTAGAGCCGGTCGGAGGTGTCGTAGTCGGTGGAGACCGTCTCGGGGTTGCAGTTGACCATGATGGTCTCGTAGCCGCCCCATTCGTTCGGCGCCGTGGCGAGCGCCTGCGAGGCGTGCACGCAGGAGTAGTCGAACTCGATGCCCTGGCCGATCCGGTTGGGGCCGCTGCCGAGGATGATCACCGCCGGCTTGGTGCGCGCCGCGACCTCGGTCTCCTCGTCGTAGGAGGAGTAGTGGTACGGCGTCTTCGCCGCGAACTCGGCCGCACAGGTGTCGACCGTCTTGTAGACCGGCCGGATGCCGAGCGCGTGCCGCACGCCGCGCACCACGTCCGCGCTCATCCCCCGGATCTCGCCGATCTGGGCGTCGGAGAAGCCGTGCCGCTTGGCGTGCCGCAGCAGCGCGGGGGTCAGCTCGTCGGCCTCGGCGATCTCGGCGGCGACCTCGTTGATCAAGAACAACTGGTCGACGAACCACGGGTCGATCCTGGTGGCCTCGAAGACCTCCTCGGGGGTGGCGCCGGCGCGGATCGCATCCATGACCTCCTTGAGCCGGCCGTCGTGCGGGACCTTGATCTGCTCCAGGAGGTCCGCCTTGAGCGACTCGGTGGTCGAGCCGCGAGCGCCAGCGAGCGTGTCGAGACCGCCGGCCCAGGAGAAGACGGCCTCCTTCTTCTCCAGCGAGCGCAGCGCCTTCTGCAGCGCCTCGGTGAAGTTGCGGCCGATCGCCATCGCCTCGCCGACCGACTTCATGTGCGTGGTCAGCACCGGGTCGGCGCCGGGGAACTTCTCGAACGCGAACCGCGGCACCTTGACCACGACGTAGTCCAGGGTCGGCTCGAACGACGCCGGGGTCTCCTGGGTGATGTCGTTTCGGATCTCGTCCAGCGTGTAGCCGATGGCGACCTTGGCGGCGATCTTCGCGATCGGGAAGCCAGTCGCCTTCGACGCCAGCGCGGAGGAGCGCGAGACGCGCGGGTTCATCTCGATGACGATGATGCGGCCGTCGGCGGGATTGACGGCGTACTGGATGTTGCAACCGCCGGTGTCGACGCCGACCGCGCGGATGATGCCGATGGCCAGGTCGCGCAGCTTCTGGTACTCGCGGTCGGTCAGCGTCATCGCCGGGGCGACGGTGATCGAGTCGCCGGTGTGCACGCCCATCGGGTCGAGGTTCTCGATCGAGCAGACGATGACGGTGTTGTCGGCCTGGTCGCGCATCACCTCCAGTTCGTACTCCTTCCACCCGAGGATCGACTCCTCCAGGAGCACCTCGGTGGTCGGGCTGGCGGCGAGGCCGGCGCCGCCGAGCCGGCGCAGCTCCGCTTCGTTGTAGGCGAAGCCGGAGCCGGAGCCGCCCATCGTGAACGAGGGCCGGATGACCAGCGGGTAGCCGAGCTCCTCGGCGCCCTTGAGCAGGTCGTCCACCGAGTGGCAGATGACGCTGCGGGCGCTCTCGCCGCCGAGCTCGGCGACGATCTTCTTGAACTCCTCGCGGTTCTCTCCGCGCTGGATCGCCTCGATGGTGGCGCCGATCAGCTCGACGTCGTACTTCTCCAAGACGCCGGCCGCGTCGAGCGCGACCGCGCAGTTGAGCGCGGTCTGGCCGCCGAGGGTGGCCAACAGGGCGTCGGGACGCTCCTTGGCGATCACCTTCTCGACGAACTCCGGCGTGATCGGCTCGACGTAGGTGGCGTCGGCGAACTCCGGGTCGGTCATGATCGTTGCCGGGTTGGAGTTGACCAGGATCACGCGCAGGCCCTCGGCCTTGAGCACCCGGCACGCCTGGGTGCCGGAGTAGTCGAACTCGCAGGCCTGGCCGATCACGATCGGACCCGAGCCGATCACCAGGACGGACGTGATGTCATCGCGCTTCGGCATGTCAGAGCTCCCCACCCAGCAGGTCCACGAATCGGTCGAAGAGGTACGCCGCATCGTGCGGCCCGGCCGCGGCCTCCGGGTGGTACTGCACGCTGAACGCCCGGAGCCTGCCGTCCCTGCGCAGCTCCAGGCCCTCGACGCAGTCGTCGTTGAGGTTGACGTGGGAGACCCGCGCCTCGCCGTACGGCGTGGTCGTCGGGCCGTCCAGCGGCGCGTCGACGGCGAAGCCATGGTTGTGGGCGGTGACCTCCACCTTGCCGGTGGTGCGGTCCATCACCGGCTGGTTGATGCCGCGGTGGCCGTACTTCAGCTTGTAGGTGCCGAAGCCCAGCGCGCGGCCGAAGAGCTGGTTGCCGAAGCAGATGCCGAAGTAGGGCAGCTCGCGCTCCAGCGCCTGCTGGAGCACCTGGATCTGCTGGGTGGTGGCGGCCGGGTCGCCGGGGCCGTTGGAGTAGAAGAGGCCGTCCGGCTGCACCGCGAGGACGTCCTCGAGCGTGCTGGTGGCGGGCAGCACATGCACCTCGATGCCGCGCTCGGCCATCCGGTGCGGCGTCATGTCCTTGATGCCCAGGTCGAGGGCGGCGACGGTGAAGCGCTTCTCGCCGTGCGCGGGAACCACGTACGGCTCGGGCGTGGTGACCTCGGAGGAGAGCTCGGCGCCGGCCATCTCGGCGCTGGCCCGCACCTTGGCCAGCAGCCGCTCGGGGTCGGTCTCGACCGTGGAGATGCCGACCCGCATCGCGCCGGCCTCGCGCAGGTGGCGGGTCAGCGCCCGGGTGTCGACGCCGCTGATGCCGACGACGCCCTGCGCCGCGAGCTCCTCGTCGAGCGAGCGCCGGCTGCGCCAGCTGCTCGGGACGCGGGCGGGGTCGCGGACGACGTACCCGGCGACCCAGATCCGCTTCGACTCCGGGTCCTCGTCGTTGACACCGGTGTTGCCGATGTGCGGCGCGGTCTGGACGACCACCTGACGGTGGTAGGACGGGTCGGTCAGGGTCTCCTGGTAGCCGGTCATACCGGTGGCGAAGACCGCCTCGCCGAAGGTCTCGCCTTCGGCGCCGTAGGACTCGCCGCGGAACGCGCGGCCGTCCTCGAGAACGAGCAATGCAGGGGTGGCGGCACGACTGTGCACCCGGGCCTCCTTCTCCGCCTCACGGGACGGTGGTTAAAGGACGATCGGTTTCCCGCGACCCTATCAGCCACACTCTTGTCGGTCGGCATCGCTAGCGTGAGGTCCATGACGACGTACGTGGCGCTGATCCGCGGGATCGGCCCGGGCGATCCGCGCAAGTCCAACGAGTCCCTGCGTGGGGTGCTGGAGTCCCTGGGGTATGACGCGGTCCGCTCGGTGATCTCCAGCGGCAACGTGGTGTTCGAGTCCGACCCTGATGATCCCGATGCGATCGGTGACCGGATCGAGGCGGCCTGGCCCGAGCTGCGCGGCTTCACCGCCACCACGATCGTGCGCTCCCGCGAGCAGCTCGAGTCGTTGATTTCGCACCTTCCATTCGGGGATCTGCCCCACGGCCGGGAGTCCTACCAGCTGGTGACGTTCTTCAAGCACCCCGTGGCGACCCACGCGGACCCGCCCGCGGATATGGCGCTCAAGGTCCTGGGCCTGGTCGACGGCGCGCTGTGCACGGTCTCGGACACCACCGTCACCGGCACCCCCGATGCGATGGGTTGGATCCAGCGGACCTACACCAAGGAGCTCACCTCGCGCACCCCGCTGACGCTGGAGCGGATCCTGAAGAAGATGGGCTGATCCTCAGCCGACCCGCTCGGCGACCAGCTGCCAGGCGAACCCGATCCGGTTGAACGGCTCGCGGTCGCACAGGGCGAGCTCGAGGTCGAGAAGCCCGGTGAAGTACGCCGGGTCGTGCTTGGCGGCGTTGTCGACCAGCAGGTCGTTGGCGATCCGGTTGCCGTAGAGGCCGAGCTGGCGCAGACCGGCGGTCGCCATCTCGTCCGCGGTGCTGTTCCACGTCACCTTGCGAGCGTCGGTCTGGAAGGTCTCCACCGTCGCGCGCTCGGCCGCGAGCTCGCCGAGCGCACCCGCCGGCCCGTCGTTGAGTAGCGCGCGGAGCACCCGGCCGTCGGGGTTCACGTCCATGACCGAGAGCCGACCGCCCGGACGGACCCGCTCGGCCAGCGCCGCCACGTCCCCGGCGTCGGCCGAGCGGTAGCGCAACACGAAGTGGCACAACACCAGGTCCCACTCCCCCGCCGGCAGATCGTCGAGACCGGCCTCGACGGTGGTGATCGTCGCCCCGGCCTCGTCGGCGCGTCGCCGGGCTTCGGCCAGCCACGCGGAGGTCGGGTCGACGATGGTGACGTCGTGGCCGGCCCGCGCGAGTGGGAGCGAGTCCATCCCGTCGCCGCCGCCGACGTCGAGGACCCGGAGCCGGCCGCCCAACTCGGACGTGTGCCGGCGCAGGATCGCGCCGACGACCGCATACCTGATCCGGGCCCACGGAGACTCGGTGTACTCCCGCCAGATCGCCAGCTTGTCGGAGAACAGGTCACTCACCCGGCCACCCTGCCAGACCCTGGACTGCTCGCCGCTGCCTACCTCGACGAACCGTCACGCGGGTCGCCCGGCGAGGAAGGCCACGGTGCGGTCACACCGCGAGCCGCCGAAGTGGCGGTCCAGGACCTCGGCGAACACGGGCTCGTCGGACACGCCGGCGAACAGCGTCATCGAGGAGCGCAGCTTGGCGGCGTCGACCGGGCCGAGGAGCTGTTCCGGCGTACTGGCGAAGTCCAGCACCGCCCGCGCGCACGCCAGCAGCCGGGGCCCGAGCACCGGGTGGGCGAGGTAGCCGCGCGCCTCCTCGGCTGAGCCGATCGCGTAGAACCGCGACGTGGCGGACGACCCCAGTCCGGCCACCTGGGGGAACACGAACCACATCCAGTGGCTGGTCTTGCGGCCGGCTCGAAGCTCGGCGAGCGCCCGCTCGTAGACGCCGCCGGACTGCGCCTGCACGAAGCGCTCCAGACGGTCGTCGTCCGCGCTCATGCCGCCAGGCTACGCGCCGTGGTGGTCCTCGCCGGCTGGCCGGTGGGTCGCCGGTGGGGCACCGCCCAGGAGTTGGCGGTGGTGGCCGTCCTGGTGACGGCCATGCTCCTCGTCGAGCGCCGGGTCAGCGGGCGAATGCCTCCCGGCCTCGCAGGTAGGTCGCCCGCACCTGCCCGGTGAGCTTGCGGTCGTGCCAGGGGTTGTTGCGCGACAGCGACAGCGAGGCATCCCGATCGACCACCCAGGTCGCGGCCGGGTCGACCAGCGTGAACGTCGCCGGGCAGCCCACCTCGATCGCGTGGCCGTGCTCGGCCAGCCCCGCGATCCGGGCCGGGTTGGCGCTCATCACCCGCGCCACGCCGTCCCAGCCGAGCCGGTCGCCCAGCACGGTCCAGACCACGCCGAGCGCGGTCTCCAGCCCGAGCATCCCGAACGCCGCGTCCACGAACGCGTGCTCCTTGTCATGCCGCGCGTGCGGCGCGTGGTCGGTGGCGACCGCGTCGATGGTCCCGTCGACGAGCGCGTCGCGCAGCGCCTCGACGTCCTCGGCGGGCCGCAGCGGCGGGTTCACCTTGTACGTCGGGTCGTAGCCGGCGAGCAGGTCGGTGGTCAGCAGCAGGTGGTGCGGGGTCACCTCGGCGGTGACGTCGATCCTCTGCGCCTTCGCCCAGCGGATCACCTCGACCGAGCCGGCGGTCGACACGTGTGCCACATGCACCCGCGAGCCGGTGTGCCGCGCGAGCATCACGTCGCGGGCGACGATGACCTCTTCGGCCACGCCCGGCCAACCCGGCAGGCCCAGCTCGCCCGACAGCGGGCCCTCATGGCAGCACGCGCTCGGGCCCGCGAGCGCGGGATCCTGGCTGTGCTGGCTGATCACGCCGCCGAAGGCCTTCACGTACTCCAGCGCACGCCGCATCACCCGTGCGTCCCCCACGCAGCGACCGTCGTCGGAGAAGACCCGCACTCGCGCCCGCGAGCGCGCCATCAGGCCCAGCTCGGCCAGCTCCTCGCCGGCCAGCCCCTTGGTGACGGCGCCGACCGGCTGCACGTCAACCAGCCCCGCCTGGCGGCCCAGGTCGAAGACTCGCTCCGCCGCCTCGGCTGTGTCGGTGACCGGAGTGGTGTTGGCCATCGCGAGTACCGCGGTGAACCCGCCCGCGGCCGCCGCCTGGGACCCGCTGAGCACCGTCTCGGCGTCCTCGCGGCCCGGCTCGCGCAGGTGCGTGTGCAGGTCGACCAGGCCGGGCAGCAACACCAGGCCGGCGGCGTCGACCGTCGAGTCGGCCGGAGTCGAGACCGTGCCGATCTCACGGACCACGCCGTCCTCGACGTACACGTCGGCGGTGTTGCGCCCCAGGATCGAGACGCCCTTGATGAGCAGTCGGTGGTCGAGCTCGTCGGGACTCACGCGGCTGCCTCCTCTCCGGCCAGCAGGTGGTAGAGCACGGCCATCCGCACCGCGACGCCGGCCGAGACCTGGTCGAGGATGACCGACTGGTCGACGGCGTCGGCCGCCTCGGGTGAGATCTCCAGGCCGCGATTCATCGGTCCCGGGTGCAGGATCGGCGTGCCGGGACGCAGAGCGGCCAGCCGGGCGCGGGTGAGCCCGTAGCCGACGGTGTACTCCCGCGGGGAGGGGAAGAAGCCGCCGCTCATCCGCTCCTTCTGCACCCGCAGCATCATCACCGCGTCGACATCGGGCAGCACCGCGTCCAGGTCGTACGACGTCCCGAAGCCCGCCTCCTTGGACCAGTGCGCCACGCCGCTGGGCATCAGCGTCGGCGGAGCGACCACCGTCACCCGGCCGCCGAGCTTGGTCAGCGACTTCACGTTGGAGCGGAAGACCCGCGAATGGGTGAGGTCGCCGACGATGGCGATGTGCTTGCCCTCCAGGGTGCCGAGCCGACGGGTGAGCGTGTAGGCGTCGAGCAATGCCTGGGTGGGGTGCTCGTGCATGCCGTCGCCGGCGTTGATCACCGGGATGTCCACCCAGCCGGCGACCTGCTCGGGCGCACCGGAGGCGGAGTGCCGGATGACCAGGCCGTCGATGCCCATCGCCGTCACCGTCAGTACGGTGTCGCGCAGGCTCTCGCCCTTGGACGTCGAGGAGCCCTTGGCGGAGAGGTTGATGACGTCGGCGGAGAGCCACTTGCCGGCGATCTCGAAGCTGGACCGGGTCCGGGTGGAGTCCTCGAAGAACAGGTTGATCACGGTGCGCCCGCGCAGCGCCGGCAGCTTCTTGACTTCCCGCCGCTGCACGTCGTGCATCTCCGCGGCGGTCTCGAACAGCTGCCGGATCTCCGCCACGCTCACGTCGTCGATGCTGAGGAGGTGCCGGGTCATGCCTCCACGATCCTTACCTCGTCCTCGCCGTCGGTCTCCACCAGCCGCAGCCGGACGCGCTCGGTGCGGGCGGTGGGCAGGTTCTTACCGACGTGGTCGGCCCGGATCGGCAGCTCGCGATGCCCGCGGTCGACCAGGACGGCCAGGCGTACGACGGCCGGACGGCCCAGGTCGGAGAGCGCGTCGAGCGCGGCCCGGATGGTGCGGCCCGAATAGAGCACGTCGTCGACCAGGACCACTGTCTTGCCGTCGACGCCGCCGGGCACGTCGGTCTTGTGGGGGGCTCGGGTGGGGTGGTTGCGCAGGTCGTCGCGGTACATCGTCACGTCCAGGCTGCCGGTGGCCACCGCCGTGCCCTCGACCTCGGCGATCTTGGCGGCGATCCGCCTCGCCAGCGGTACGCCCCGGGTCTGCAGGCCGAGCAGCAGCAAGTCCTCGGCGCCCTTGTTGCGCTCGAGGATCTCATGCGAGATGCGGGTCAGCGCGCGGGCGATGTCGCCGGCGTCGAGAACCACGCGGCCGTCGCCGGCCGGGTCGCCGGGCCCCAGACCGGGCCGGGCGTCGGGCCGGGCGTCGGGCTCGTCAGGGTTCGCCGTCACGGCGAGGACCTCCTTCTCCGCCTCACCGGACGGCTCGTTAAAGGATGTCGGTACGGCGGCAGCCTAGCCCTCCCCGCCGTGACGGGAGAAAAAGGGCACCGAGGAGCCTCAGGCGAGGTCGAGCAACACCTTTCCGATCGCGCCGGCCTCGACCGCGTCGTGGGCGGCAGCGGTGTCCTCGAGCGCGAAGTGCGTCAGAGGCACGCCATACTCCTCCCCCACGCCGAACGCCCCCGCGGCCACCGCCGCGGTCACGTCCTCGGCGGCCCGAGCCAGCAGGTCGTCGCCGACGGTGTAGAGCAGCACGAACTGGTAGCGGATGTTCTTGGAGAACGTCGCCCGGACCGGCATGACGAGCTCGTCGCCGCCGTTGTTGGCATAGATCGCGATCGTGCCGCGGTTGCGGATCACCTCGCGATCGAGGTCGTTGTTCTGCGCCGGGGCGACGTCGACGACTAGGTCGACGCCCTGCGGCGCGAGGTCCTGGACGGCCGTGACGGCGTCACCGACCCGGTAGTTGACCGTCTGGTGGGCGCCGGCCTCGATCGCCAGCGCCGCCTTCTCCTCGCTGCTCACCGTCGCGATCACCGTCGCCCCGGCCCACCGGGCGAGCTGGATCGCGGCGTTGCCCACCGCGCCCGCCCCGCCGTGCACCAGCACCGTCTGCCCGGCCATGGTGCCGGGAGCGATCCGATCGGTGAGCTCGCCGCTGGTCAGCGCCCGGTGTGCCGTCAGCGCCGGGACGCCGAGCGCGGCGCCCACGTCGAAGGATGCGTTGTCGGGCAGCGGCACCGCCTTGCGCAGCGGTACGACGGCGTACTCCGCGGCGGTGCCGTGCGGCTGCTCATGCTGGACCAGGTAGAGCCAGACCCGGTCGCCCACGGCGATCCCCGCCACCCCCTCCCCGAGCGCGTCGACGGTGCCGGCGCCGTCCTGGCCCGGCGTGATCGCGTCCGGGCCGAGCGGGCCGTAGGTGCCGCCCGCCCGCTGCTTCCAGTCGGTCGGGTTC
This sequence comes from Nocardioides sp., assembly GCF_035547795.1. Classification (GTDB taxonomy): domain Bacteria; phylum Actinomycetota; class Actinomycetes; order Propionibacteriales; family Nocardioidaceae; genus Nocardioides. Next base: position 16,547 of record NZ_DASZUF010000139.1, read on the forward strand.
ACCCCGGCGCGCGCGAGCCGGACGCGCACCTCCCCCGGGCCCGGCTCGGGCAGCTCGCGCTCGACGAGCCGCAGGACGGAGGAGGGGCCGGTCTCGGAGTAGACGATCGCGCGCATGCTCCGACGTTACCCAGCCGTGGCCGTCACAGTGCGGCCGCCATCGCCGCACACGCCCGATGCCAGGAGCGCCGGGTGGCCTTGGAGAGCCGGTGGTAGTTCACCACCGACCCGGAGACCAGCGCCGGGTCGTAGGGCACCCGGAACACCGCGCGAGTGCGCTGCTGGTAGACCTCGACCAGGTCCTTGGCGAGTGCCTGGTCGACCTGCGGCGAGGGGTCGGAGAGCACCGTGATGCTCTGGTACTTCAGGTTCTGGTAGCCGGCGTCCTGAAGCGCGTCGAGCATCCACAGACCGGAGTAGCCGGTGTCCTCGCGCACGGTGCTGGTCACCACCAGCAGGTCGGCGGCCTCGACCGCTGCCAGCCAGTTCTCGGCGCGCAGGTTGTTGCCGGTGTCGAGGATCAGCAGCTTGTAGTAGCGCTCCAGCAGCTGGTGGACCGCCTTGAAGTCATCGGCGTGGATCTGGCCGGTGACATCGGGCCGCTCGTCGGAGGCCAGCACGTCGAAGTGCGCATCGCCCTGGGAGCGCACGAACGCGCCCAGGTCCCCGATCCGGCTCTGGTAGATGTCGGAGAACCGGCCGATGTCGGTGAGCAGCTCGCGGGTGGTGTTGCGATGGCTCGACCGCGCGCCGCGGATCCCGAGCGTGCCGCGGGTCTCGTTGTCGTCCCAGGCGATCACGCCGCCGCCACGCACGGTGCCGAACGTGTAGCCGGCCATCAGCACACCGGTGGTCTTGGCGGCACCGCCCTTGGGGTTGATGAAGGCGATCGTGCGGGGTCCGTCGAAGTCGCGCTGGATGCTGGCCCGGTCGTGGACGTAAGCCCGCTCGGCCCGGCCCATCGCGGGCGACACCAGGCCGCCGGTGATCCGGCGAAGGAAGCCCTGCCAGCCCCACGTGGCCGGCCCCTGCTCGGCGGTCTCGGCACGCCGCTCGAGGAAGTCGGTCGCGGTCATGAACCGCCGCACCTCGGCGGCCGGCGGGTCCGGCTCGGGAGGCACAGGCGGCACGGGCGGGGCGACATGCGCGGCCGGCGGCGGGCCGACGGGGCCCGGTGGCGGCGCACCGACCGCCTGACCCGCGGCGTACGCCCCCAGGTCGGCGGGGGTGAAGGGCCGCACCGCGGTGTGCCCCTCCTGGAACGGACCCGAGAACGGGTCGGGAGTGCCCTGGCTCATGGCGCTTCTCTCCTCCGAGCAGGTCAGCAGCGTCTGGGACAAACTATGTCCGAACCGACCGCACCACAAACGGCCCTCCACAGGGACCGCGCAGGGAAGCAGCGACAGGAGCACGGATGAGCACCGACGCCGACCAGGCCTGGGTGGCGGCGTTCGTCGCGCTCGAGGCCACGCCGGACCACGTCGCCGCATGGGTCGACCGGATCGCCTCGGCCGTCCTCGGCGAGACCAGCGAGCTGGCCCGCGACGCCGAGCTCGCGGCGATGGTCACCACCACCGTGCGCGACCAGTGGCAGGCGTTCCTCGCGACCCTGGCCGAGGACCGCCCGGAGCCGGTGGTGGTGCCGAGCGCGGCCGAGGTGGCCGCCGAGCTCGCCCGCCGGCACGTCGACCTGCCGGTGCTGCTGGCGGCGTACCGGGCCGCCCAGCGGGAGGCCTGGGCCTACGCCATCGAGGTGGCCCGGCTGGCACCGCCAGGGGTGGATGCGACCGCCCTGCTGGTCGACTTCTGGACCCGGGCCGGGCGCTGGCTCGACCGGGTCACCGAGGCGTCGATCCTGGTGCACCAGGAGGAGCGGCGCCGGATCCGGCACAGCGGTACGGCGCAGCGCTTCGAGGTGGTGCGCGCCCTGCTGGCCGGCGAGGACCCGGACGCCCGCGACCTGGCCACGGCGCTCGGCGGCTACCCGCTGGCCGGCCCGCACACCGCGGTCCTCCTGCGCGCCACCACACCGGACGCGACGGTGCGGCTCGAGCCGCTCGCGCACACCCTCGCCGGCCACGTCGGCGGCCTGCGCCCGCTGCTGGTCGAGCCGGGTGGCCGGGAGCTGTGGATGTGGCTGTCCACGGCCGCGACCGACGCGGTCCAGGTGCCGGAGGACCGCGGAGTCCACGTCGCGATCGGCGGTCCGGCCCGCGGCCCGGACGGGTTCGTGACGGCCCACCAGGAGGCGCTGGCCGCCCAGCAGGTGGCGGCGGCCCAGCCGGCCCCACCGGCGCTGACCCGGTACGACGACGTGGCCGCGCTGGCCCTACTGGCCCGCGACCCGGCGACCGCCGCCCGCTTCGTCGCTCGCACGCTGGGCGCGCTGGCCGACGACGTACCGGGTCGGGATCGACTGCGCGAGACGGTGCGGGTCTTCCTGGCCTCCGCCGGAGTGGAGGAGGCCGCCCGCACGCTCGGCGTGCACAAGAACACCGTGCGCTACCGGCTGGGCCAGGCCGAGGACCTGCTCGGGCGTCCGCTCAGCGAGCGCCGCGGCGACCTCGACCTGGCCCTGCGGTACGACGCGGCGTTCGGCCGACGCCAGACCGGCAACTAGACCGGCAGCTCGGTGAGCGGGATGAAGTCGACCTTCTCCCGCACCCCGCAGTCGGGACAGCACCAGTCGTCGGGGATGTCGCGCCAGGCGGTGCCGGCAGCGAAGCCCTCCAGCTCGTTGCCGGCGTCGACCTCGTAGGTGTAGCCGCAGCCGGGGCAGCGTGCCGCCCGGACGCCATCGTCGAAGGTGTGCCGGGTGACGTCCTCGCGGGCCTCGGCCGCCAGCACCGCGGCCGGCACCGGCCAGCGCGCCAGCAGCCGGTCGAGCTTGCCAGGCTGCACGTTGGCCCGGCGCAGGTCGCCGTCGAAGTGCGCGACCACGCGCGGGTCCATCACTCGGCGCCACAGCGGCGGGACCAGCGCCAGCACGATCATCCCGGCGTACCCGGTCGGCAGCACCGGGCTCTCGGCGTAGTCGCGCAGCGTCTGGTAGCGCCGCGTGGGGTTGGCGTGGTGGTCGCTGTGCCGTTGCAGGTGATAGAGCAGCACGTTGGTGGCGATGTTGTTGGAGTTCCACGAGTGGCTCGGATCGACCCGCTCGTAGCGCTGCCGCTCGCCGACGCCGACCTTCTGCCGCAGCATCCCGTAGTGCTCCATGTAGTTGACGATCTCCAACAGGCTGAAGCCGACCACGGCCTGCAGCAGGAGGTACGGCGCGATGCCCACCCCCAGCCAGGCGATCATCGCGGCCCAGAGTACGGCCGACATCAGCCAGGCGTTGAGCACGTCGTTGCCGATCCGGAACGGGTGCTGTCCGCGGCGGGCGTAGCGGCGCCGTTCCAGGTTCCATGCCGAACGCAGCGACCCCGAGACGGTGCGCGGCCAGAACCGGTAGAAGCTCTCCCCCACCCGACTGGACGCGGGGTCCTCCGGGGTGGCAACGCGGACGTGATGGCCGCGGTTGTGCTCGATGTAGAAGTGGCCGTAGAAGCTCTGCGCCAGCGCGATCTTCGACAGCCAGCGCTCGTTGGCCTCGCGCTTGTGCCCGAGCTCGTGGGCGGTGTTGATGCCGATGCCGCCGATGCAGCCGATGCTGATCGCCAGGCCGACCCGGTCCACCACCGGCCAGTCCCGGGTCGCGATGAGCCACATCGCCACCACGAAGCCGGCGTACTGGATGGGGAGGAAGGCGAAGGTGATCCAGCGGTAGTACCTGTCCTTCTCCAGCGCCTCGATCACGTCGTCGGGAGGGTTGGAGCCGTCCAGGCCGGCGAGCAGGTCGATCGCCGGCACGATCACCAGGATCACGATCGGGCCCAGCCACAGCCACACGCCCCATCCGGTCAGCGCATACCCGCCGAGCGCCAGGAACGCCAGGCTCGGCACGACGAGGCCGATCAGCCACAGATACCGCTTCTTGTCGCGCCACCGTTCGGTCGTGCCCTCGGGAACGGTGCCGCTCGCATCCAGTGCCGTCATGAGACGAGCGTCACACGCCGTCCGGCCCGGCGTCACTGGTCACCGCCCCAAATGCGACGGGTGCCTTTGTGCCACAGCACAAAGGCACCCGCTGGCTCACTTCAGGCCGAGGTCGACGTACGCGTCGCCCTTGCCGAACAGGTCACTGACCTTGAGCTTCGCGCCAGCCAGCTTCGACGGCGGCACGTCGAAGACCAGGACGCCGGTCTTCGGCAGCTGGGGCTGCATGTCCGCCAGGATCAGCGAGTTGTCCGCGAAGATCGAGCCGTCGTCGTCGGTCGAGTACTGCGTGCCGTCGGTGGCCACGAGCTTCGCCGCGGACTCGCTGAAGGTCTTCGTCTCGTTCTTCATGTTCTCGATCGTCAGCGTGACGACGACGAACTTTCCGTCGGCCTTCGCACCGAAGTCGCCGCCGACCTGCGAGGTGGTGTCGACCTTCTTGACCGTGTAGCGGGTGCCGGCCAGCTCGACCGTCTCGCCGACCTTGATCGGGTTCTTCTCGGTGCCGGCGGTGTCGCTGCCGCCCGTCGATGAGCCGCTCTTGGAGCCGCTGGTCGAGGCGCTGCCGGCGGTGTCGACCTTCTTCGGTCCGTCCGAGCCGCCGTTGTTGGTCGCGACCACGATGATCACGATGACGACGACCGCCGCCAGCAGCCACCAGCGCTTCTTGCGGTACCACGGACGGGATGCCTTCGCGTAGGCCTTGGCCGCCTTCGCCGCCGCCTTCGGGTTGACACCAGGGTCGAAGCCCGGGGTGGGGTCACTCATCTGTCCGTTCCTTGCTGTTCGTGGCGTCCCTCGGTCGGGACACAACCTGGACCGAACCTTAGAGCACATATTCGTGTTGTATCTGCACTTTCGTGTTCTGGCAGCGACCAAGTGATGCGGTCAGGCTGGTGCCCTCATGGCCGCCACCACCACCGATCTGCTGGAACGGATCGGATCGAACCTCCGCGCCGAGCGAGTACGGCGCCATCTCACCCAGGAGGCCGTCGCGCGACGCAGCGGCATGGGCGTGACCCAGGTGGCGCGGATGGAGCGAGGCGAGACCGACAGCGGGATCTCGAAGTACCTGCGCGTGGCCGCCGCGATCGGGATCGAGCCGACCGAGTTGCTGCACGGCATCCGCCTCGACCTCGAGTGGCACGACTGAACGACGGGAGCGTCCGGGCAACAGCCCGGGCGCTCCCGTGTCGATGGTCCGGCCGCAGCCTCAGACCAGGCTGGCCTTGTCCCGCTGGATGGCCCCGAGGACGCCGTTCACGAACTGCGGCGACTCGTCGGTGGACAACTCGCGGACGAGCTCGACCGCCTCGCTGAGGGCGACATGGTCGGGCACGTCCTCGGCGTACAGGAGTTCCCAGGCGCCCAGCCGCAGCACGTTGCGGTCCACGGCCGGCATCCGGCCCAGCGTCCAGCCCTGCGCGTAGCGCGCCAGGATGCCGTCGATGGTGTCCTGCTCGGCCACGACGCCGCGGACGAGGGTGACGGTGTACTCGTTCGTCGGACCCTCGCCGTCGGCGATCTGCTGCTCGAGCAGGTCGACGGGCGACGTTCCCCGCGCCTCGGCGGCGAAGAGCAGGTCGAGGGCCCGCTTGCGAGCCTTGGAGCGAGCCGCCACTAGGACTTCACGCGGCTCAGGTAGGAGCCGCCGTCGCGGGTGTCGACCTTGATCTTCTCGCCCTGCTCGATGAACAGCGGCACCTGGATCTCGGCGCCGGTCTCCAGGGTGGCCGGCTTGGTGCGGCCGGTGGCGGAGTCGCCGACCACGCCGGGCTCGGTGTAGGTCACCACGAGTTCCGCGGAGGCGGGGATCTCGATGAAGAGCACGCGACCGTCGTTCGTGGCCACGATGGCCTCGGTGTTCTCCAGCATGAAGTTCGCCGCGTCACCGACGATCTCGGGGGCGACCTCGATCTGGTCGTAGGTCTGCACGTCCATGAAGACGAAGTTGCTGCCGTCGTTGTACAGGTACTGCATCGTGCGGCGGTCGACCGTCGCGGTCTCGACCTTGGTGCCGGCGTTGAAGGTCTTGTCGACGTTCTTGCCCGACTCGACGTTGCGCAGCTTGGTCCGGACGAAGGCGGGGCCCTTACCCGGCTTCACGTGCTGAAACTCCGTGACCTGCCAGAGCTGGCCGTCGATGTTGAGAACCATGCCGTTCTTGAGGTCGTTCGTGGTTGCCATGTGGTTGCTACGCCAGCCTTCTGATCTGTGCAGGTTGTCAAGAGCTCGTACGGCGCACAGGCGCCAGCGACCGAGTCTATCGGCGCGGGCTGCGGGACCGGAAACCGAGATGTCGCATTCGGCGCTGCTGACGACATGTAGCCAGCGAGCCACCCCATCGGCAGACTTCCCAGGAACCACCATGACCGACAAGCCGAACCCGCTGCGCCTGCCGCCGCCGGTCCGCACCGCCGACGACTCGCTCGGCGAGCGACTGGCGCTGCTGGCACGCGCCTCCACCCCCACACCGGTACGACGCCGGGCCCGCTGGCGGCTCCCGCTCGCGGCGGTGGTCGTGGTCGCGGGCACCGGCGGACTGGCCTACGGCGCTCAGAGCGTGGTACGTCATGTCACCGGACCGTCGACGGTGATCCCGGGTCACGACCTCTCCCCGCACCCCACCGCGCCGGGACGCTCCACCTCGCCCGCCGGCCCGTCGGGGTCGGCCGGCGCCGACCCCACCAGCGAAGCCGCCCACCCGAGCCACCCGGCCCGTCCCGCCCGCCCGGCGCATCCGGGCCACCCCGCGCAGCCGTCCCACCCGAGCCATCCGACGCACCCGGCGCATCCGAGCCACCCCACCCATCCCACCAGGAGCGCCCAGCCGAGCCACCCGACGCATCCGGCGCACCCACCGCGGCCCACGCCCAGCCGCCGTCCCGCCGAGTCCGCCGCCGACGCGACGGGCGGCTCCGGCCAGGACTCCGACCCCGGTGGCCACGGAGGCTGAGTGAGCGATGCGACCGGCCCTGCTCGACCCTGGGTCGAGCTGGCCCGTGACGGAGACCCGACCGCCTGGCGAGCGCTGTACGACGCGCACGCCGGGCGTTTGGTGCTGTGGCTCCGGCAACTGCCCACCGGCGATCCCGCGGCCGATCACGACGACCTCGCAATGGAGGCATGGTCCGTCGCGGCGAGCCGGATCGCCGACTTCGAGGGCGACGACGACGCCTTCGCCGGCTGGCTGTTCGGGATCGCCCGCAATCACGTGCTGAACGCGCGGCGCAAGTCCGCCCGGCGAGCGACGTACGCGATGTCCGCCATGCCCGAGCCGACCCTGCCGATGGAGACGGTGACCGGCCCGGTGGAGACGGCCGAGGCGGTCCGCCGGGCGCTCGCGATGCTGCCCCAGCGGGAGGGCGAGGTGATCGCCTGCATCGACGTGGTCGATCTCGACGTGGCGACGACGGCGCGGATCCTCGGCATCAGCCGGCCGGCGGTCCGGGTCGCCCGCCAGCGCGGGCTACGCCGGCTGCGCGCCGCCGGCTGGGCGGTCTAGGCGGGGCTCGACCCCAACTGTCCTCTCCAAACTGTCACCGTGACACTTTGCGCCGGGGGTGACACATCCAAAGTGTCACCCCGCACGCCAACTATCACGGTGACACTTTGGGGGAACGGGCGTGTTGGGGAACGGGCGTGTTGGGGAGCAGGCGTACGGCGGCGCAGGCGGCCGCGGTGGCGGGGGCCGGGCCGCACTAGGCGACGATCACCCGGTCACGCGGCTGCGGCTGCGGTCGGCGTCCGCGCAGCCCGGCCCAGGCCCGTGCGAGCGCCTCCACGGCGTTCTCCAGGTCGGCGCCGGACCGGGTCCACGGGATCCGGACGAACCGCTCGAGGCCGCCCTCGACGCTGAAGATCGGTCCCGGCGCGATCGCCACGCCGGCCCGCTCGGCGGCCGCTGCCAACGGCGTCGCCAGCGGTGCCGGCAGCCGGCACCACACGCACATCCCGCCCGACGGCACCCGGAACTCCCACGTCGGCAGCCGCTCCCGCAGCGCGGTCACCAGCGCCTCGCGCTGCGTCCGCAGCCGGGCGATGTGCGCCGCCCGGGTCGCTTCCGGCGCGGCCAGCAGATGCGTCACCGCGAGCTGCTCGACCAGCGGCGCACCGAGGTCGAGGCCGAGCCGGGCATCGACCAGGCGGTCCATGGTGACCTGGTCGGGCACCCGCACCCAGCCGATCCGCAGTCCTCCCCAGAAGGCCTTCGACGCGCTGCCCAGCGTCACCGTGCCCGGTGCGAACGCGGCGAACGGCGGCGGCATCTCCTGCCCGTCCAGCGCCAGCGCCTGGTGCGCCTCGTCCACGATCGGAACCGTCCCGGCCCGGGTCAGTGCGCTCCCCAGCCGGCGCCGGTCCTGTGCCGGCATCACCAGGCCGGTCGGGTTCTGGAAGTCCACCAGCAGGTACGCCGAGGCCGGCCGGCTCGCCCGCACCGTGGCGACCATCCCGTCGACATCCCAGCCGTCGGGCTCGACCGGCGCGGCGACGAACCGGGCGCCGACCCGGCGCAGCGCGTCGGCGCCGTTGGGGTACGTCGGCGACTCCACCAGTACCCGGTCGCGCGGCGCCACCAGCGCCCGCGCCACGATCGCGGCGGCGCCCAGCGCGCCCGAGGTCACCATGATCTGCTCGGGACGGGTGGGCAGCCCCCGGGCGTCGTAGGTGGCGGCGATCGCGGCCTGCAGCGCCGGGAGCCCGACCGGGAAGTAGCCATGACCGCCCAGGTACGCCGGCAGCTCGGCGACGGCCGCGGCGTACGCCTCGGCGATGCCGGGCGGCGCGGTGGCGGCCGCGCAGGTCAGGTCGATCAGGCTCTCGTCGGGCGAGGGCGTCAGCGCCTGGTCGTGCGCCCGGGACCGGCCGCCGGGCACCCGGGTGAAGGTGCCGGCACCGCGGACCGCCACCGCGAACCCGCTCTCCACCAGGCTGGCGTAGGCACGGGTGACGGTGGTGCGCGAGACGCCGAGCGCCGTCGCCAGGTCGCGCTCGCTGGGCAGGCGCACGTCGAGCGCGATCCGGCCGTCACCGATGAGCAGGGTGAGCGCGTCGGCGAGACCCAGGTAGGCCGGCGTCCGGTCGAAGGCGCCGATCAACTCGACCAGGCGGGTCGGCGTGATGGACCGGTGCATGCAGTCCACCTTCTCACGATTGGCTATTTCACAACAGTCCAATCAGACCGGACCATGGAGGCATGACGTCCCTCGCCGACCTCGGACCGGTCGCGCAGCTGCGTGCCGGGCGACTCCCTCGCCGCCTCACCCAGCTCTTGGTCGGCCTGGTGCTCTACGGCGCCTCGCTGGCGCTGATGGTGCGCGGCCGACTGGGCCTGGCTCCCTGGGACGTCCTCCACTCCGGCCTGATCCGCTACCTGCCGCTCGACCTGGGCCAGATGGTGATCGTGGTCAGCGTGCTGGTGCTGCTGCTGTGGATCCCGCTTCGGGAGAAGCCGGGCATCGGCACCATCGCCAACACCCTGCTGATCGGCTCCAGCGCCGACGCCGTGCTGGCGGTGCTGCCGGCACCGCACCCGATGGCCCTCCGGGTGCTGTTCACCGTCGGCGGGGTGGCGCTGTGCGCGTTCGCGACCGCGCTCTACATCGGCGCGCAGTTCGGCCGCGGGCCGCGCGACGGGCTGATGACGGGCCTGGTGCGCCGTACCGGCGCGTCGATCCGGTTGGTGCGCACCGGCTTGGAGGTCACCGTGGTCGTCATCGGCCTGCTGCTCGGCGGCAGCCTCGGCCTCGGGACGGTGCTGTACGCGCTGACGATCGGCCCGCTGGCCCAGCGCTGGCTGCCGGCCTGGATCGTGGACGTCGGCCCGGCTCAGGAGCCGGCGATCGCCGCCAGCGCCTCGCGGTAGCCGTCCACGCCCTTCCCGGCGATCACCCTGACCGCATGTGGGCTGACCACGCTGGTGTGCCGCCACTCCTCCGGCCGGGTGAACGGGTCGGAGAGGTGCACCTCGACCAGCGGCGCCTCCAGCTGGGCGCACGCGTCGTAGACGGCGTAGGAGTAGTGCGTGAACGCCGCGGCGTTGAGTACCACCGGGGTGTGCTCGTCGGCGGCGACATTGAGCCAGTCGACCAGCTCGCCCTCGTGGTTGGTCTGGCGGACCTCCACCTCCAAGCCGAGGTCCCGGCCCCACTCCACGCACAGCGCGACCAGCTGGGCGTAGGTGGTGTGGCCGTAGATCTCCGGCTGCCGCTTGCCCAGCCGACCCAGGTTGGGGCCGTTGAGCACCAGCACCCTCATGACAGCGCCTCGAACGCCTCGCGCAGCAGCTCCTCGGGCGGCCCGGCCAGGATGGTCGGATCGGCCAGGCCGCGCAGCACCAGGAAGCGCAGCACCGAGCCCCTGGCCTTCTTGTCGACCCGCATCGCACCGATCAGGTCGTCGAAGGAGGCGCCGTGGTACGACGTCGGCAGGCCCGCCTTCGCGAACGCGGAGCGGTGCCGGGCCAGCAGGTCGGCGTCGATGAGGCCGGAGCGGGCCGCGATCTCGGCGGCGTAGACGCAGCCGATCGCGACCGCCTCGCCATGCCGTATGCCGTAGCCGCTGTGCTTCTCGATCGCGTGCGCGAGGGTGTGCCCGTAGTTGAGCACCTCACGCCCGGGGTGTCCGTCCACGCCGCCGGTCTCCTTCAGGTCCGCCGCGACCACCGCCGCCTTGACCCGCACGGCGCGCTCGACCAGCTCCTCGATCTCGGGCGACGCGGCGTCCAACCGATCGGCGTTCTCTACGATCGTCAGGATCTCGGGATCGGCGATGAAGCCGCACTTGACCACCTCCCCGAGCCCGGCCACGAGCTCCTCGGCGGGCAGCGTGGCGAGCAGGTCGAGGTCGCACAGGACACCGGCGGGCTCGTGGAAGGCGCCCACCAGGTTCTTGCCGGCGCCGGTGTTGATCCCGGTCTTGCCGCCGACCGCCGCGTCGACCATCGCCAGCAGCGTGGTCGGCACGTGCACGACGCGCACCCCGCGCAGCCAGGTCGCCGCCACGAAGCCGCCCAGGTCGGTGGTGGCCCCGCCGCCGAAGGTGACCACGGCGTCCGAGCGGGTGAAGCCGAGCTCGCCGAGCGCCTCCCAGCACTGGACCGCGATGTCGTAGGTCTTGGTCGCCTCCCCCGAGGGCAACCCGATCCCGTGCACGTCGTAGTGCGCCAGCATCGCCTCGGCGTAGCGCTCGGCCTGGTCGCCGAGCTCGCCGGCGTAGAGCAGGGCCACCCGCTCGACCCGCTCGCCGAGGATCGCCGGCAGCCGGTCGGCGAGGCAGCGACCGATGACGACCTCGTACGACGTCCCGACGCTGACGACAGTGCTCACAGCTTCTCCTCGATCTCGGCCGCCACCTCGGCGGGCGTGCGGCCATCGGTGTCGACGACCAGGGCGGCGACCGCCTCGTAGACGGGGTTGCGCTCCTCGAGCAGGGCCTTGATCCGGCTGCGGACGTTGCCCAGCAGCAGCGGCCGCCCCTGCCCCAGCCCGACCCGCCGGGACGCGTCCGCCAACCCGACCCGCAGGAAGACCACCGGCCGACCGGCGAGCAGCGCCCGGGTGTCGGGGTCGAGCACCGCCCCGCCGCCCAGCGACAGCACGCCGTCGTGCTCGGCCAGCGCCCGCCTCACGGCCGCCTTCTCCAGCGCGCGGAAGGCCGCCTCGCCGTCGTCGACGAAGATGTCCTGCACGCTCTTGCCGACGACCGCCTCCACGTCCTCGTCGGTGTCACGCACGCCGGTGCCCCACCGCTCGGCGAGGATCCGGCCGACGGTGGTCTTCCCCGCCCCCATCGGGCCGACGAGCACGACGCGCGGTGCCATCAGCGGTAGCGCAGGTTGGCCAGGTAGGACTCGGCGTTGCGCCGGGTCTCGCCGACCGAGTCGCCGCCGAACTTCTCCACCACCGCGTCGGCCAGCACCAGCGCGACCATCGCCTCGGCGACGATCCCGGCGGCGGGTACGGCGCACACGTCGCTGCGCTGGTGATGCGCGACGGCCTCCTCGCCGGTGGCGACGTCGACGGTGCGCAGCGCCCGCGGCACCGTCGCGATCGGCTTCATCGCGGCTCGCACCCGCAGCACCTCGCCGGTGGTCATGCCGCCCTCGGTGCCGCCGCTACGGCCACTGGTGCGCACGATGCCCTCGGCGGTCGGCACGATCTCGTCGTGCGCCAGGCTGCCCGGGGTCGCGGCGAGCTCGAAGCCGTCGCCGACCTCGACACCCTTGATCGCCTGGATACCCATCAGCGCGCCGGCCAGGCGGGCGTCGAGCCGGCGATCCCAGTGCACGTGCGAGCCCAGCCCCGGCGGCAGGCCGTAGACGACGACCTCGACCACCCCGCCGAGCGTGTCACCGTCCTTGTGCGCCTGGTCGATCCGCTCGACCATGAGCTTGGAACTGTCGGCGTCCAGGCAGCGCACCGGGTCCTCGTCCAGCCGGGTTACGTCCTCGGGGGTCGGCAGCTCGGTGCCGGTCGTGCGCACCCCGCCGAGCTCGATCACGTGGCTGACGATCCGAGCGCCGACGCTCTGCTCGAGGAACGCGCTCGCCACCGACCCGAGCGCCACCCGAGCGGCGGTCTCGCGGGCCGAGGCACGCTCCAGGATCGGGCGGGCATCCTCGAAGTCGTACTTCTGCATGCCGGCCAGGTCGGCGTGGCCGGGTCTCGGCCGGGTCAGCGGCGCGTTGCGGGCCTGCTTCTCCAGCACCTCCGCGTCGACCGGGTCGGCCGACATCACCGTCTCCCACTTGGGCCACTCGGTGTTGCCGACCTGGATGGCGACCGGACCGCCCTGGCTCTCGCCGTGCCGGACGCCGCCGACGATGGTCACCTCGTCGCGCTCGAACTTCATCCGCGCGCCGCGGCCGTAGCCCAGTCGACGGCGCGCCAGGGCGTCGCCGATCTGCTCGGACGTGATCCGGACGTGGGCGGGCAGCCCTTCCAGGATCGCGACCAGGGAGGGGCCATGGGACTCGCCCGCGGTCAGCCAGCGCAACATGGCGCACAGTCTCCCATGCGGCTCAGGCCACGACGTGCACCGATCCACCGAGCAGGATGCCGAGCACGGCGCCGGCGATCATGAACGGTCCGAACGGGTAGGCCCGCTTCAGCGTGCTGCGGTCGCGCCGGACGAGCATCAGCGTGATGCCGAAGAGGCCGAACAGGAGCAGGCCGCCGTACAGGCCGATCAGCCACGGGTTCCAGCCGACCCGGCCCAGCACCAGCCCGAGCAGGGCCGCGAGCCGGACGTCGCCGAAGCCCATCCCGGCCCGCCTGACGAACCACAGGACCCAGAAGAACGACCGGGCGACCAGCATCGCCGCCACCGCCCGCACCAGCACGGCTGCGTCCCGTGTCGCGACCCACTCCGCCAGCACCAGCAGCAGGAGTACGCCGGTGGCCGGCAGCACCACCACCCGGGGCAGCAGCCGGGTGCGCCAGTCGACCACGGCGAGCAGCACCAGCACCGGCGCCAGCACCGCCATCACCCATGCCACCCGGTCGTCGCCGAGCCGGGCGCCGATCAGCAGCGCGATCGCGGCCGAAGCGAGCGCGGCCGTCGGGAGCAGCCAGCGGCGCCGACCCAGGACGGCGTACGGCTCCTTGGGGCCCTCCTCCGGCGGCGCGTCGTGCTCGACCGGCTCGGGCAGCCGCGCTACCAGCGCCGGGACGCCCGCGCCCAGGACGGCCGCCAGCAGCGCCATCGCGGGCGCGGCCGAGCTCATCCCCGGGCGCCGAGCGCCGCCTCGCCGGCAGCGCGCATCGCCTCCAGCGGTGCCGGCTGCGAGGTGAACAGCTCGAACTGCGGCACCGCCTGGTTCACCAGCAGGTCCAGCCCGCTGATCACCGCGCCCGTGGCGGCGCTGGTCAGCGGCGTCGGCCAGGGGTCGTAGACGACGTCGAAGAGCGCCGGCGCCTCGCGCCAGGCCGCCACCAGGTCGTCGGTCTGGGCGGCGACCGGGATGGTCGAGACCAGCAGGTCGACCTCGGGGCGGGCGTCGAGCGGCGCGACCGCGACCGTCGGCGCGGCCGGGTGGGCCGCGATCACGGCACGCGTCTCCTCGGCCCGGGCCGCGTCACGGGCCAGCAGCGTCACCGCACCGGCACCGAGCTCGACCGCGGCCAGACCGGTCGAGGCGGCCGTGGCACCGGCACCCAGGATCGCGGCCGAGCGGATCGGGCCGTCGTACCGCTCCCGGACGGCGGCGACCGCGCCGGGCAGGTCAGTGTTGTCGCCGGCCCAGCCGTAGGTGGTGCGCACCAGCGTGTTGACCGCGCCGACCAGCCGGGCCCGGTGGGAGACGTCCGCGACGATCGCCATCGCCTCGCGCTTGAGCGGCATCGTCAGCGACAGCCCGCGCCAGGACTCGTCGAGGGTGCTCAGGAACCACGCCAGGTCTCCCGACTTCACCCGACGGGTCTGGTAGGTCCAGGCCAGACCGAGCGCCTCGTAGCCGGCCCGGTGCAGCACCGGCGAGAGCGAGTGCTCGATCGGGTCGCCCAGGACGGCGCAGCGCATCGGCACCACCTCAGCAGGCGTCCGAGGTCTTGCAGTACTCCTGGAACTGCGCGACCGCCTTGTTGTGCTCGGCCAGCGTGGTCGAGAAGACCGTCTCGCCGGTCTTGAGGTTGACCACGACCCAGTACAGCCACGGACCGTCGGCCGGGTTCAGCGCCGCCTTGAGGGTCGCCTCGCCCGGGTTGCCGATCGGCCCCGGCGGCAGGCCGGTGTGCTGGTAGGTGTTGTACGGCGAGGAGTTGCTCCGCATCGCCTGCGTGGTCCACACCTGCCCGCTGACCTTGTTCGCGTACGAGACGGTGGCGTCGGACTGCAGCGGCATGCCCGCCTTGAGCCGGTTGTAGATAGCGCGCGCGACCTTCGGATAGTCCTCGGTGCGCTTGGCCTCGTACTCCAGGATGCTCGCCACCGTCACCACCTGCTCCGGCGTCAGGCCGACGTCGGCGGCACGGTCGGTCAGGTCCAGCTCCTTGTCCACCTGCGCCGCCTTGGCCACCATCTGCTTGAGCAGCTCGGTGGCGGTCTCGCCCGGCACCACCTCGTAGGTGGCCGGGAACAGGTAGCCCTCCGGATTGCCCTTGGCTTCCGGCGGCAGACCGAGCGCAGTGGGGTTCTTCAGCGCGGCCAGGACGGCCGACCTCGTGATGTCGCTGCGCTGCACGATGGTGTCGACGATCTGTGCCACCCGGGCGCCCTCGGGCACCACGACCGCGTCCTGGATCAGGCTCTTGGGGTTGATCAGCACGGCCAGCGCATCGGCGGCCTTCATGTGCTTCTTCAGCTGGTAGAAGCCGACCTGGATCCGGCCGGCCGCCTGCGGATCGTCCTGGGCGGCGGCCACGAACGCGTCCACCGACTCCACCACGCCGGCCGCCTTCAGGTTGCGGCCGATCTGGGTCGCCGAGTCGCCCTTGTTGACCTCGAAGGTGACACTGCCCTCGCCCGGGCCGGCGTAGTCCGCCGCGCTCGAGCCGAGGTGGTCCTTGAGGTAGTGGTAGCCCTTGTTGCCGCCGTAGTAGAGGCCGCCGAGCACCACGACGAGGGCGATGAGTACGGCGAGGCAGCCGGACACGCCGCGGCCTCGCCGCCGGGTCGCCCGACGGGCGCCGGCCCGGCGCGGCGCCAGGACCTCGGGCTCCTCGTACCGCTCGGCCTGCGGCTGGTGGGGCTGTCCGGGCTCGTAGCCGGGCTCGGGCTCCCGGCCAGGCGGCTCGGGCGCGAAGCCCGGGCCCAGCGGCTCGTTGGGGTCACTCATCGACTCGCCTCGACGATCTCTCCTGGCGCTTCTCCCGAGGAGCGCTCCGTGTCCAGTGCGTGCTGCAGGATCAGGACGGCTGCCGCCTGGTCCACGACGGCGCGGCGGTCCTGGCCCTTCCGGCCGCGGTCACGGAGCATAGCCTCAGCGCTGACCGTGGTGAGCCGTTCGTCGACCAGACGCACCGGCACCGGCGCCACCGAGCGGGCGAGTGCGCCCACGAAGTCGCGCACCTTGGCCGTCGCCGGGTTCTCCCCACCCCGCAGCGAACGGGGCAGGCCGACGACCACCTCCAGCAGGGTGCTCTCCTCGGCGATCTCGGCCAGGATCGCACGGATCCGGGCGATGTCACCTCGGCCGCGCCTGACCGTCTCGACCGGGGTGGCGAGGAAGCCCGTGGGGTCGCTGCGGGCCACCCCGATCCGGGCGTCCCCCGGGTCGATGCCGAGCCGTACCCCGTGCCGCATCAGGACCGGATCACACCCGGGCCAGGCCCGGCACCAGCGCCAGCGCCTCGTCGATCTTGGCCACGTCGCTGCCACCGCCCTGGGCCAGGTCGTCCTTGCCGCCGCCACGACCACCGAGCACCGGGGCGAGTGCCTGCACGAACGCGCCCGCCTTGAGGCCGCGCGCCCGGCCGGCCTCGTTGACGGTCGCCACGATCGAGACCCTGCCGTCGGCGTCGCCGAGCAGCACGACCACCGTGGGGCGGTCCGCCGGGAACCGGCCGCGGACATCCATCGCCAGGGTGCGTACGTCGTTGCCACCGGCGCCGGCGGCCCGCGCGGCCACCACCGCGACCCCGTCCACGTCGACGGCGTCCTCGGCGAACCTGCCCGCGCTGGCCAGCAGCCGCGCGACGCGGGCCTTCTCGATCTCCTTCTCCGCGGCACGGAGCCGCTCGACCAGGTCGCCCACCCGACCCACCAGGTCGTCGGGCTGGGTCTTGAGCAGCTCGGTGAGCTGGTCCACCACGTCGCGCTCGCGGGCGAGGTAGCGGAAGCCCTCCAGGCCGGTGAACGCCTCGATACGGCGGTTGCCCGACCCGACGCT
>NZ_DASZUF010000140.1:0-4624 GCF_035547795.1 Nocardioides sp.
ACGGCCTACTCCTCGTGCCCCCGGGTCTCGCGCAGGCGGCGGCCCAGCGCGATGTCCTTGGCGCGCTTGCGGGCCGCCTTCTCGGTGCCGCGGGTGTCACGGGGCAGGAGACGGAGGTTGCGCTCGGCGGGGATGCCGGCCTGGAGTTGGCGGCCCCGCTCGAGCTCGGCGTCGAGCTCGGCCCCGAAGAGCAGGGCGAGGTTGGTGATCCACAACCAGAGCAGGAAGACGATCACGCCGACGAGCGAGCCGTAGGTGCGGTCGTAGTGGCTGAAGCCGGCGACGTACACGCCGAAGGCGGCCGAGGCCAGGATCCACACCAGGATCGCCACGCTGGCGCCGATGCTGATCCACCGGAAGCGGGGCTGTCGGACATTCGGGGTGGCGTAGTAGAGCAGCGCCACCACCAGCATGACGATGACGAGCATCACCGGCCACTTGGCGATGTCCCACACCAGTACGGCGGTGGAGCCCAGCCCGATCGCGTCACCCACGGCCCGTGCCGCGCTGCCGGTGAGGACCAGCCCGACCGCCACCGCGGCGCTGAGGACCACCGTCACCAGCGTGACCGCCAGCATGGTGGGGCGCAGCTTCCAGATCGGCCGGCCCTCGGGGAAGCCGTAGATGCGGTTCATGCCACGGCCGAAGGCCCCGACGTACCCGGAGGCCGACCACAGCGCCGCCAGCACGCCGATGACCAGCGCGAGGCCGGCGCGGTGGGCATGGGCGAGCTGTCGCAGGGTCGGCTCGACGTGCTGCGCCGCGGATCCGGCGCCGATCTGGCGCAGGATCTGTAGCAGCGTGTCCACCGTCTTCTGGCCCTCGCCCACCAGCCCGATCAACGAGAGCGTCGCGATCGCGGCGGGGAAGAGGGCGAGCACGGCGTAGTAGGTGAGCGCGGCGGCGAGATCGGTGCACTGGTCGGCACCGAACTCGCGCAGCGTCCGGCGCACGATGTAGCGCCAGGACGGACCGCGCAGGTCGGCCGGTGAGTCGAGCTCGGTGCTGGCCATGCGGCCACGGTTCCCCTCGGCCGGCGAGGGGATGCGGCCCCGCTCAGGCCGAGTGGTCGATGTAGACCGGCCGCCGGGCCGCGCTGGTGGCGCCGCTGACCTTCCTGGTCAGGGACAGCTGCTTGCGGATCCGGCCGATGAACTCCGGGAGATCGGCGAGCAGCCCCTGTTGCTGTTCCCGGAGCTCGCGGGCGCGGTCGAGCAGCTCGGCCGGGAACGGCCCGAGGTCGGTCGGCTCCGACCAGGGCGCGAGCACGGCGGGGGAGCGGCCCTCGGCGAGCTGCCGCCCGATCAGGATCTGCGCCTCCAGGGCGTCGAGCGCTCGGCCCCAGGACTCCACCGGCGTCACGCCGACGGTCCCGGCAGGTGTCGAGTCCTCCATGCGACCCTCCTGGGCGGTCACTGCCGCGCCGCCAGCTCGGCCGCGCGCTTCCACGTGTCGCGCAGATGTCGGGTGAGCTGGACGACCTCGCGGCCGGCGCGCACGTCATGGCGCACGTTGGCCTGGATCATCCGGCGCTGCAGGTAGCCGTAGAGCGCCATCAGCTCGCGGCCGGCCGGCATGCCGTCGACCTCGAGGGTCGACTGCAGCTCGGTCACGATCGCCTGGGCGTGCACCAGTTGGCTGTTGGTCTCGGCGTTGTCGCCCGCCTGCAGCGCCCGCAGCCCGCGCTCGGCGTCGAGCGCGAGGCGCTCGAAGAGCATGATCAGCAGCTGGGCCGGGGTCGCGGTGCCGATTGTGCCGCCGCGATAGGCGTTGCGCGCGTCGTTCTGCGTGATCGTCATGGGTCGGGTCCTGTCAGTTGTTCTGTGCCCAGCCGCTGTCGAGGCTGGAGAGCTGGCTGGACAGCCAGCTCGACTGGGATTGCAGCGAGGCGAGCGTGGTCTCCAGGTCGGAGTACTGCTTCTCCAGCTGGGCCTGCTTGTCTGCCAGTCGGGTGTCCCAGTCCGAGATCTGGTCGTTCATGTCCTTGATCTCGTCGTTCTGGCTGTTGATCGCGGCCGTCAGCGTGCCGTTGTACGGGTCGCTGGCCTGGGTGGCGACCGTCTTGACCCGCTGCACGAAGCCGTCCGACCCGGTGAAGGCGGCCGTCACGGCACTCGGATCGGCCTGGTACGCCGTCATGAACGCGTTCTGGTCGAAGGTGATGTTGCCCGAGTCGTCGACCGAGAGGCCCCACTGCCCCAGGTTCGGCGCCGAGGACGCCGGACCGGGGGCGAAGATCGTGTTGAGCAGGTTGCTGGCGATGCCGCGCAGGTCGGAGTTGCCGGCGAGGACGCCCGCGTTGGTGGCCGCCTGACCCGCCGTGATGGTGCCGTACGCCGTGCTGCTGGCGATGCTCTGCAGCACGCTGTTGATCTGGCTGACGAACGCGCTCATCGCGCTGGCGCGAGTGGAGCCGTCGTCGGTGATCGAGACCTGCGAGGTGGTGTTCGCCGCGGTGCCGGCGGCGATGGTCAGGTCCACGCCCGGCAGCACGCCGGTGAACTTGTTGGTCGAGGAGGAGAGCTGGATCCCGGCGCCGATGTCGATCTGGGCGTTGGTGCCGGCGTACGACGTGCCCTGCATGATCCAGCTGCCGGCGCTGTCCCCGCTGATGCTCAGCGAGCCGGCGCCGGTGGCGTTGTTGGCGATGAGCAACTTGTACTGCGGCTGGCCGTCGGCGCCGGTCCCGGCGCCCACCAGCGAGGCGGTGACCAGCGGCTTGGCGCCGGTGGCGCCGGTGGTGGCCGCGTTGATGTTGGCGACCAGCGTCTTGAGCGTGCCGTCGCCGGTGTTGACCGTCAGCGCCGTGCCGTCGGCGGTGGTCAGGGTGAGGTCGGTGTTCGGCGTGGCGACCAGGTCGGTCAGCTCCTTCGCCGAGGTGAAGCTGAGCTGCGCCGCAGTGGCGGTGGAGAGCACCTTGACGGTGAGGTTCGTGGGGGTCGCCGTGCTAGCGGCGGTCACCGAGACCGCGGCGTTCGACGACGTCGCCGCCAGCTGGGTCCAGGTGCTTCCGGTGGTGAAGCTGTCGGCGGAGTTGGCCAGCGCGGCCAGCGCGGTGTTGATGCCCTGCAGCGCGGAGACCTGGGACTGCTCGGTGGCGACACGGTTCTTGAGGTCGGTCTGGGGCTGGGACTCCACCGACATCAGCTGGCTGATGATGCTCGAGGTGTCCAGGCCGCTGGCTAGGCCGCTGATGCTGATCGGGGCGCTGCTCATCGGGCTCTCCTGAGGTGGTGCTGGGCTTGAGACGCGAGTGCCGGTGGGGCCGGTGGGCCCCACCGGCACTCGGGTGGTGCGTCGTACGACGCGATCCGCTCAGGCGGCGATCAGGCTGGGATCAGCCCGATCACTGCAGCAGGGCCAGGACGCTCTGCGCGGCCTGGTTGGCCTGCTTGAGCATCGAGGTGCCGGCCTGGGAGAGGATCTGCGTCCTGGTGTAGTTGCTCATCTCCGCCGCCATGTCGGTGTCGGTGATGGAGCTGTTGGACGCCTGCAGGTTCTCCTGGGTGACCGACAGGTTGTTGATGGTGTGCTGGAAGCGGTTCTGCAGCGCACCGAGACCCGCACGGGCGGTCGACACGGTCTGGATGGCGGTGTCGAGGGCGCTGATGGACGCCTCGGCGCCCGACTGGGTCGACAGGTCGATCTGGGTCGAGCCGACGCCGAGGTCCGCGGCCTTGAACCCAGCAGCGCCGGAGCCGCTGGCGCTGGAGATGTCGACCTGGATGGTGTCGTTGGCGGCGTAGCCGATCTGGAACTGCTTGCCGGAGAACGAGCCGTCGAGCAGGTTGATGTTGTTGAAGGTGGTCTTGGTCGCGATCCGGTCCAGCTCGGACTGAAGGGCGGTGACCTCCTTCTGGATGTCGCCACGAGAGTTGTCGTCGTTCGAGTCGTTGGCGGACTGGACGGCCAGGGTGCGCATACGCTGCAGGATCGACTGCGTCTCGTTGAGCGCACCGTCGGCGGTCTGGACGACGTTGATGCCGTCCTGAGCGTTGCGGGTGGCCTGACCGATGCCGTTGATCTGCGCGGTCAGGCCCTGGCTGATCGCCAGGCCCGCAGCGTCGTCGGCGGCCTTGTTGATCCGCAGGCCCGACGACAGCCGCTCGATGGAGGTGGACATCGACGTCTGCGTGGTCTGCAGGTTGCGGTACGCGGTCAGCGCGTCGATGTTGGTGTTGATGCGGAGGCTCATGGTGGTTCCTTCCTGGACTCAAAGCCTGACTTTCGCGCGGCCCGTCCGTGGGCCTTGCCGAGGGGTTGATCGGCCACGAGATGGTGCGGCTTAGCCATAGCCCGGGAATCTTGTACGCCGAAATGCACCGGGGCCGGTGCAGCCCCAGGCTGCACCGGCCCCCCCCGCGGGGCGTTCGTGCTCAGCCGGCCTGGCCGAGCACGCGCTGGACGGGCAGCGCCGCCCGCCGCGAGGAGTCGGCGTGCCGGGCCGCGACAGCGGCGAAGTATGCCTCGCGGCGGCGGGCCGCGCAGCCGTTCGGCTTGGTCGCGGGCGAGACCAGATGCGGATCGAGCGCGCTGTTGAGGGCGTCGCGCAGCAGCACCAGCGCCTCGGCTCGCATCTGCGAGATGCGCGAGTCGGTGACGCCGAGATCCGCGGCGATGTCGG
>NZ_DASZUF010000141.1:0-15085 GCF_035547795.1 Nocardioides sp.
GGCCGAGCTCGGCGACCGCCGCCTCGACGGCAGCTCGCGGCCGCTCCTCGAAGAGAGTGATGTTCTCGGCCAGCGTGCCGGCGAGGATCTCGGTGCGCTGGGTGACCACGCCGACCCGCGCCCGCAGCTCGTGCAGGTCGAGCGTGGTGACGTCGGCACCACCGAGGAAGACGGTGCCGGGCGGCGGCTCGACGGCACGGGAGAGCAGCGAGGCGAGGGTGGACTTGCCCGAGCCGGTGCGGCCGACCAGCGCGATGGTGTGGCCGGCCTCGACGTCGAGGTTGATGTCACGCAGCCCGAAGGTGCCCTCGGCGTAGGAGAAGTCGAGGTGGCGGATGCGCAGGTCCAGCGGCCCCTCGGGCACGCCGGCCCCACCGGTCGGCTCGGCCGGCACCGCCAACATCTGGCGCAACCGGATCACGGCGCCGACGCCGGCCTGGATGTCGGGCAGCTGGTGGGCCAGGTTGTTGATCTGGCCCACGAAGCTGGTGGTGACCAGGAACAGCGTGACCAGCCGGCCGACGTCGAGGTGGCCGGAGCTGACCAGCGCGACACCCGAGACAGCGATCGCGATCAGCAGGCTGTGCAGCAGCAGCCCGGCCCGGGTGGCCAGCCGCGCCTCCACCGACACCACCCGCCAGAACCGCTCGTGGACGGCGGCGGACAGCTGCGCCAGGCGCCGTACGGCGAAGGCCTGGCCGAGGCTGGTGCGCAGGTCGTCCCGGCCGGCGATGCCCTCCTCCAGCGCGGCGGCGTGGTCGGTCCAGGCCGCCTCCTCGACCACCTTGCGGCGGGCGATCTCGGCCAGGAACGGCCGCATCACCATCACCGTGACGGCGCCGACCAGCGGGAACAGGATCCACGCCGGCCACCAGCTGAACCCGGCGATCGCCCACATCGGGAGGATCCCGAACGCAGTGCGCAACGCCACCCACATCTGCATCCGCAGCAGCGTGCCGACCTCGTGGGTGTCGTCGTCGACCCGGTCGAGGATCTCGCCCACGGCCTGCTCGGTGAGCTGGGCCAGGGGCTGGTGCAGCGCGGCGTCGAGCAGGTCGCCACGCAGCCGGCCCTCCGCCCGGTCGACCACACCGGCCCAGGCCACCCGGCCGGCGGTGTCGAGCAGGGAGCCGCCGACGACGCACAGCGCCAGCAGCCAGACCAGATGGTGGGTCGGGCCCTGCGCCAACTGACCGGCGACGACGGTGCCCAGCGCCTGGCCGAGCGCCCCGATCGCCAGCGCCACCAGGGCTGTCACGGCGACGGGGTTGCGCATCCGCCGCCAGTCGACCCGGCGCGACGGGTCGTCGGGCTGCGACGGCAGGCTCGGCGGTGCGGCGGTGGGAGCGGCGAGCGTGTCGGTCATCGTGGGTCAACCCTAGGCTCGACCGCCGACACTCTTCCTCCGGTTTTCCGGCGCCGCCACCGCAGATTCGCCACGAAATGCGCCAAGCGGGCGTAGATCCTCACGGATCCGCGCCCGTTCGGCGCTGGTGGTGACGCGACGGTCAGAGCGCGGCGAGGGCCTCGTTGAAGGTCGTCGACGGGCGCATCACCGCGGCGGTCTTCTCGGCGTCCGGGAAGTAGTAGCCGCCGATGTCGGCGGGCTTGCCCTGGACGGCGAGCAGCTCCTCGACGATCGTCGCCTCGGCCGCGGTGAGCTTCTCCGCCAGCGGCTTGAACGCCTCGGCCAGCGCGGCGTCCTCGGTCTGCGCGGCCAACTCCTGGGCCCAGTAGAGCGCCAGGTAGAAGTGCGAGCCGCGGTTGTCGATCGTGCCCAGCTTGCGGCCCGGGGAGCGGTCCTCGTTGAGGAAGGTCCCGGTGGCCCGGTCGAGGGCGTCGGCGAGCACCTTGGCGGCGGCCACACCGGTCTGCTCGGCGTACTTCTCCAGCGACGGCACCAGCGCGAAGAACTCACCCAGGCTGTCCCAGCGCAGGTAGTCCTCCTCCAGCAGCTGCTGGACGTGCTTGGGCGCCGAGCCGCCCGCACCGGTCTCGAACAGCCCGCCGCCGGCGATCAGCGGGACCACCGAGAGCATCTTGGCCGACGTGCCGAGCTCGAGGATCGGGAACAGGTCGGTGTTGTAGTCGCGCAGCACGTTGCCGGTCACCGAGATGGTGTCCTCGCCCTCACGCATCCGGTCCAAGGAGTACGCCGTCGCCAGCGTCGGGGCCAGGATCTTGATGTCCAGCCCCTCGGTGTCGTGCTCGGGGAGGTAGGCCACGACCTTCTTGATCAGCTCCGCGTCGTGAGCGCGGGACTCGTCCAGCCAGAAGACCGCCGGGGCGCCGGTGGCGCGGGCCCGAGTGACGGCCAGCTTCACCCAGTCACGGACCGGGATGTCCTTGGTCTGGCAGGCGCGCCAGATGTCGCCGGCCTCGACGTCGTGCTCGATGAGCACCTCGCCGTTGGACGCGAGCACGCGCACGGTGCCGTCGGCGGGGATCTCGAAGGTCTTGTCGTGGCTGCCGTACTCCTCGGCCGCCTGCGCCATCAGGCCGACATTCGGGACGGAGCCGATGGTGGCCGGGTCGAGCGGGCCGTTCCTCTTCACGTCCTCGACCACGGTCTGGTAGACGCCGGCGTAGGAGCTGTCCGGGATCACCGCGAGGGTGTCGTCCTCGCTGCCGTCGGCGCCCCACAGCTTGCCGCCGTTGCGGATCAGCGCCGGCATGGAGGCGTCCACGATCACGTCCGAGGGAACGTGCAGGTTGGTGATGCCCTTGTCGGAGTTGACGTAGGACAGCCGCGGGCCGTTCGCCAGCGCCTCGTCGAAGGCCGCCTTGATCTCGGCGCCATTGGGCAGCGCGGACAGGCCGGCCAGGATGGCGCCGAGGCCGTCGTTGGCGGACAGGCCGGCCTTGGCCAGATCGTCGCCGTACTTGGCGAAGACGGGCGCGAAGTAGGCCTTGACCACGTGACCGAAGATGATCGGGTCCGACACCTTCATCATGGTGGCCTTGAGGTGGACCGAGAAGAGCACGTCCTCGGCCTTGGCCTTGGCCAGCGCGTTGGTGAGGAACGAGTGCAGGTGGGACACCGAGAGGGTGGTCGCGTCGACGATCTCGCCGGCGAGCACCTTCAGGCCGTCCTTGAGCACCGTCTTCTGGCCGGAGGTGGTCTCCAACTCGATGGTGAGCACGTCGTCGGCGGCGAGGGTGACCGACTTCTCGTTCGACTTGAAGTCGTGGGCGCCCATGGTGGCGACCTCGGTCTTGGAGTTCTCGCCGAACGGCTTGTTGTGGTGCGGGTGCGTCTTCGCGTAGTTCTTCACCGACAGCGGCGCGCGCCGGTCGGAGTTGCCCTCGCGCAGCACCGGGTTGACCGCGGAGCCCTTGACCTTGTCGAACTTGGCGCGGATTTCGCGCTCCTCGTCGGTCGCGGGGGCGTCCGGGTAGTCGGGCACGGCGTAGCCCTTCGCCTGCAGTTCCTTGATCGCGGCCTTGAGCTGCGGGATGGACGCGGAGATGTTGGGCAGCTTGATGATGTTGGCGGCCGGCGTCTTGGCCAGCTCGCCCAGCTCGGTGAGCGCGTCGTCGGCCAGGCCGAACTGCGCCAGGATCCGCGAGGCGACGGAGATGTCGCGGGTCTCGACCGCCACCCCGGCCTTCGCGGCGTACGCCTCGACGATCGGAAGGAAGGAGTACGTCGCCAGCAGCGGCGCCTCGTCGGTGTAGGTGTAGATGATCTTGGCCGTGTCTGCTGCGTCTGCTGCCATGGCTCCTGCTTCGGCTCGAAACTTTTTCTCGACGTCAAGATACCCGACGCGGGTGACTCTCCACGATGGCATCCCAGCCCTGTCGGCCGGAAGGACTAGAGTCTCAACCGACCACACCAACCTGGTTCGACGAGGGGGCTCGGACATGACCGCCGACACCAGCGCCACCGGCGCGGACACCGACATCACGACGGCCGACACCGAGCCGACGCTGACCCAGAAGCTCGCCGCCGAGGCCATCGGGACCTTCATCCTGGTGCTCTTCGGCTGCGGCGCGGCCGTCTTCGCCACCATCTTCGCCGCCCAGCAGGAGAACCCGCGCGACCTGGCGTTCATCACCACCGTGGGATTCAGCTTCGGCATCGCCATCGTGATCGCGGTCTACGCCTTCGGCCGCGTCTCCGGCGGTCACTTCAACCCGGCCGTCTCGGTCGGAGCCGCGATCAGCGGCCGGCTGGCCTGGGTGACGGCGGGCTACTACGTCGTCGCACAGATCGTCGGGGCCATCGTCGGCGCGCTCGCGCTGTGGGTCTTCGCGCACGGCTACGACGGCTACGACTCCACTCGGATGGGCCTGGGCCAGGACCACTTCGGCGGGGTCGGCGGCTACGGCTGGTGGGCGGCGTTCCTGCTCGAGCTGGTCCTGACCGCCATCTTCGTGGGCGTCATCCTGGGCACTACCGACGAGCGGAACCCCTACGCCGGCTTCGCTCCGCTGGCGATCGGCCTCACGCTGGCCGCGATCCACTTCGTCGCGATCCCCGCCGACGGCACCTCGGTCAACCCGGCGCGCTCCATCGGCCCTGCGCTGTTCTCCGGCGGCCACGCCATCGGTCAGCTGTGGCTGTTCATCCTGGCCCCGCTCATCGGCGGTGCCATCGCCGGCCTGGGCTATCCGCTGGTCTTCGGCCGGGTCAGCGATCCGGTGCCCGGTTCCGGCCTGGTGCTCCCCGCGAAGACGAGGGTCGGCACCACCCCGGAGTACGCCGGCTGGGGCCAGCAGGGCTGGGGCGGTGGCCAGCCCGCCGAGGCCGGCGCCCAGCAGGCAGGCCAGCAGGCAGGCCGGCAGCAGGTTCCCGCGGACCTGCCGGTCATCGAGCAGGACGGCTGGCGCTGGGACTACGCCGCCCAGCAGTGGCGCCCGATCGAGCAGCCGGCGGCCCCCGCCGACGAGCCCGAGGGCAAGACCGTCATCAAGCAGGACCCGCCCCAGGCATAGTCGCCGGGGCGTCGGTTCAGTCGGCCTCGAGCACGTCGCGCTCGCCGGTGGCGGTGACCAGCCGCTCGGTGAGGCCGACGCCCTTGCGATAGGTGTCCCAGGTCGCTCCGCCGGGCTCGAGCTCGCTGGTGCGCTCCAGCGACACGATCGGCCGCGCCTGCGCCACCGTGATGACGTCCTCGACCACGCCCTTGGCGTACGCCGCCCGGTAGCCGTCGCCCAGCCGCGGCGTCGCGGTCAACAGCAGCCCCGCCTCGGCACCCTCGCGGCCGGCCCGCCACAGCCCCTGCTGCCCGAACCACCACACATTGCCGGCCCGGTCCTGGGCGTAGTAGTCGGTGCGCGTGGTCGTCGTCTCGGCCCCGGTCAGGTCGTCGCGGACGGCGGTGGTGCGCACCCCGTCGATCGTGACGGTGCCGGGCAGCACGGTGACGGTCCGGGTGGCGTCGGGCCGGCCGGTGCGCTTGACGTCGTACCGCATCACCCGACCGGGGGTCAGCTCCAGCCACGGGTTGGTGATCCGGGCGACGAAGTCGGAGGGATCCGGCGAGGGTGTCGGGATGGTCAGCCCGTCGATGCCGCTGGGCGGATACGACATGGCGCCGCTGCCGCAGCCGGCGAGCAGGACGAGCACCGCCAGCAGCGGCGCGGCCGCGGAGGCGCGCACGACTCAGGCGGCGTTGGGGATCGTGCTCGCCAGCACCCAGACCGCCACCGCCGCGCCGACCAGCAGCCCGGCGTCGAACCACCTGCTGCGCACCTCGAGCATGCCGGCGTCTCGCCGCGGCAGTACGCCGCGCGCCGCGCCCGCCACGGCCAGTGCGCCGGCAATGACGTGCACGCCCCCGCGCCAGTGACCGAGCGCGACCACGACCAGGCCGAGCACGGTCAGGGCCAGGATGACCAGGTAGCAGAACCCTCCGACGGTGGACGGGTAGCGGCGCGGCTCCTCCTCGACCAGCGACAGCGACGGCTGCTCCGCGGGCGCCGCCGGCACACCCGACTCCGGCTCCTGTGCCGGGCCGTCGGAAAGAGGAGTCACGAATGCCAACTTACGCGTTCGCCTTCTCCGCGTTGAGGACGATGTTCGACAGCAGCATGGCACGCGTCATCGGGCCGACGCCGCCCGGGTTCGGGGAGACCCAGCCGGCGACGTCCCAGACGTCGGCCGCGAGGTCGCCCGCGATCTTGCCGTCGACGCGCGAGACACCCACGTCGAGCAGCGCCGCGCCCGGCTTGACCATGTCGCCGGTGATGATGCCCGGTACGCCGGCGGCCGCCACCACGATGTCGGCGTTGCGGGTGTGCGCGGCCAGGTCGCGGGTGCCGGTGTGGCACAGCGTCACGGTGGCGTTCTCGGAGCGGCGGGTCAGCAGCAGGCCCAGCGGCCGGCCGACGGTGACGCCGCGGCCGACCACGACGACCTCGGCCCCGTCGAGCGGGACACCGTGGCGGCGGAGCAGCTCCACGATGCCGAACGGCGTACACGGGAGCGGCGCGTCCTCGCCGAGGACCAGCCACCCGAGGTTGGTCGGGTGCAGGCCGTCCGCGTCCTTGGCCGGGTCGATCAGACCGAGGATGCGGTTCTCGTCGATGCCCTTGGGCAGCGGAAGCTGCACGATGTAGCCGGTGCAAGCCGGGTCGTCGTTGAGGGCGCGAACCGCGTCCTCGATCTCCTCCTGGGTGGCGGTCTCGGGCAGGTCGACGCGGATCGACTCGATGCCGACCTCGGCGCAGTCCTTGTGCTTGCCGTTGACGTACCAGGTCGAGCCCGGGTCGTTGCCCACCAGGATCGTGCCCAGGCCGGGGTGGATCCCGCGGGCGCGCAGCGCCGCCACCCGTTCACGCAGCTCGTCCTTGATCGCCTTGGCGGTCGCGGTGCCGTCCAGCTTCTGTGCGGTCATCGGTTCCCCTCAGTGGAAGAAGTGACGCGTGCCGGTGAAGTACATGGTCACGCCGGCGGCCTTGCATGCCTCGATGGTGAGCTCGTCGCGCACCGAGCCACCCGGCTGGACGATCGCCTTGACCTTGGCGTCGATCAGGATCTGGGGTCCGTCCTCGAAGGGGAAGAACGCGTCGGAGGCGGCCACGGAGCCCTCGGCCCGCCTCGCGTCGCCGGCCAGGCTGTTGGCCCGCTCGACGGCGAGCCGGCAGGAGTCCACCCGGTTGACCTGGCCCATGCCGATGCCGACCGAGCCGCCGTCCTTGGCGAGCAGGATCGCATTGGACTTGGCCGCGCGGCACGCCTTCCATGCGAACGCCAGATCGGCGAGAGTGGCCTCGTCGGCCGGCTCGCCGGTGGCCAGCGTCCAGGTGGAGACGTCGTCGCCGGGCGCATCGACGTGGTCCACGGTCTGCACGAGCAGGCCGCCGCTGATCGCGCGGGTCTCGATCGGGTCGGGGTGCTCGTCGGGCGCACAGACCAGGATCCGGATGTTCTTCTTGGCCTGCAGGATCTCCACCGCGCCCTCGTCGTACGCCGGTGCGACGATCACCTCGGTGAAGACCTCGGCCACCTGCCGCGCCATCTCGACGGACACCGGGCGGTTGGCGGCGATCACGCCGCCGAACGCGCTGACCGGATCGCAGGCGTGGGCCTTGCGGTGCGCCTCGGCGATGTCGGCGCCGACGGCCAGACCGCACGGGTTGGCGTGCTTGATGATCGCGACCGCCGGCTCCGCGAAGTCGTTGGCGGCACGGCGCGCGGCGTCGGTGTCGACGTAGTTGTTGTAGGACATCTCCTTGCCGTGCAGCTGCTCGGCGGCGGCCAGGCCACCGCGCCAGTGTCGGTAGAGGGCGGCCTTCTGGTGCGGGTTCTCGCCGTAGCGCAGGTCCGCGGCCTTCTCGAACGTCGCACCGGTGAAGGCGGCGAATCCGCTGCCGCCGGAGGTGTCGACCAGGACGTTGCCCATCCACGAGGCGACCTGGACGTCGTACGACGCGGTGTGCGCGAACGCCTTGGCGGCCAGCGTCTTGCGCTCCTCGTAGGTGAAGCCGCCGGCACGGACCGCCGCCAGCGTGCGGGCGTAGTCGGCGCCGTCGGTGACGATCGCGACGCATCCGTGGTTCTTGGCCGCGGCGCGGACCATCGAGGGGCCGCCGATGTCGATCTTCTCGATGCAGTCCTCGATGCTCGCCCCGGAGGCGACCGTGGCGGCGAACGGGTAGAGGTTCACCACGACCAGGTCGAACGGCTCGACGCCGAGCTCCTCGAGCTGGGCGACGTGCTCGGGCAGGCGGCGGTCGGCGAGGATGCCGGCGTGCACCCGCGGGTGCAGCGTCTTGACCCGGCCGTCGAGGCACTCGGGGAAGCCGGTCAGGTCCTCGACCTTCGTCACCGGCAGGCCGAGGCCGGCGATGAGTGCGGCCGAGCCGCCGGTGGAGACGAGCTCGACGCCGGCCTCGTGCAGGCCGCGGACGAGCTCCTCGAGGCCGGTCTTGTCGAAGACGGAGACGAGCGCGCGCTTGATGGCGATCCGGTCTGGCATGTGTCACTCCTCATCGGTCGGTGATCTCGACGAGGGGCACCCAGGCGGTCGATGCCGGCTCACACTCCCTGGTGGTCACCCACCCGCGCCAGTCGTGTTGTCCTCATCCTACCGGCGGCTCAGTGGCCGAAGCGAACCCGACGACCCTCGACCACGACACCCTCCCGCGCCATCCGGCCGACCGCCTCGACCAGCATCGCCCGCTCGGCTGTCTTGATCCGCTCGTGCAGCGTCTCGGCGGTGTCGTCGTCCTCGACCGGCACCGCCGTCTGGGCGATGATCGCGCCGGTGTCGACCCCCGCGTCGACGACGAAGAGTGTGCAGCCGGTGACCTTGACGCCGTACGCCAGCGCGTCGGCCGGCCCGTGCATGCCCGGGAAGCTCGGTGAGAGCGCCGGGTGGGTGTTGACGGTGCGGCCGCCGAACGAGGCCAGGAAGGCCGGTCCGACCAGCTTCATGAAGCCGGCGAGCACCACCACGTCCGGCGCGTACGACGCCACCGCCTCGGTCAGCGCCGCGTCCCACGCCTCCCGGCTCTCGAAGTCGGCGACCCGGCGCACGAACGTCGCCACCCCGGCCCGCTCCGCTCGCTCCAGGCCCAGGATGCCGTCCCGGTCGGCACCGACGGCGACGACCTCGGCGCCATATGCCGGGTCGGCGCAGGCGTCGAGCAGCGCCTGCAGGTTGGTCCCGGAGCCGGAGACGAGGACGACGAGGCGGGCGGTCACGCCGCGGAGTCTAGGGCGTCCCGCGAGCGTCGCCGCTGCCACCAGGTGACCACCAGCCCGGCGAGCAGGCCGCCGATGCCGAACGCGGCGACCGCATGCGTCAGGGTGTCGAAGACCAGCGGGCCGACGTCGCGCATCCGGCCCGGCCCGACCGCTCCCCCGGCCAGCCCGGCCAGGATGCCGGTCAGCACACCGGTGACGACGCCGGCGGCCAGCCCACGGACAGCGCCCGCGTCCCAGCGCAGCAGCGGGTAGCGCCGGGCGGTGCGCGCCACCGCGACCGCCGCCACCAGCGGCCCCAACACCATCAGGTACGGCGTCCAGGCCGGGGTCGGCCCGTCGTCGGGCAGCGCGGCCAGCAGCGGGAACATCGGGACCGGCCCCAGGGTCACGACCGTCGGGGTGACCAGAGTGTGCGTGCCGACGGTGAAGCCGGGTCCGAGCAGGTAGGAGCCGGAGAACAGCGTGGCGTTGGGCACCAGGAGCAGCATCAGGCCGGTGTAGAGCACGCTCGGCCCGGCGCTCAGGTGCAACTGCGACATCACGTTGAGCGCGGTGTCGCCGTCGACGAGGAACGCCACCGCGAAGACCAGCAGCGAGACCGCCAGCCAGGTCAGCAGCAGCGAGCGGACAGTCGCGGCCGCCGCCCGCACTCCCGGGGGCAGCTGGGCCGCCCAAACCGCGGCCCGACCCGAGCCGACCGCGATCGCAGTGCCACCGACCAGGACGCACAGCAGCAACGACCACAGCACCACCCGGCCGTCGCGGGGCGCCGTGGCGGCGGTCCCGGCCAGGGCGGAGACGACGAGCGCGGTGACGACGTACCCGAGCGTGAACAGACCGGTCGCGATCGGCACCGTCCAGTCCCGTTCGCCGTCGGCCAGGGCGTGCACGTCCGGCCCGTGCTCGGCGACGGACTCGCCGAGTCGATGACCGAGGCGCCAGATGGCCCAGCCGATGACCAGCGTGAGCCCCAGAGGTACGGCGGTGAGCTGGACGCCCTGCACCACCACCCCGGCGCCGTGACCGGCGAGCCAGCCCAGGGCGCCGATCCGCAGCGCGCCACTCGGCGTACCGTGCGCGCCGGCGTCGGTGAGGAACCAGCCGACCACCCCGATCGCCAGGCACACGACCAGCGTCGAGAGTGCCGCGAGGATGCCGTCGAGCGCCGCCACCAGCGCCATCGGACGCCGCAGCCGCAGATCGGCTCGGAGCTGGCCGTCGCTGCGACGGCGGGTCGGCGGGGTCAGCAGGGAGGTCATCTCTCCCATCCTCGCCCGCCGCCGGCGACCAGCCCGGCAGACTCGCCGGGGAGGCCACCTGACCAGACCACCGATATCGTGTCCCTGCTCATGGGGACCGACAGACGAGACGCCGCTGCCTTCGAGGCGTTCTACAAGGACGTCCGGAGCCGCCTGCTGCTGCAGACCTGGGCGCTGACCGGCGACCTCGGCGCCGCGCACAAGGCCGTGCAGGACGCGCTGGTGATCGCCTGGCACCACTGGCGCAAGGTCCGCCGGCTGCCCTCCGATGCGGCCCGCGAGGGCTATGTGCGCCCGATCGCCTGGGCGCACGCGCTGCGGCGGCACTCGGTGCCGCGCCTGCACCGCGACAAGGCCGTGGACGAGGAGTCCCGAGCCACCCTCGACGCGCTGGCGCGGCTGCCACTCGGCGAGCGCAAGGTGCTGCTGCTGGCCCACCTGACCACGCTCTCGCCCGAGGAGATCGCCCGCGAGGCGGGCATCACGCCGGTGCGCGCCGAGCAGGACCTCAAGACGGCGACGTCGAGCTTCTCGCTCTACCGCGGCGTGCTGCCCAGCGACGTGCTCTCCCACTTCGAGCCGCTGGCGGCCGCGGTCGAGACCACGCGCTGGCCACGGCCGACGATCCTCACCCGCGCCGGGGCGGCCCGGCGCCGTACCCACACGCTGGTCGGTGCGGTGGTCGCCGTCGCCGCGTTCGCGGGCTCGGGTTTCGCCGTCACGGCCGCGAACGGCGACCGGCCCTCGCTCGGCTCGCTGTCGCTGCGGCACGGATCTGGTGGCGGCACCGCCGGCGACGCGCGTACGCCGTACCCCCTCACCGCGGCCACGCTCCTGGACCCGAGCCAGGTCGCCGGCGGCCTCGGCGGCAGCTGGACCACCACCCTGACCTCCGACGACGACGCCGGCGCGGCCCCGCTCCCGTGCCAGCGCGGCACCCTGGCCGACGCCCATCCGCGGGCGGCGCTGGTGCGCACCTTCGCCGGTGCGAAGAAGTCGATCACCGCGGGCCAGACCACGCTCGCCTCAGCCACGGCGGCGGCCGCCGCCGCGGCGTACACCAAGACGCTGAGCTGGTACGGCGGCTGCTCCGACCCGCAGGTCCAGCTGCTCTCCACCGAGCAGCTCTCCGGCGTGGGCGACCAGGCGGCGCTGCTGCTGCTGCGCAACTGGGCCGACCCGCAGCGCACGATCGCTGTCGGCGTGGCCCGCAGCGGCGTGCTGACCACCACCGTCGCCGGCACCCTCCCGGTCGGCAAGCCCGTTGGGAAGTCGGACCAGCCGGTCATCGCCGGCACCACCGGCCTGCTCGGCGATGCCGTCCAACAGCTGTGCCGGCTGCCCGGTGCCGGCACCTGCACCGGCACCGCCGCGGCGACGCCGGCGCCTCCGCCGGCCTCCGGCGAGCACCCCGAGCTGCTCAACGAGTCCGACCTGCCGCCGGTCGACGGCGTCACCCAACCCTGGGTCGGCACCGCCCCGGCGCCGGCGACCACGAACGTCGCGGCCACCCGCTGCGACCAGACCAGCTTCACCGAGCCCGGGATCACCGCGGCGATGACCCGCTCGTTCGTGATCCCCACCGCGACCGGGCTCGCCCCGCAGTTCGGGCTGACCGAGACCGTCGGCGGGTTCGCGACCGCCAAGGCCGCCTCGTCGTTCGTGGACGACGTCCGCGGCAAGCTGGCCGGCTGCGAGAAGAACGACCTCGGCAGCCACGTCACCCAGCTCTCCACCTCCAGCGCCGGCGGCCGGGACATGACCGCCTGGCGAGTGCGGGTGGAGACCTCACAGACCTCCTCGGTGGTCTACCTGATGGCGATCGTGCGCAACGGCTCCGCGGTCGGCCAGGTGGGCTTCGTGCCCTCGGGGTCGGTGACCATGGCAGACGCCGCGTTCACCGCGCTCGCCGACCGGGCCGCGGACCGGCTCGGCTACCTGAAGTAGCGGCGGCGGTCGACATGCCACGAGGCTCCCCGGTTGCCCGGGGAGCCTCGCAGCAGGAGCCGATCAGAGGTTCTTGAGGATCTCGCGCATCAGCTCGGCGGTCTCGGACGGCGTCTTGCCGACCTTGACGCCGACGGCCTCGAGGGCCTCCTTCTTCGCCGCGGCGGTACCCGAGGAGCCCGAGACGATGGCGCCGGCGTGGCCCATGGTCTTGCCCTCCGGCGCGGTGAAGCCCGCCACGTAGCCGACGACCGGCTTGGTGATGTGCTCCTTGATGTACGCCGCGGCCCGCTCCTCGGCGTCGCCGCCGATCTCGCCGATCATCACGATCGCCTTGGTCTCCGGGTCGTCCTCGAAGGCCTGCAGCGCGTCGATGTGCGTCGTGCCGACGATCGGGTCACCGCCGATGCCGATGGCCGTGGAGAAGCCGTAGTCCTTGAGCTCGTACATCATCTGGTACGTCAGGGTGCCCGACTTCGACACCAGGCCGATCGGGCCCTTGCCGGTGATGGTGTGCGGCGTGATGCCGGCCAGGGACTCCTCCGGCGTGATGATGCCGGGGCAGTTCGGGCCGATCATGCGGGTCTTCTTGCCCTGCAGGTAGGACCACACCTCGGCACTGTCCTGCACCGGGACGCCCTCGGTGATGACCACGATGAGCGGCATCTCGGCGTCGATGGCCTCGATCGCCGCGTCTTTGGTGAACGCCGGCGGCACGAACAGCACCGACACGTTGGCGCCGGTCTTCTCCATCGCCTCGGCGACGGCGCCGAAGACCGGCAGCTCGACGTCGTTGCCGTCGTGGTCCTTGTGCGTGACGGTGGTGCCGGCCTTGCGGGCGTTGACACCGCCGACGATCTGCGCGCCCGAGTCGAGCATCAGGGCGGTGTGCTTGGCACCCATGCCGCCGGTGATGCCCTGGACGATGATCTTGCTGTCCTTGTTCAGGTAGATCGACATCTGCTTCTTCCTACGACTCTCAGGCGTTGGCCAGCTCGGCGGCCTTGTCGGCGCCGCCGTCCATGGTCTCGGCCAGCGTGACAAGCGGGTGGTTCAGCTCGTTGAGGATCTGGCGGCCGAGCTCGACGTTGTTGCCGTCGAGACGGACCACCAGCGGCTTGGTCGCCTTGTCGCCCAACAGCTCGAGCGCGCCCTTGATGCCGTTGGCGACCTCGTCGCAGGCGGTGATGCCGCCGAAGACGTTGACGAAGACGCTCTTGACCTGTGAGTCGTTGAGGATGACGTCGAGGCCGTTGGCCATCACCTGGGCGTTCGCGCCGCCGCCGATGTCGAGGAAGTTGGCGGGCTTGACGCCGCCGTGGGCCTCGCCGGCGTACGCGACCACGTCGAGGGTGCTCATCACCAGACCCGCGCCGTTGCCGATGATGCCGACCTGGCCGTCGAGCTTGACGTAGTTGAGGCCGAGGTCCTTGGCCTTCGCCTCGAGCGGGTCGGCCTCCTCACGGATCACGAACTCCTCGTGGTCCGGGTGGCGCACCTCGGAGGCGTTGTCGTCCAGGGACACCTTGCCGTCGAGGGCCTCGAGCTTGTCGCCCTCCAGCCGGGCCAACGGGTTGACCTCGACCAGGGTGGCGTCCTCCTCGACGAAGGTCGCATAGAGCGCCTGGATCATCTCCACGGCCTGCTCGAAGACCGGCTCCGGGAACGCCGCGATCGTGGCGATCTCACGGGCCTTGGCCTCGTCGACGCCCTTGCCGGGGTCGATGCCGATCTGCTTGACGGCGTCGGGGTTGGTCTTGGCGACCTCCTCGATCTCCACACCGCCCTCGACCGAGGCGATACACAGGTACTGCCGGTTCGAGCGGTCCAGCAGGAACGAGAAGTAGTACTCCTCCTGCGGCGGCGTCGCCGGCGTGACCAGCACGCGGTTCACGGTCAGGCCCTTGATCTGCATGCCGAGGATGTTGCTGGCGTGCTGGTAGGCCTCGTCGGGAGTCTTGGCGAGCTTCACGCCGCCCGCCTTGCCACGGCCGCCGGCCTTGACCTGCGCCTTGATGACCGTCACGCCGCCGATCTTCTCGGCCGCGGCCTTGGCGGCCTCCGCGCTCTCGACGACCACGCCGAGGGTGGTTGCGACTCCGTGCTTGGCGAAGAGCTGCTTCGCCTGGTACTCCATCAGATCCACTGATCCACCATGTCTCTCTACCGGTTGTACGTCGGTGCGAGCGGGCGGGCGCGGTGGTGCGCCACGAGGCTCGGGGATGTCCTCGACGCACACTAGACCCGCCGTCACGGCCCGGACGAGGCCAGGGGCGGCGACGTGACGCACGCCATAGGCCGTGGCCGGACGATGGTGACGCATCCCCGCCACCGTTCCTGGCGGAAATGCGGCAGGACACCTACGCGATCTTCGGTGCCTGCCGATGGATCGGACAGAATCGCGGCTCGAGTCGGATGTTGACGGATCCACCAGTTTCGTTACAGTCGGGTCGCCGTCTGAACCCCGAGCAGCGGAGCGATGAACACATGGGTAACCACCGAGCGGATGTCGCCGTCGACACCCGACCCTCGGTAGAGACCCCCTACGTCGGCAAGCGCCGGGCCGCTCCCGCGCCGGACGCCTCTCTCGTTCCCGCGGCGGAGACGCCGCAAACCACGTACGTCGGCAAGCGCCGCCGGGTGCTGCCGGAGGAGCAGGCGACCACGCTCGAGGTCGCGACCCTCGAGGTGCCCGCGCCGCGCCGTACCGTCGAACCGCTCG
>NZ_DASZUF010000142.1:0-10602 GCF_035547795.1 Nocardioides sp.
AGCGGACAGCTTGGCAGCCTCGAGGATCTGGCTCATGGGTGGTCTACCTTTCAAGGGGGAATCGTGAAGCAGGGGCGCTACGCCGCGTAGGGACGAGCGGGTGAGGGTTGCGACGCTGGAAGATCTCGACGCGCCGTCGAAAACGACGGGGCGCGGCAAACCGACCGGCGACCCACAGCCCCGTGTAGCGCTCGAAGCCGGCGTGCTTGCCCTCGCCGAGCACGTTATGCGCCACGCGGCCGGAGCCGATGTGGCTCGGGTAACCTCCCGACATCGTCAGCCCGGGCTCGTGGGACTGGCACGAGATGGTGATGCGCTCGCGCTCATGCGCCGTCGGCGTCCATAGCCTGGAATACGGCTAGGTAACAGTGCACGGGACCCAGCACGCGAACGACGGCCTCGGGGACTGGCGACCGTCGGTGCAGCCATCGAAACCTCCGTAATCGGGTGCTGGAGCAGCCGCCACACCCACCGGGACGTGAGGACGACCACACGATAGGTCGCCGGCGGACCCGACCAGGGTTGCCGTTCCGTCGGCCGGAACCTGCACGCAACCGGGTCGTGCTATGCCACGCTGCCGCCGCCAGGCGATCTGCCCCGTCATGCCCGACGAGGCGTCTGAAACGAAAAGCTGCCGGCTGCCGTGATCTGTTCGGGCCGCAGGGCCGGGAGCGCGAGACTCGCGGGCAAGGCGATGCGGTGGCGTAGGACCCGCCACCTGGGGACTACGACCGGTACAACTGCTCAGGGTTCGGGCAGCTCTGCATGTAAGACGTCTCGGCGACCAGGAGCGACGTGCGCCCTCCTCCATGTCGGCCCCCCACGCCAGGTAGCGGCGTTCATTATCTCGTCGGCCGTGCCCTCGCGGATTCGCGCGCGGGCGATATAGCTGTTGATGACCTCCGCCGGTCCGTGGCCCGCGGCCGCCGCCCGGGCAGCCTGCCGGAGCCTCGGCATAGGCCCGACCATCCAGCGCTCGGCACCGTCAAAGTGCGCCAATCGTCTGGCTCGATCCGCAAAGTGCGCCCAAAGTGCGCCATAAGGCGAGATTTCGTCCCTCGGCAGCGAGACACCGATTTGCATCAGTGCAGGTCAGAGCCCACTTTTGTCAGCAGCGCGACGCACTCGACGTGGTGCGTCATCGGGAACAGGTCGAAGGCCCGCAGCCGCTCCAGCCCGTAGCCGTGCTCGGCGAAGATCGCCACGTCGCGGGCCAGCGCGGCGGGGTCGCACGCGACGTAGGCCACCGCCCGCGGCGACCGGGCGACGACCGCCTCGACGACAGCACGCCGGGCGCCCTCGCGCGGCGGGTCCAGGACCACCAGGTCGAAGCGCTCCGCATACGCCTGCGCCAGCACCGCCGCCACGTCGCCGGCCGCCACCTCCGCCGCCGGCACGTTGGCCGCCGAGAGCCCCGAGGCGCGCCGGGCACCCTCGATCGCGACCACCCGGCCCGACGGCCCGACCCGCTCGGCCAGGAACGCCGCGAAGAGTCCCACGCCGGCGTACAGGTCCAGGACGGACTCCCCCGGGCGCGGGTCGAGCGCTTCCAGTACGGCGTCCACCAGCGTGGCCGGTGCCCCGGGATGGACCTGCCAGAACCCGTCGGCCGCCACCTCGAACGCGTGCTCGCCCACGTGCTCCACCACGATGCCCGGCCCGGGCGTGCGCGCGTCCTCGCGGGCGATCAGGCAGTCCTCGACCTGGATCACGTCGTGCGAGCGGTGCTTACGCATGCCCTTGCCCGGGCCGACGTAGGACTGCCGGGTGCGCCAGCGCAGGCCGGCCTCCATCTCCGGCCCGTCGCCCGGCACGGCCTCGACCGTCACCGGCAGGTCCAGCCCGGCCAGCCGGGCGAGCTGCTCGCGCACCACGTCCGCCTTCAGCCTCCGCTGCGCCGGCAGCGCGACGTGTTGGAAGTCGCAGCCGCCGCAGCGGCCTGGACCGGCGTAGGGGCACGGCGCCTCGACCCGGTCCGGCGACGGCGTCGCCACCGAGATCGCGTCCGCCCGCCAGAACCGGTCGCCGTCGGTCCCCTCGGTGATCTCGATCAGCACCTGCTCGCCGGGCAGGGCGTGTCGGACGAAGACGGCCCGGCCCTCCACCCGCGCGACCACGTGGCCGCCGTGCGCGATCGGGCCGGCGACGACGTCGTACCGCTCCCCCACGTGCGAGCGGCCGCGGGCCTGGCGCTGCCGGACGGACCGACGGCCCGGTGCGCGGCTCACAGGCCGATCTGACTGTCGTGCCCGCCGATGCGGACACTGCCGGGCCGCACCCAGGCCTCCTCGCGCAGCTCGCGGGCCCGGACCTCGCCCGAGTGCAGCTGATAGGGCACCGAGATGACCATCACGCCGGGCGTGAACAGCAGTCGGCCCTTGAGCCGCAGCGCCGACTGGTTGTGGAGCACCTGCTCCCACCAGCGCCCGACGACGTACTCGGGGATGTAGACGGCCACCACGCCGCGCGGGTTGGCCTTGCGGATGGCGGTGGCGTAGTCGACGATCGGCCGGATCAGCTCGCGGTACGGCGAGTGCAGCACCTTCAGCGGCAGGCCGATGTTGCGCTCGTCCCACTCCTCCAGGAGCCGCGCGGTGGCCGCCTCGTCGGTGGAGACGGTGACCGCCTCGAGCGTGTTGGGCCGCGACGCCTGGGCGAACGCCAGCGCCCGCAGGGTCGGCTTGTGCAGCTTGGAGACCAGCACGATCGCATGCACCCGGGTGGGCAGGACGCGGTCCTCGTCGCCGGCCTCAAGCTCCTTCTCGACGTTGTCGTAGTGCCGCTTGATGCCGCGCATGATCAGCCAGAAGAACACCATCGCCAAGATCGCGATCCACGCGCCGGCGAGGAACTTGGTGATCAGGACGACGACCAGCACCGCCGCGGTCAGGGTCAGGCCGATGGTGTTGATCACCCGGGAGCGCTGCATCCGCCGACGGGTGGCCGGGTTGGTGACGACCTTCAGCTCGCGGGTCCAGTGCCGGATCATGCCGAGCTGGCTGAGGTTGAAGGAGACGAACACGCCCACGATATAGAGTTGGATCAGCCGGGTCGTCTGGGCGTGGAAGGCCACGATCAGCACCGTGGCCATCACGGCCAGGAAGATGATGCCGTTGCTGTAGGCCAGCCGGTCGCCGCGCGAGCCGAGCGCCCGGGGCGCGAAGCCGTCGCGGGCCAGGATCGAGCCGAGCACCGGGAAGCCGTTGAACGCCGTGTTGGCGGCGAGCACCAAGATCACGCCGGTGACCACGGTCACGAAGTAGAAGCCCAGGGGGAAGCCGGAGAAGACGGCCTTGGCGAGCTGGGCGATGACCTGGTCCTGCACGGTGTCCTTCGGCAGCGGGTGACCGTGGTAGGTCAGCCGGCTCATGTCGGTCGGGTCGACGTAGTGCAGGCCCATGTGCCGCGCGAGCACGATGATCGTCATCATCATCGTGATCGCGATGATCCCCAGCATGAGCAGCGTGGTGGCGGCGTTCTTGCTCTTCGGCTTGCGGAACGCCGGCACGCCGTTGCTGATCGCCTCCACACCGGTCAGGGCGGCACAGCCGGAGGAGAAGGCCCGCATCAGCAGGAAGACCAGCGCGAGCCCGCCCAGCCCACCGGCCATGCCTGGGGTCGGCGTGATGTCGTACTTCGCACTCTCCACGTGCGGCAGGTCGCCGGCGCTCAGTCGGATCAGGCCAACCACGCCCATGCCGATGATGCCGGCCATGAAGCAGTACGTCGGGATCGCGAACGCCGTGCCCGCCTCGCGGATGCCACGCAGGTTCATCGCGGCCAGGACCACGACCAGGCACACCGCCAGCAGCTCCACGTGACCGTGCAGCGCCGGGATCGCCGAGCCGGCGTAGTTGGCCCCGGAGGAGATCGACACCGCGACCGTCAGGACGTAGTCGACCAGCAGCGCCGAGCCCACGGTCAGCCCGGCGGCGGGGCCGACGTTGACCGTCGCGACTTCGTAGTCCCCCCCACCGGAGGGGTAGGCGTGCACGTTCTGCCGGTAGGACGCGATCACGGCCGTCATCACGATGCCGACCATGATCGCGATCTTCCAGGAGAACGCGTACTCGCTCACGCCGGCCAGCGACAGCATGATGAAGATCTCGTCGGGGGCGTACGCCACCGACGACAGCGCGTCGCTGGCGAAGACCGGCAGCGCGATCCGCTTGGGCAGCAGCGTCTCGCCCAACTGGGAGCTGCGCAGCTTGCGCCCGAGCAGGATCCGCTTCGAGATGTCGCCCATACCCACGACGGGAAAGGCTACGGTACGGCGCGCTCGGGGCGGCAGTGCCGCTACGGTAGCGGCGTGCACGTCGTGATCATGGGCTGTGGCCGGGTGGGGTCGACCCTCGCCCGCAGCCTCGAGGACCGCAACCACACCGTGTCGGTGATCGACAGCGAGCCGGACGCGTTCCGTCGACTCGGGCCCGCCTTCAACGGCGACAAGGTCACGGGCATCGGCTTCGACCAGGAGGTCCTCGAGAAGGCCGGCATCAGACGTGCCGACGCGTTCGCCGCGGTCTCCAGCGGTGACAACTCCAACATCATCGCCGCCCGGGTGGCGCGCGAGACGTTCGGCATCCAGAACGTGGTGGCGCGCATCTACGACCCCGGCCGGGCCGAGGTCTACCAGCGGCTGGGCATCACCACCGTGGCGACGGTGAAGTGGACCGCCGACCAGGTGCTGCGCCGGCTGCTGCCGGCCGGCGCCGAGCCGGACTTCCGGGACATGTCGGGCACCATCCGGGTCGACCAGATCCCGGTGCCGGAGGCCTGGATCGGCCAGCGCACCATTCACTTCCAGGAGCAGTCCCGCAGCCGGATCGCCTGGATCGACCGGCTCGGCGAAGGCGTGCTGCCGGTCCGGGAGAGCGTCATCCAGGAGGGCGACGTACTCCACCTGGTGATGCGCGAGGAGAACGCCGCGCACGCCTACGCCATCATCAAGAAGGGTCCGGAGGAGCGCTGAGGATGCGAGTCGCCATTGCGGGAGCGGGTGCCGTCGGCCGCTCGATCGCCCGAGAGCTCATCGAGGGCGGTCACGAGATCCTGCTGATCGACAAGTCGCCCGAGGCGATCAAGCCCGAGCGCGTCCCGGACGCGGAGTGGCTGCTGGCCGACTCCTGCGAGCTCTCCTCGCTGGAGGAGGCCCGCCTGGACCGCTGCGACGTCGTCATCGCCGCCACCGGCGACGACAAGGTCAATCTGGTGACCTCGCTGCTGGCCAAGACGGAGTTCGGCGTGCCGCGCACCGTCGGCCGGGTCAACCACCCCAACAACGAGTGGCTCTTCACCGAGGCCTGGGGAGTGGACGTCAACGTCTCCACGCCGCGGATCATGTCCGCACTGGTCGAGGAGGCGGTGACCGTCGGCGACCTGGTCCGGCTGTTCACCTTCCGCCAGGGCCAGGCGAACCTGGTCGAGCTCACCCTGCCCGCCGACAGCCCGTACGTCGGCAAGCCCGTGGGGCTGATCCCGCTGCCGGACAACTGCGCCCTGGTCACGATCATCCGCGACGCACAGGTCTACGTACCCTCGCCGGAGCAGCCGATCGAGTCGGGTGACGAGCTGTTGTTCGTCGTGCCGGCCGAGAACGAGGACAGCCTGGAGCGGCTGCTCGCGCCGAGCACCCACGGGGGCTGAGGCTCAAGCCTCCAGCGGGGTCGCGTTGCGGGCCAGCATCCAGACCATCCCGCCCCAGGCCAGCAGCCGCAGCGGCCAGCCCACGCCGAGGCGGATGATGCCGAGCACGAGCACGGCGACGTCCTTGTCCATCAGTCCGCCGTAGCCGAGCAGGATCACCACCCCCTCGACCACCGCGAGGATGGCGCCCGGAGCCAGGAACAGCCAGGTCAGCCGGGTGCACAGCGCGACGATCTGCCGGTTCTGGTGCCACTCCAGCGGGTCGCCGGCCACGCTGCCGACCATGAAGCCGATCAACGGCCAGCGGGCCAGGCAGCTGATCACCATCACGATCGTGTAGACGCCGGTGATCACCACCCCCGGCACGAAGAACGCCAGCGCCTGGTCCTGGGCACTGCCGCCCATCCCCTTGGCGATGTGGACCACCAGCCAGCCGATGGCGATGCCGACGACGGCATTGGCGACGTACTGGATCGTGGAGCGCTGCACCAGGCGCACCAGCAGTGCGGCGCCGGCCAGCACGACCCCGGCGATCAGCGCGCTGCGGATGTCCTTGGTGAGCAGCCACGCGGCGGTGAATGCCAGCCCGGGCAACCCCGCCTCGAGCATCCCGCGGCGGCCGCCCAGGGAGGCGGCCATCTGACGCCGGACGACCGCCTCGACGGTGTCGACGCCGA
The DNA here is from genome assembly GCF_035547795.1 of Nocardioides sp. Taxonomy (GTDB): domain Bacteria; phylum Actinomycetota; class Actinomycetes; order Propionibacteriales; family Nocardioidaceae; genus Nocardioides. Next base: position 6,324 of record NZ_DASZUF010000142.1, read on the forward strand.
CGTGGGCGTGTTCCTGCTCCTCGACCATCGGCTCGCTCACGGGATCAGCTCGTAGCGGGGGTTGAACACGATCCGGACACCGTCGTGCCGGCCGATCCGGCCCTGCACCTGCAGCGACCGGCCCGGGGTGATGCCGGCGATGCGGCGTCGGCCGAGCCAGACGATGGTGATCACGCCGGAGCCGTCGAACAGCTCGGCCTCCAGGGCCGGTACGCCGCCGCGCGGGCGCAGCGTGACCGTGCGCAGCGTGCCGCGCAGCCGCACCTTCTCCCGGTCGACGGCCTCGGCGATCGGGGTGACGCCCTCGGCGTCGTACTCCTCCTGCAGGTCGCGAGCGTCCTGCTCGGCGCTGTTGGCCCAGTGGCTCAGGTTCCGCAGCAGCCTTCCCCTGCTCACGACGGACTCACTCCACTCGCCGCGCCTGCGGCGGCATGACCAGCGGCAGCGCCTCGCCCTTCGGCATGGCGCCCTTGCCGCGCCGTACGGCGACGTAGCGCAGCACCTGCTCCCATGCCTCGCCGGCCTCGACCTCCATCGCCGGACGCCCCAGGAAGGTCGCCCGCAGCAGCCAGCGGTCGCCGTTGATGCCGATGATCCGGGAGGGCTGCACGCCCTGGCTGCCGTCGGGCATCGTCACCCCGAGCTGGCAGACCAGCTCGGTGCCGAAGGCGCCCTCACGCTGGGTCGACTGCCCACCGCGCTGGGCGACGTCGGCCTCCAACTGCGGCCAGACCTCGGCCCACAGGTCCACGCCACGCGGCGCCGCGAACGCACGCAGCTCCAGCGCGCCGTCCTCGGCGGTGAGCAGGACGGCGGCGATCGCGCCGCTCGCCTCGTCGACCTGCAGCCGCAGCTCCAGACCCTCGACCGGCGGGAGCAGCAGCGAGCCGAGGTCGACGCGCTCCACCGCGGCCGCCTCGGGCGGCATGCTGTCCGCGTCGTAGGGCCCCTGGAGCTGCGCCGGCTCGGCCGGGGTCTCCTCCGCGACGGTCTCGGTCTCCGTCTCGGGCGTGGCGGGCTCCGTGGGCGTGCTCGACTTGCGGCGGAACTTCAACGTGCTGCTCTCTCGTGACGTCTCGGATGGCCGGTCGTGGTCTGCGCAGGTCAGCCCTGCGTGAACCCTCCGGTAGAACCGTATCCTCCCTCACCACGCACCGACGTGGGCAGCGTCTCGACCTCGACGAAGCGCGCGGTCTCGACGCGCTGGATCACCAGCTGCGCGATCCGATCCCCGCGACGCAGCCGGATCTCCTCGTGCGGATCGTGGTTGATCAGCAGCACCTTGATCTCGCCGCGGTAGCCGGCGTCGATCGTGCCGGGGGTGTTCACGATCGAGAGCCCGTGCCGGGCGGCCAGGCCCGAGCGCGGGTGGACCAGGGCGACGTACCCCTCGGGCAGGGCGATCGCGATCCCGGTCGGAACCAGCGCGCGCTCCCCCGGGGCCAGCACCACGTCCACTCCGGTGACCAGGTCGGCGCCGGCGTCACCCGGGTGGGCATAGGCTGGGGCCGGCAGAGCGGGATCAAGACGGAGGATGGCGATGTCCAGCGGCACGGGCGGGACCCTATCTCGCGAGCAGGAGGAGGGGATGAAAAACTCTCCGCTCGTGAGCACTCCCGCGTACGACGAGCGCCTGAGCGTGCCGCTGCGTTGGTGGGTGCAGGGCGTGATGTTCGAGGCCACCTTGTGGATCGCGATGATCGTCTCGATGCCGGCAACGCTCGCCTGGGGGCTGACCGCGGCGATCCTGGCGCTGCTCGCGCTGGCGTTCACCGCCTACGGCTCGGCCCGGATCACCGTCGCCGATGGTCAGCTCCGTGCCGGCCGAGCCCGGATCGAGACGTCGTTCCTCGGGGCCGCGACCGCACTCGACGCCGAGGCCACCCGGCGGGTGGCCGGTCGCGACGCCGACGTGCGCGCCTTCCTGATGCTGCGGCCCTACCTGTCGCGTGCGGTCCGGGTGGAGATCGACGACCCGGCCGACCCGGCGCCGTACTGGCTGCTCAGCACGCGCCACCCGGAGCGACTCGCCGCCGCGCTCACCCAGGTCACCGGCGGGCGCTGAGCGGACCGCCCGGTGCGACTCGGGCGCTAGGCTGCGGCCATGGCGAAGTCGAACGCCCCGAAGGGCTCGAAGGTCTGGTCGGTCTTCTCACTGGTCTCCGCGCTGGGCGCCGCCTCGGTCGCCAGGAAGGTGCTCGACAAGGGCTGGCAGGCCTCCACCGGCCGCAAGCCCCCGGCCAACCCGGCCGATCCGGACGTCGAGGTCTGGGAGGCCATCGCCTGGGCCGCGCTGACCGGCGCCTCGGTGGCGCTGGTCCGGATGCTGGCCCAGCGCCGGGCGGCCAACTACTACGTGAAGTCGACCGGCCACCTGCCCCCGCAGCTGGCCAAGGACGGCAAGTAGCCCGAAGACGAACGAGCGGGCGCGAACCCCATCGGGTTCGCGCCCGCTCCGCGTTCGTTCTGGGCGTGTCTGGCCAGGCGGCGCCGGCGCCCAGCAGGGCGCCCTCCGAACTGCCAGATACGTCGTCAGGCGCAGTCGCGGCAGATCATCCGCTTCGCGTCCGCCAGCTGCGAGCGGTGGTGCACCAGGAAGCAGCTCATGCAGGTGAACTCGTCATCCTGCTTCGGCTTCACCTCGACCGCCAGCTCCTCGTGGGAGAGGTCGGCACCCGGCAGCTCGAACGACTCGGCGGCCTCGGCCTCGTCCTCGTCTACCTTGCCGGAGTTCTTGTCGTGTCGACGCGCCTTGAGCTCTTCGATGCTCTCTTCGGACTGGTCTTCCTCGTTCTTGCGCGGTGCGTCATAGTCCGTCGCCATGCGTCATCCCTTCAATCAAGCTCACCCGGCAGCTGCCCCGAGCCAGCAGCACGGGCCGTGATTGTGCACCATCAGTGCCGCTGCATGCACACCCGGCTCGGAGTGCGACGCATGAACATCCGGTGACGAGCCTCTATTCCCGCTTTTCGCACATGTATTCGGGCGTACGACGCGGGCCTACTCCGGCGCGTAGTACCCCGCGTCGAGCGCCGCCTCACGCAGCTCGTCGAAGCCGTGCTCGGGGGCGACCAGCAAGAACCGCTGACCGCCTAGCCCGGTGGCCACCTCGACCCGTGCCCCGGCGCCCTGCGCGATCAGCCCGGCGGCGGCGTGGTCCCACAGGTGGACGCCCTCCTCCAGGTAGCCGTCGAGGGCACCCTGGGCCACGTCACAGATGTCCAGCGCGCACGAGCCCGCGCGGCGGACGTCGCGCACCCGCGGCAGGAACCGCACCAGGCACTGGGCCTGGAGCCGGCGCAGCGCGGCGTCGTAGGAGAAGCCGGTGGCGACCAGCCGATGCGAGAGCGGGGTGGCGGGCCGGACCGCGATCGGCTTGCCGTCGCGCAGGGCGACCACCCCGTGAGCACCGTCGCCGCCGGCGTACGCGCTGAACTCGACGCGGCGTGCGACGTCCACCACGACCCCGGCCACCACCTCGCCGTCGCGCTCGGCGGCGATCGAGACGGCGTAGCGCGGCAGGCCGTAGAGGAAGTTCACGGTGCCGTCGATCGGGTCGACGATCCAGCGCACGCCCGAGGTGCCGGCGACGTCGTCGCCCTCCTCGCCGAGGAACGCGTCGTCGGGCCGCTTGGCCGCGATCATCCGCCGGATCAGGTCCTCACTGGCCCGGTCGGCCTCGGTGACCACGTCGGTCTCGGTCGACTTGGTGGCGGCCACCTCGATCCTGCGGGCGGCCCGCTCACGGACCAGGTCGGCGGCCGCCCGGGCGGTCTCCTGGGCAACGGCGAGCAGTTCGGCGCTCACACGGGGCCCGTCGTCTCGCCGGTCGTGGCGCGGTGGAGCGAGCATGCGGCGGGGGCGATCATTCGCCGACCCCGGTCAGGGTCGGCTTGGGGTCGCGCGGGTTGGCGCAGCAGCCCACCGGGCAGCGGTCCCACAGCGGTCCGATGTCACCGACGCAGGCCCGGATGACGTCCTCGCCGCGCTCCACCGCGGCCCGCTCCAGGAGCAGGTCGCGGACCGCGGCCACGAACCGCGGGTCGGTGCCGGCGGTGGCACTGCGCACCGCCGCGATGCCGAGCCGCTCGGCGGTGGCCAGCGCCTCGGTGTCGAGGTCGTAGACGACCTCCATGTGGTCGGAGACGAACCCGACCGGGCAGAGCACCGCCGCGCGCACGCCCTGTCTCGCCAGCTCCTCGAGCCGGTCGTTGACGTCCGGCTCCAGCCACGGGACGTGCGGCGCGCCCGAGCGCGAGCAGAAGACCAGCTCGTGCTC
>NZ_DASZUF010000143.1:0-10185 GCF_035547795.1 Nocardioides sp.
AAGGCCAAGAAGCATCACGCTGCCAAGCACGTCATCAAGAAGGACAAGCACAAGAAGAAGAAGGCCAAGAAGCAGCTGCGCAAGGTCACCACGCGCTACCGCAACGCGGCCGGTGGCGTGGGTCGGGCCAACGGCGCCCTGCTCGCCTGCCGTGCGGTGAACGGCCAGGGCGGCAGCGTCCCGCTCGGCGCTCCGATCGACGGTCCGCTGGGCACCACCCCGCTGGCCCCGCTCTGCTACTCGATCAACCTGCCGGGTCTGTGCACCACCGCCACCCCCGACCCGGGCCAGATCGCGGCTGACCTGGAGACCCTGATCAGCACGCTCACCAACGGCCTCAACCCGGCCACGCTGAGCGACCCGCAGGCGTTCTCCGACGCCCTGCAGGCCGGCATCGAGCAGATCGTCTCCGACCTCAACCCGGGTGGCGGCACGCTCCCGGCCGACCTGACCAAGACGGTCAACGACCTGGTGGACTCGCTGAGCGGCGTCCTGTTCGGCAGCGGCGTCAACCTGACCGACCCGACCTCGATCCTGAGCGCGCTGCAGAGCGCCCTCGGGAGCGTCCCCGGCGCCCCGTCGATCCCGGGCATCCCGGGTCTGCCCGACCTGACCTCGCTGAGCCCCTCGCAGCTCGGCGCGATCCCGGGCATCGGTCCGGTGCTGGTCGACCTGGTCGACACCCTGCTGGGTGGCACCGGCGGCCTGAGCAGCCTCGGGCTCTGACCGACTAGCAACAACCTGACGGTGGGGCCGTCCCTGGGAGACCAGGGGCGGCCCCACTGCTGTCACCTCGGGAATCCGGCGGGGACGGTACGACGTTGGAGTGGGCGTGATCGGACTCTGGATCGCCGTGGCGGCGGTCGTGCTGGCGCTGGGCTTCGGCGGCTACCGGCAGCTGCGCGACGGGCGTTTCCGCGGGAGATCCCGGCAGAAAGTGACCTCTCGACCCGCCGAAAGTGACCTCTCGACGCTGGGGGTGGAGGTGCCGGGGCTCGAGGCGCTGGGAGAGCGGGCCACATTGGTGCAGTTCTCCAGTGCGTTCTGTGCGCCCTGCCGGGCCACCCGGCGGATCCTGTCCGATGTCGCCCGAGTCGTGCCCGGCGTGGTTCATGTCGAGCTCGATGCCGAGATGCACCTGGAGACGGTGCGACGGCTGGGCATCGTGCGCACGCCCACCACGCTGATCCTCGACGCGACCGGCCGTGAGATCGCCCGCGCCGCCGGTGCCCCGCGCAAGGAGCAGGTGCTCAGCGCCCTGCCGTGATCGCCAGGTAGTGCGCGTCGTGCTCGATGCCGCTGGCGGCCCGGTGTCGCTCCACGGCGACCATCTCGGCCAGCAGTCCCTCCAGCGTGTACGACGGAGACCATCCCAGCGCCCTGATCGCCGACGCGTCACCGCCGACGCGCTGCGGGTCGGAGGGCCGCGCCTGGGCGGGGTCGAGGACCACGTCGACCGGTCGGCCGGCGGCCGCATAGGCGGCCTCGACGACATCGCCCAGCATCACCATCGTGCCGGTGCAGATGTCGGCGTCGACGGGCTCGGCGGCGCGCAGCAACAGCGGCATCGCGCGGACGTGGTCGGCGGCATGGCCCCAGTCCCGCCACACGTCCAGGTCGCCGAGCGCGAGCTGCTCGCCCCGGGCAGCCGCGCGGGCGATCCGGCGTACCACGAACGTGGCCGGGCGCAGCGGTGACTCGTGGTTGGCGAGCCTGCCAGCGACCGCGAAGACGCCCCGCGACCGGGCCTCGGCGACGAGCGCCTCGGCGGTCAGCTTGGAGGCCGCGTAGGGGCTGGAGGTACCGGCCTGGACCGACGAGGCCTGGAAGAAGCGGGCCGCGGGCCGGATGTGTCGGATCGCCGCCAGCATCCCCTCGACCGCGTCCGCGTTGACAGCGGCGGTGCGCTGTGGAGCCTGCCAGGAGAGCGCGACGGAGGAGAGCGCCGCGAGGTTGTAGACCTCGTCGACGTGCTGGCGGCGCAGCAGCGCGGCCACCGCGGCGGTGTCGGTCACGTCGAGCGGCACCACCTCGATGCCGGGCGCCTGGAGGTAGGCCATCGCGCGCGGGTCGGCCGGGTCGCGTACGCCGGCGAGCACGCTGACGCCGGCCGCGGCGAGGTGACGGCTGAGGTAGATCCCGTCCTGGCCGGCCGCTCCGGTGACCAGCGCCGTGGTCACAGGGCGGCGATGCTCTCGAGGTCCGCGTCGACCATCAGCCGGGCGAGCTCGCCGACGGTGGTCGACGCCTTCCAGCCCAGCTCCGCGGCCGCGCGGCTGGGGTCGCCGATCAGCTCGGGTACCTCGGCGGGGCGCTCGAAGCGCGGGTCGGTGTCGACGAAGTCGCGCCAGTCGAGGCCGACGTGGGAGAAGGCGAGGTCGCAGAAGTCGCGCACGGTGGTGCCCACGCCGGTGGCCAGCACGTAGTCGACCGGGCGGTCCTGCTGGAGCATGCGCCACATGCCCTCGGCGTACTCCTTGGCATAGCCCCAGTCCCGGATCGCGTCGAGGTTGCCGAGGGTGAGCCGGTCGGCGCGGCCCGCCCGGATGGCGGCGACCGCGCGGCTGACCTTGCGGGTCACGAACGACTCGCCGCGGCGCGGCGACTCGTGGTTGAACAGGATCCCGGAGACGGCGAACAGGCCGTAGGCCTCGCGGTAGTTCACGCACGCCCAGTGCGCGTGCAGCTTTGCGGCGCCGTACGGCGAGCGCGGGTGGAAGATGGTCTCCTCGTTCTGCGGCGGCGCGGTCAGCCCGAACATCTCCGAGGTGGACGCCTGGTAGAAGCGGGCCTCGGGCGCGTGCAGCCGGACGGCCTCGAGGAGGCGGATGACGCCGAGCGCGTCGGCGCTGGCGGTGTACTCGGGCATCTCGAAGCTGACGCCCACGTGCGACTGTGCGGCCAGGTTGTAGACCTCGTCGGGCCGGGCGGCGCGCACGATGTTGACCAGCGAGGTGGAGTCGGTCAGGTCGCCGTAGTGCAGGAAGAGCCGGTCGGCGTTGGCCGGGTCGAGGTGGAGGGGGTCGATCCGCTCGCGGTTGAAGCTGGAGCTGCGCCGGACCAGGCCATGGACCTCGTAGCCCTTGTCGAGGAGGAGCTCGGCCAGGTAGGAGCCGTCCTGGCCGGTGATCCCGGTGATGAGGGCGCGTTTCGTCACCCGTGAAGCATACGGACCCTTTTGATATCACTGGATCGATATCATCCGCACATCGGAGGTGGCCGCCGTGGAGCAGATCCTCATCCGCAACCTGCCAGCCGGAACCAAGGCCGCGCTCCGGGCGCGCGCCGCGCATCGTCGCCGCTCCGTCGAGGCGGAGGTGCGCGAGATCCTCGCCGAGGCGCTTGCGCGCGAGCCTGTGACGATCGTCGACCTCGTGAGTATGGACGAAGAAGGTGCCGACATCGAGTTCGAGCCCCGGCGTCTCGGCCTGGCTTCGCGCACTCCCGAACTGTGAGCCGGGCCGTGGCTTACGTCTTGGACACCCACGTCGTCTCGGCGCTGCGCGTCCGTGGGCGCCATCCGACGGTGGAGAACTGGGCCGTGTCGATCCCGGTGGCCGACCAGTTCGTCACCGCTATGACCATCGCCGAGATCGAGCGCGGCGTGGTCGCCAAGGAGCGATCGGACCGAGTGCAGGGAGGGGTTCTCCGGCGATGGTTCGAGGAGCGCGTCCTGACCGCGTTCGCGGATCGGGTGCTGTCGTTCGACGTGGCGGCGGCGCGCGTCCTTGCCGGCTATCGGGTGCCGGAGCATGCGCCCTTCGACGACGCCCTCGTCGCCGCGATCGCGCAGGCGCACGAGATGACCGTCGCGACGCGAAATACGCGGCACTTCGAGCCGCTGGGTGTTCCCTGCGTCGATCCCTGGATCTAGCAGATCTCAACATACGGACAAACGTCTCATATTCCGAGAGTCGAGTTTCGTCGCGCGCGCAAAGCCGCCTACAGTCGACCTCGTGCTCACGACCATGCTGACCAGGCGCCGCGCAGTGGACCACTGCCGCGTGCGCTCGTCGCTGTGTCGAATGCCGGCCTGACGGCCGCGTAGCCCGCTCCGCGCACGGCGAGAGCCGGCGGCGGTCGTCGTGACCCGCTGTCAGCCCACCTCGACTCTTGGAGCACCCATGTCCAGCACCGCCACCCTGCCGCGTACGTCGCCGGCCGGCATCGACCCACGCGGCCCGCAGTTCGCCGCCGGGGTCACCTCGGTGGTGCTCATCGCGATCCTGCTGCTGCCCACCACGGCCGCCGTGGTGGTGACCGCCGTGCAGGCGGTGCTGTTCGCGACCGGCGCGACACGCGGCGTGCAGCGCACGCCGTACTCGTGGTTGTTCCGTGCCGCGGTGCGGCCACGGCTGGGGCGGCCGGAGGAGCTCGAGGACCCGGCTCCGCCGCGGTTCGCGCAGGCGGTGGGCTTCGTGTTCACCGCGATCGCGCTGGTCGCCTTCCTCGCCGGGGCACACACGCTCGGGCTGGTGGCCATCGGGCTCGCGCTCGTCGCGGCGCTGCTCAACGCGGTCTTCCGCTTCTGCCTGGGCTGCGAGCTCTACCTGATCATCAAGCGATTCACCCACTGAGTTTCACCAAGGAAAGGCAACATCATGACCCGCGAGAACGCACTCGTCTCCGCCCAGTGGGTGGAGGACCACCTGGACGACCCGAAGGTCGTGCTCGTCGAGGTGGACGAGGACACCACGGCGTACGACAAGGGCCACATCAAGGGCGCCATCAAGCTCGACTGGACGACCGACCTGCAGGACCAGGTCCGTCGTGACTTCGTCAACAAGCAGCAGTTCGAGGCGCTGCTCTCGAGCAAGGGCGTCGCCAACGACGACACCGTCGTGCTCTACGGTGGCAACAACAACTGGTTCGCGGCTTACGCCTACTGGTACTTCAAGCTCTACGGCCACCAGGACGTCAAGCTGCTCGACGGCGGTCGCAAGAAGTGGGAGCTCGACTCCCGCGAGCTGGTCGCTGACGAGGTCAGCCGCCCGGCCACGACGTACACCGCGCAGGAGCAGGACCACTCCATCCGGGCGTTCCGCGACGAGGTCGTCGAGGCGATCGGCACCAAGAACCTGGTCGACGTGCGCAGCCCCGACGAGTACGCCGGCCGGCTTCTCGCCCCGGCCCACCTGCCGCAGGAGCAGGCTCAGCGTGCCGGCCACGTGCCGACCTCGATCAACGTCCCGTGGTCGAAGGCGGCCAACGACGACGGCACGTTCAAGTCCGACGAGGAGCTGCGCGAGCTGTACGGCGCGGCCGGCCTGGACGACTCCAAGGACACCATCGCGCTGTGCCGCATCGGTGAGCGCTCCTCGCACACCTGGTTCGTGCTCAAGGAGCTGCTCGGCCACCAGAACGTCAAGAACTACGACGGCTCCTGGACCGAGTACGGCAGCCTGGTCGGCGTTCCGGTCGTCCTCGGCGACGAGCCCGGGGAGGCCTGACATGTGCGGTGCGGTCGAGGGCGGGCTCTCGCTCGCCGGGGTCAACGTCGCCAAGGAGGCGGTGATCCAGGGCCAGGTCGTGCGCGACGGCGCCCCGGTCGGCAACGCCTACGTGCGGCTGCTGGACAAGTCCGGTGAGTTCACCGCCGAGGTGCCGACGTCGGCCAGCGGTCACTTCCGGTTCTTCGCCGGCGAGGGCGAGTGGACGCTGCGCACCCTGGCTCCTCGTGCCGACGCCGTGGACCGGAAGGTGTACGCCGCGGTCGGCAACGTCGCCGAGGTGACGATCACGCTCTGAATCGAGCTAGGAGGGCTCCCCGATCGATCGGGGAGCCCTCTCTTTTCCTGCTCATCAGTCGGCCGAGGGTTGCGCTAGAATTCTGATCATGGAAACGCGGCCCCTGGCCGAGGTGCGTCAGGACCTCTCGAAGTTCGTCGATGAGGCGGTGCGGACCCATGCGCGCTTCGACATCACGCGCAACGGAAAGCGGGCGGCCGTTCTGCTCTCCGCAGACGACTATGACGCGGTCATGGAGACGCTGGAGGTTCTCGCGGATGCGGAGCTCGTCCGGCAGGTGCAGGAGTCACTCACCTCGGACGAGGCGGATGTTCCCGGCGAGCAGGTCTACGCCGAGTTCAAGGCTCGCCGGCCGCACGGTGCCGCTTGAACCGTGGCCTATCGCATCGCGTTCAGGCCCGCGGCCCGTCGTGCCCTCCACTCTCGACTGCCGGAGCCGGTGGCCGCCGCTTGCGTCGAGTTCATCTTCGGGGCACTCGCCGACAACCCGCACCGGGTGGGCAAGCCTCTGCGCGCTCCCTTGGAAGGCATTCACTCGGCTCGCCGTGGAGAGTACCGGGTCCTCTACACGATCGACGACGGAACGGTCACCGTACTGATCATCGCGGTCCAGCATCGGTGGGATGCCTACGGCCTCTGACTGGTCTGGGCCAGGCGTTACCGTGTCCATGGGCCTACTCGTAAGTAGCACAACAGGGTGGTCTGGACCGGGCCGGCGATCGGGCTCGGATTCGGGACCCATATCCTGTGAATTCTTGAGATCCACGTCATGAACATGCAGTGGTGTGGTCTCCTTGACGCACCAACGTGACTATCACCGGCCGCCCTCGGGGTGTCCGGCAGGAGGAAAACTGATGAAGAAGCTCATTGCCGGCCTGTTCACGGCGCTGGCGCTGACCCTGGGCCTCGTGACCGTTGCCGGTACGGCTCCTGCATCGGCTGACCAGTACGGTCCGGCCCCCGTCACCACCAACGTCGTCAAGCAGGTGAACAAGGCCGTCAAGGCCAAGGGTCACATCAAGGCGAAGAAGGCCAAGAAGCTCATCAAGAAGGTGAAGGCTGCCAAGAAGGCCGGCCTCATCTCGAAGGCGAAGGCCAAGAAGCTCATCAAGAAGATCAAGAAGGACGAGAAGTGACCTTCTGAGTCTTCTTGCGGACGGGTCCCCGGTCTCCGGCCGGGGACCCGTCTCGTCTGAGGCCAGTGGTCCGGATCGAGTAGTCGAGCAGTAGGAGAGACGTGCGGGTCAAGCACCCCTGGCGGTGGGCATCGGGCGCCGTCGCCGCCGTGATCGCCGTCATCGTCGGGTACGCCGGCTGGCTGGTGTGGGATGCCGCTCATCACCTCAAGGCCGCCGCGAGCGAGGCGAGCGCCATCAAGGCCGCCGCCCTCGGCGATGACCCGGCGAAGATCGCCTCCACGATCCACGACTTCAGCGGTCATGCCCACGGTGCCGCCAAGGCGACCGGTTCACCGGTGTGGAGCCTGATGACCCACCTCCCGGTCTTCGGCGACGACGCCCGCGGTGTGCGCGCCGCCAGCCAGGTGGCCGACGACCTCAGCCGCGGCGCGCTGACCGAGCTGGCCGGCACGGTCGGCGACATCGACGCCGTACTGCCGCAGAACGGCGGCGTGGACCTGGCCAAGGTGCAGAGCCTGGTCAAGCCCGTGGCCGACAGCGACGCCGCGCTGCAGCGGGCCAAGCGACAGCTGGCCGCGCAGGACCCGAGTGGCTATGTCGGGTCGCTGAAGCTGCGCTACCGCGACCTACAGACCAAGGTCGACGACGCGGCCAGCGCGATCGGCGTCGCCGACCGGGCGCTCAAGGTGCTGCCCCGGATGCTCGGCGCCGACGGCCGGCACAACTACCTGGTGATCATGCAGAACAATGCCGAGATCCGCGCGACCGGCGGCCTGCCCGGCGCGGTCAGCCTGATCACCGCCGACAATGGCAAGATCACGATGGGTCGTGAGCTGGCCGGCAACTCGTTCGGGGAGGCGCCGCAGGAGGTGCTGCCGCTGCAGCCGGCCGAGGAGAAGATCTTCGGCAAGAACCTGGGCCGCTACTTCCTCGACGCCAACCTCACGCCCGACTTCTCGCGCAGCGCGGACCTGTGGAAGGCGCGCTGGGAGCAGACCCAGCCGGAGAAGATCGACGGCGTCATCTCGCTCGACACCGTCACGCTCTCCTACCTGCTCGACGCTCTCGGCCCGGTCGACGTGGACGGGGTCCACCTGACCAGCGACAACGTCGTGGACGAGCTGCTGAGCAAGGTCTACGCGCAGCGGCCCAACCCGGCCGATCAGGATGCGTTCTTCGGTCAGGTCGCCAGCACCGTCTTCCAGCGGATGACGACGTTCTCCGGCTCGAAGCGGGTGCTGTTGCAGGCGCTGCAGCGCGCGGCCGACGAGCACCGCATTCTGATCCACGACTTCCACAGCGACGTCCAGGGTGACCTCACCGGTACGGCGGTGGCGGGCGAGCTGACCGCGAACGCCCCGAAGACGCCGCAGGTCGGCGTCTACTTCGCCGACGGCACGCTGTCGAAGATGAGCTACTACCTGCGCTACAGCACGCATGTCAGCGCGACCTCGTGCGTGAACGGCGTACAGACGCTCTCCGGCACCCTGACGCTGCGATCGACGGCGCCGAAGGACGCGAAGACGACGCTGCCGGCGTACGTCTTGGGGACCGGCAACGCGCTGCCGAAGTCGTCGGCCGGCGACATGCTCGTCGCGGTCTACGTCTTCGCGCCCGAGGGCGGCGCGGCGAGCAAGTTCGACGACAACGACCTCGACTTCGACCAGTTCACCGCCGAGCTCGACGGCCGGCAGGTGATCGGCACCTGGGTGCTGCTCGAGCCGGGGCAGGCTCAGGACCTGAAGTGGACGATGACCTCCGGCAAGGGCCAGACCGGCGACACCTCCGTCGCTGTCACGCCCTCGATCGCCGCCGGCAGCTCGTCCTCGACGGTCGCGACCGCGTGCTCGTGATCCCTCAGTCTTCAGCAGTACCAGGAATGGATGGAGTGCTCGAATGGAGTTGAGCGACTACCTCAAGGTGGTTCGCCGTCGCTGGGTGTCGATCGTCGTGGTCACGCTGATCTGCACCGTCTTGGCAGTGGCATACACGCTCCTGCAGACCAAGCAGTACGCGTCGAGCGCGCGGCTGTTCGTCTCGACGACCGCCGCCGACTCGGAGAACGCCGGGACGATCAACGCCGGCGGCCAGTTCTCGGTGCAGCGGGTGCAGTCCTACGCCGGGATGATCAACAGCCGTTCGTTGGCGCAGACGGTGATCCAGAAGCTCGACCTCGACATGAAGCCGGCCGAGCTCGCCGATGAGGTGAAGGCGTCCGTCGCGGTCAACACCGTCAACCTGACGCTGACGGTGACCAACCCGGACCCGCACCAGGCGCAGAAGATCGCCCAGGCGTACGCCGAGTCACTCACCGACCTGGTGCGTCAGCTCGAGACGCCGCCGGGGCAGACGGAGGCCCCGATCAAGGCCACGATCGTGGACAACGCGTCGTACTCCGATGTCCCGGTCTCCCCGAAGCCGACTCGCAACGTCGGCCTCGGCATCGTGCTGGGCCTGCTGCTCGGCTTCGGCCTCGCGGTGCTGCGGCAGACGCTCGACACCCGGGTGCACTCGGCGGAGGAGGTCAGCGAGATCACCGAGAAGCCGGTGCTGGGCGCGATCGGCTTCGACCCGGAGACCAAGGACACGCCACTCATCTCGGATCTGCCGTCGCACTCGCCGCGGGCGGAGGCGTTCCGGGTGCTGCGGACGAACCTGCAGTTCGTCGACGTCGACACGCAGAACAAGGTGTTCGTGCTCTCCTCGGCCGTCCCGGCGGAGGGCAAGACGTCCACCTCGGTCAACCTGGCGATCAGCCTGGCCCAGGCGGGCGTCAAGACGCTGCTGATCGAGGGCGACCTGCGTCGTCCGCGCGCGGCCTCCAGGCTGGGGCTCGACGACGCCATCGGCGTGACCAGCGTGCTGGTCGGGAAGGTGAAGTTCGCCGACGCGCTCCAGCACGACGAGAAGGCCGGCCTCGACTTCCTCGCCGCCGGCCCCATCCCGCCCAACCCGGCCGAGCTGCTCCAGTCCAACGCGATGGCCGACCTGCTGGCGACGCTCCGCAAGACCTACGACGTCGTCCTCATCGACGCCCCGCCCCTGCTGCCGGTCACCGACGCCGCCCTCCTCGCCCGCCAGGCCGACGGCGCCATCTTGGTGGTCAAGCACGGCACAATCACCCGCGACCAGGTCAGGCTCTCGGTTCAGCGGCTCGAGCAGGTCGACGCGCGGCTCGTCGGCGTGGTGATGAACATGCTGCCGATGAAGGGCCGCGGCGGCTATGGGTATGGATATGGCTATGGGTACGGGTATGCCCCCGACGGCTCGTCTTCCAAGGGATAGGCGTTGGGTCTGT
>NZ_DASZUF010000144.1:0-17020 GCF_035547795.1 Nocardioides sp.
TCTGCTGGGAGTCGACGGTCGCCCCGAAGAGCGTGAAGACCGGCTGCGGGATGAACATGGTGATCGACTCCTCGGCGGTCGGGCCCCGCCACAGGAAGATCAGGTACTGGATCGCGAACGAGGCGCCGATCGCCGTGATCAGGAACGCCAGCCGGGAGGCGTTGCGCGAGCGCAACGGCTTGTAGGCCAGCCGCTCGAGCAGGAACGCGACCGCGGCCGAGGCCGCCATCGCCGCGATGCAGCTGGCGACCAGACAGCCGATCAGCTCGATCAGCGGCATGGAGAGCGGCGAGGGGCCGAAGCCCAGCGCGGAAAGCATGAAGACACAGGCGTAGGCACCCGAGATGAACACCTCGGAGTGCGCGAAGTTGATCAGGTTCAAGACGCCGTACACGAGCGTGTAGCCCAGTGCCACGAGCGCGTAGATGGCGCCGAAGGTGAGGCCGTCGAAGGTCACGGACCAGAAGTTCTGTCCGAGGCTGTTCCAGTCGAGGCTGATCCAGCCTCCGCTGTCGATGAGGGGTTGTATCACGGTGTCGGTTCCTCGCTAGACCGATGTGCGGGTGAGCCGGACAGACGTTGGGGGCCGCCCGACAGGCGGGCGGCCCCCTCAGTCACGGCCGGCTCGCGTGTGACGCGTCAGCTGATCGAGCCGACGGACACGATCTTGCCGTTGTCGACCTTGTAGCCGAACACGGGCGTCTCGGCGAGCTCGCCGGTGGAGTCCCACTTGAGCTTCTTGCTCAGGCCCTGGCCGTCGTAGCTGGTGACGTAGGAGAGCAGCTTCGGGCGGGTGGTGTTGCCGGCGTCGATGCCCGACAGCAGCACGGTGGCCGCGTCGTACGCCTCGACCGAGTAGGTGCCCGGCTCGGCGTTGAACTCCGACTTGTAGGTCTTCTCGAAGTCCGGGATCAGGTCACCGGGCAGGCACGGGCAGGTGAAGTAGGCGTTGCTCGACGCCGAGCCGGCCAGCTTGATGAACTGGTCGTCCTTCACGCCGTCGGGGCCGATGAAGGCGCCCTTGTAGCCCTTGGAGACCAGCTGCTGGTCGAGCGGGGCGGCCTCGGCGTAGTAGCCGGAGTAGAACACCGCGTCGGGCTTGGCGTTCATCACCTTCGACACCACGGCGGAGAAGTCCTTCTGGCCGGTGGTGACCTTGTCGGTGCCGACGACCTCGCTGCCGAGCGCCTTCTGGGCGGTCTGCGACAGGCCGATGCCGTAGTCGGAGTCGTCCTGGATGACGTAGACCTTCTTGGCGCCGAGCTTGTCCGCGAGCTGGGCGACCGCCGGGCCCTGGACGTTGTCGTTGCCGAGGGCGCGGAAGAAGGTCTTCCAGCCGTTCTTGGTCAGGCCCGGGTTGGTGGCCGACGGGGTGATGTGAACCAGGCCGGCCTGCTCGAAGATGTTGCCGGTCGCCTGCGACTCACCCGAGAAGGGCAGGCCGACGACACCGATGATGTTCTTCTCGTTGGTGGCCTGGGTCACCGGGCCGGTGGCCTTGTTCGGGTCACCCTCGGTGTCGAACTTCTTGAAGGCGACCTGGCAGCCCGGGTTGGCCTTGTTGTGGGCGTCGATCGCCATCTGGACACCGTTGTAGATGTTGATGCCGAGCTGGGCGTTCGGGCCGGTCTCGGCGCCGATGTAGGCCAGCGTGGTGCCGGCCGGGCAGGTGGCCTTGCCGTCGCCGGCCGGGTTCGCGGCGTTGGCGGGCACGGTGATGCTGGTCTGGGCCGGCAGATCCTTGAGGCTGCTGTCACCGCCGGTGGTGGCGCTGTTGTTGCTCGTGCTTCCGCAGGCGCTGGCAGCCAGAGCGACCGCGCCGAGTGCGGCGGCGATCTTGAACGTATGACGCATCTGATCTCCAGAGTTCGGCCCCCGGGTCAGTGGACCCTTGGGGTGAGGGCGGTGTCGGTATCGGTGTCGGAAGGCTGGTCGCCTGGCGCGAGCGTGTCAAGGACAACACCCGAGTTGTAGCCGACTCGTCACATTCGGCGGCCGCCCGCCATCTCCGCGTCACAGCACCTTGGAGAGGAACGCCTTCGTGCGCTCGTGCTGGGGATCGGCCAGCACCCGGCGGGGGTCGCCCTCCTCGACGATGACGCCGCCGTCCATGAAGACCAGCTTGTCGCCGACCTCGCGGGCGAAGCCCATCTCGTGGGTGACCACCATCATCGTCATGCCCTCGGAGGCGAGCTGCTTCATGATGGCGAGTACGTCGCCGACCAGCTCGGGGTCGAGCGCCGACGTCGGCTCGTCGAACAGCATCATGTCGGGGTTCATCGACAGCGCCCGCGCGATCGCGACGCGCTGCTGCTGGCCGCCGGACAGGTGCGCCGGGTACGCCGACTCCTTCTCCGCCAGCCCCACCTTGGCGAGGTTGGCGCGAGCGACCTCGATCGCCTCGCGCTTCGAGCGCCGCTTGACCGTGCGCTGGGCGATGCACAGGTTCTGCAGCACCGTCATGTGGGGGAAGAGGTTGAACTGCTGGAAGACCATCCCGATTCGGGCGCGGACGGCGTCCAGGTCGGTCTCTGGGTCGGTGATGTCGATGCCCTCGACCAGGATCTGGCCGCTGGTCGGGTCCTCGAGCCGGTTGACGCAGCGCAGCAGCGTCGACTTGCCCGAGCCCGAGGGGCCGATGACGCAGACGACCTGGCCGGCGTCGACCTGGAAGTCGATGCCCTTGAGCACCTCGTTCTTCCCGAAGTACTTGTGCAGCTTGCTGACGTGGATTGCCGCTGTGGTCGATGCCGTGGTCATGGCGCTCACCGGGCCCTCTGCTGTCGCTTCTCCAGCCACGCCACCAGGCGGGTCAGGGGAAGGGTGATGATCAGGTACAGCAGCGCCGCTTGGGCGAGGCTGGTGCCGGTCCCGGCGGTGGGGCCCGAGCTCATGAAGTCACGGGTCACGTTCGTCAGCTCGCGCTGACCGACGGTCGCGCCGACGATGGACAGCAGCGAGGTGTCCTTGATCAGCAGCACGAACTCATTGGTCAGCGGCGGGATGATGATCCGGAACGCCTGCGGGATGACGATGTGGATCAGCGTCCGGGCCGGGCCCATGCCCAGCGACCGGGCGGCCTCGGCCTGGCCCTTGGGGACGGCCTGCAGCCCGGCGCGCAGCGTCTCGGCCATGTAGGCGCCGGCGACCAGGACCAGGCCGACCACGCCCGCCCCCGCCGTACCGCCCGGCGGGCGCCACTGGAACGCGATCGGCACGGCGAAGGCCATGAACAGGATCGTGACCAGCGCCGGCAGGCCGCGGAACAGCTCGATGTACGCGGTCGCGATCCAGCGGTAGACCACGACGTCGGACAGCTTCATCAGCGCCAGCAGGAGCGCCAGCGCGAGGCCGAGCGCGAACGCGACGGCCGTGTAGACGGCCGTGTTCTTCACGCCGGTCACGATCAGGTCGTGCCAGTTGCCGCCGAGCCCGGAGGCCCAGAAGTTGTCGTGGACCTTCTGCCAGTCGATGGTGACGGCGAGGAGGACGACGACCGCCGCCAGGACGGCGTAGAGGCCGCCCTGGCGGAGGCGTCGCTTGGTGGAGCGCTTCATCGGGCGCCGATCAGTTGGTCTTGAAGTACTTGTTGTAGATCGCGTCGTACGAGCCGTCGGAGTGCATCTTCGTCAGGTCGGCGTTGATGGCGTCCACCAGGCCGGTGTTGCCCAGCTTGGCGGCCAGGCCGTACTTCTCGCCGGTGTCGTAGGTCTGCACGACCTTGTAGCCGCCGGCCTGCTGGTGGGCCAGGTTGACCGGCAGGTCCTGGAGCAGCGCGTCGACCTGGCCGGCCTTGAGCGCGGAGAACTCCTCGGCGTCGCTGGGGAAGTCGACGATGCTCGCGCCCTTGGCGTGCGAGGTGGCGTAGTCCTTGCCGGTGGTGCCCTTCTGGACGCCGACCTTCTTGCCGGACAGGTCCTCGATCGAGGTGATCGAGGAGCCGTCGGGGACCAGCAGCGACTGCTCGGAGTTGTAGTAGCCGTCGGTGAACGACAGGTGCTTGGCGCGGTCGGGGGTGATGGTCAGCGCCGAGGCGACCAGGTCGCAGGTGCCGGCGTTCAGGGTCAGGCCGCTCTGCAGGCCGTCGAAGTCCTCGTCGAGGACCTTCAGCTTCAGGCCGAGGTCGGTGGCGAGCTTGGACACGATGTCGATGTCGAAGCCCTTGAATCCGGTGGGCGAGGTCTTGTCGAAGTCCTCGAACGGCGCGTACGGCACGTCGCTGCACACGGTGAGGGTGCCGGGGGAGACCAGTGACAGGCTGCTGGCACCGGTCGAGGATCCGGTGCTGCCGCTGTCGGTGGCCGTGTTCGAGGAGCCGCTGCCGCAGGCAGCGAGAGCGAGGGTGGTAGCCGCGGCGGCGAGGCCGATCAGCGAGCGCTTCATCATGGGCGCATACCCTATCCGTGGCGCGCGGCTCCGGCCCCATTGACAGGCAGATCGATGAAAGTCAAGGGCTGTACCGCGCGCGGCCCGCGGGCGTAGCCTCTGCCGAGGGGGAGCGGCGCCGCGGTGAGCGGCATCTCGGGAGCGCTCCCAGCGGTATCGCTTGTCCTGACCTGCCTTTGCGAGGAGTACCAGTGTGACCCGGACACTCATGACCCTGCGTGAGGCCGTGCGGGCGGACGCTCCGTTCCTGGTCGACCTGTGGCACGACACGCTGCGCCGCGTCGATCGCCACGACCAGATCGGCGACCTCGAGCTCGTGATCAAGGAGGCCGGCGCCTCGCCCGAGCAGCGCCTGGTCATCGCCGAGTACGACGGCCGGCCCGTCGGCGCCGTCTACCTGCGCCTGACCACGCTCAGCCCGCTCAACCTGGAGCCGACCGTGCAGGCGCTGTCCCCGCACGTGGTCGCCTCCGCGCGACGCAGGGGCGTCGGGCGGGCGCTGATGGACGCCGCCATCGCCTTCGCCGAGGAGCTCGGGGTGGGCCACGTGACGACGGCCGCGGCCTCGGGCTCGCGGGACGGAAATCGTTTTCTGGCCCGGCTCGGCTTCGGCCCGCACGCCACCCTGCGGCACGCATCGACGCCGGTCGTGCGGGCCAAGCTGGCCGCCCAGCTGCCGGCCAGCCGGCGAGCGGTGGCCGGACGCAGCCAGCTGGGTCAGGTGCTCGCGGCCCGGCGCTCGATGCGGCGCCAGCAGACCGTCGGCTAGCCGACCCGCTCGGGGTCGATCAGCGCGCAGGTGATCCGCGCCGTACACAGCCGCTTGCCCCGCTCGTCGGTGACGACCACCTCGTAGGTCGCCGACGTCCGGCCCAGGTGCGCCGGGGTGGCGACCCCGGTCACGGTTCCGCCGGTCGCGGAGCGGTGGTGGGTGGCGTTGATGTCGACGCCGACGGCCAGCTTGCCCATCGTCTGACCGTGCACCGCCGAGCCGATCGAGCCGAGCGTCTCGGCCAGTGCGATCGAGGCGCCGCCGTGCAGCAGGCCGTAGGGCTGGGTGTTGCCGTCGACCGGCATCGTCGCCACGATCCGCTCGGCGGACGCCTCCTGGATCTCGACGCCCAGCTTCTTGTTCAGCCCGCCCATGCCCTCGGGCATGGACTCGAAGAAGGCCAGGATCTCGGCGGTGGTGGTGTCGGTCATGCCAGCATCGTGGCAGATCGTGCGGACGAGGCTGTCGGATGTCCCCGCTAGGCTCCTGCTGTGTCTGAGGTGACCCGTCCGCGTCTGCTCCTGCTCGATGGCCACTCGCTGGCCTACCGGGCCTTCTTCGCCCTGCCGGTGGAGAACTTCTCCACCACGACGGGACAGCACACCAACGCCGTCTACGGCTTCACCTCGATGCTGATCAACGTGCTGCGCGACGAGCAGCCCACCCATGTCGCGGTCGCCTTCGACGTCTCGCGGCAGACCTTCCGGATGGAGGAGTACGGCGAGTACAAGGCCAAGCGCAACAAGACGCCCGACGAGTTCAAGAGCCAGCTGCCGCTGATCGAGGACGTGTTGACCGCGCTGCACATCCCGTTCCTGAAGAAGGACGGCTTCGAGGCCGACGACATCATCGCCACCCTGGCCACCCGCGCGCGGGCCGACGGCATGGACGTGCTGATCCTCACCGGCGACCGCGACTCGCTCCAGCTAGTGGGGGAGCACACCACCGTGCTCTATCCCACCCGCGGCGTCTCCGAGCTGACCCGGATGACCCCCGAGGTCGTCGAGGCGAAGTACGGCGTCCCGCCGGCCCGCTATCCCGAGCTCGCCGCGCTGGTCGGCGAGGACTCCGACAACCTGCCCGGCGTGCCGGGAGTGGGGCCCAAGACGGCGGCCAAGTGGATCGCGACGTACGACGGGCTGGACAACGTCATCACCCACGCCGACAAGATCACGGGCAAAGCGGGCGAGAGCCTGCGCGCCCACCTCACCGATGTGATCCGCAACCGCCGGCTCAACGCGCTGGTGTGCGACCTCGAGCTCGGCGCCGGTCCGGTCGACCTGGCGGTCCAACCGTGGGACCGCCAGGAGGTGCACACCCTCTTCGACAGCCTGGAGTTCCGGGTGCTGCGCGACCGGCTCTTCGAGACGCTGACCTCCGAGGAGGACGTCGACGAGAGCGGCTTCGCCCTGGAGGGCGTCGTGCTGGCCCAGGGCGAGGTGGGCGGCTGGCTCGCCGAGCTCGGCGAGGCGACGGTCGGGCTGCACGTGCGTGGCGCCTGGGGCGCCGGGACGGGACGGGTGGACGGGCTCGCGCTCGCCACGGCCGACGGCCGGGCCGCCTACCTCGACGTCGAGACGCTCGGCCAAGAGGACGACGCGGCGTTGGCCGCGTGGCTGGCCGACCCGAGCCGGCCCAAGGTGCTGCACGACGCCAAGGGCCCGATCCATGCCCTCCAGGCGCAGGGCTGGCCACTGCACGGCCTGCGCAGCGACACGGCTCTGGCGGCCTACCTGGTCAGGCCCGACCAGCGCTCCTACGACCTGGCCGACCTCACCGTGCGCTACCTGCGCCGCGAGCTGCGCGAGGACGGCGACGACGCCCAGGGGCTGCTCTTCGACGAGGACGACGCCGTCGCGGACGCCGCGATGGTGCGCGCCCGCGCGGTGGTCGACCTCGCCGAGGCGCTCGACGGTGAGGTGGCCGATCACGGCGGCACCCAGCTGCTGGCCGACGTCGAGCTGCCGCTGGTCGGCGTGCTGGCGCGGATGGAGCAGACCGGCATCGCCGTCGACGCCGATCACCTCGAGGGGCTGGAGCGTCACTTCGCGGGCGAGGTGAAGCAGGCCGCCGAGGAGGCCTACGGCGTGATCGGCAAGGAGATCAACCTGGGCTCGCCCAAGCAGCTCCAGGTGGTGCTCTTTGACGAGCTGGACATGCCCAAGACCAAGCGCACCAAGACCGGCTACACCACCGATGCGGACGCGCTGCAGCAGCTCTATGTCAAGACCGAGCACCCGTTCCTGCTGGCGCTGCTGCGCCACCGCGACGTGACCCGGCTGCGGGTCACCATCGAGGGCCTGCTCAAGACGGTGCAGCCCGACGGGCGGATCCACACCACGTTCAACCAGACCATCGCGGCGACCGGGAGGCTGTCGAGCACCGACCCGAACCTGCAGAACATCCCGGTCCGCACCGAGGAGGGTCGACGTATCCGCGAGGGATTCGTGGTCGGGCCGGGCTACGAGTGCCTGATGACCGCCGACTACAGCCAGATCGAGATGCGGATCATGGCGCACCTGTCGGGCGATGAGCTTCTGATCGAGGCGTTCAAGTCGGGTCGCGACTTCCACACCATCACCGCGCAGCGCGTGTTCGGCGTGGAGGAGGTCGGTCCCGAGCAGCGCGCCCGGATCAAGGCGATGAACTACGGCCTGGCCTACGGACTCTCCGCCTTCGGTCTCTCCCAGCAGCTGGGCATCGAGCCGGGGGAGGCCCGCGGTCTGATGGAGGAGTACTTCCAGACCTTCGGCGGGATCCGCGACTACCTCGCCGGCGTGGTCGACGAGGCCCGGCGCAGCGGCTACACCGAGACGATCAAGGGCCGGCGCCGCTACCTGCCTGACCTGACCAGCGACAACCGGCAGCGCCGCGAGATGGCCGAGCGGATGGCGCTCAACGCCCCCATCCAGGGCTCGGCAGCCGATCTGATCAAGGTCGCCATGCTCGACACCCAGGCCGCCGTCGAGGCGGCCGGGCTGCGCTCGCGGATGCTGCTGCAGGTGCACGACGAGCTCGTCTTCGAGGTCGCCGAGGGCGAGCGGGACGCACTGGAGGCGCTGGTGCGCCGCACCATGGGCGGCGCCGCCGACCTCGCCGTACCCCTGGACGTCTCGGTCGGGACCGGGCGGTCCTGGCACGACGCCGCGCACTGACCGCCGCCACGCCCAGGCGGCGGGCTCGTCCCGCCGGAGTGTGACAGGCCTCAGAGCGGCTCGGGCACGTCCTCGCGCAGGTGCCAGAGGCTGACCGCGAGCAGGATCGCGGTCAGCACCGTGTCGACCGCGACCACGGTGAGCACCAGGTGGGTGAGCGTCCCCATGGTCAGGCCGACGCCGGCGAGCACGATGGCGGCCGCCCAGACCAGGTACGCCGCGCCGCGATGCTGACGGGCGAGCACGCCGTAGACCAGCATCTGCAGCATCGCCAGCATGGTGCCGACCACGGCGAACAGCCACAGCCGATGCTGGACCGCCTGGTACTCGGCGCCGCCGATGAAGATCATCGCCAGCCCGGAGAGCAGCCAGGCGCCCAGCGTCGAGATCACCCCGACCCCGGCCACCGCGATCAGGCTCTGGACCAGCGAGCGGCGACGCTCGCCCGCCGTCGACATCGCCGGGAAGGCGACCACGACCACGAACTGCGGCAGGAACAGCACCGCCTTGGTGAGGATCAGGCCACCGGCGTACAGCCCGGCCTGGTGGTGGCTGAGGGTGTTGCGGGCCACCACGATGTCCAGGTTGGAGAGCACGAAGAACGCCAGCAGCGCTACCGAGCTGTGCAGCGTCTCGGTGGCGACGCGCCGGAAGGCGTGCTCCTCGAGGTCAGCGGGATCGGCGGTGGCATCGCTGCCGCGCGGGTGACGGCGCAGCGCCCACCAGCCGATCACCGCCGGCACGAACAGCGACAGCGTCACGCCGAGCATCGCCGCGCTCTCGGTGGGCCGCACCAGGATGCAGACCGTGCCGATGATCACCCGGGGGATGCCGAGGGCCAGGTACAGGATCGAGAGCGGCAGCCAGCGGCGCTCGCCCTGCAGGATGCCGGCCTGGCCCCCGGTCACGGTCATCGGCACGACGCTGACCGCGACCAGCAGCGCCGGCACGATGCTGTCCAACTGCAGCACCTTCCACACCAGCGGTGAGAGCACCAGCATCAGCGCGCCGACGGCCAGGCTGGCGCGGGCCGTCACCGAGGTGATGGTGCGCTCGATGGCGGCGACATGGCCGGGGGCGGAGGCGACCCGGCGAGCCGCGGTGGCCTGCAGGCCCAGCTGCACGACGCCGAGGACGAGCAGCAGGGCCATCAGGCTGGCGATGCCGCCGTACTGCTCGGGGCCCAGCCGCCGTGCCGCGATGATCTGGAAGCCGTAGGTCGCCACGTTCATGACGACGATCGCGATCGCCAGCGCGCCACTGCCCCGCAGGAACGAGCGGACTCGGTCGCGGGTGGTGGGATTGGCGATCAGCGTCACAGGCAGAGCCTAGGGCACCGCCGCCGTACCTCCCGCTTCGCGGAGGCCTGCCCGAGGACGCCCCGAAAAGCCGCTGAAGTTTGCGTGGATCCGGCTCCGCACGGCCGATAGTTCGGTGGCGCAATGTGACGTACCCTACACTTTCGCCCGTCTGCGAACCGAGGGAGGGAGCAGGCACCGCCGGGCGGTCGCCCGGCACGACTCTTGGGAGGGAGTTGCGCCATGCGCGCATCCATGTTCACCGGGGCGCTGCTGACGATCGCGGTGGTCCTGGTCATCGTGGTGAGCTCGGCACTCGGGCTCCAGATCGAGCAGTACGCGCTGGCCGGCGTGCTCGGCGGGGCGGTGATCGGCCTGGTGGCCGACCGGTCGCCGTGGGCCCGGTTGCTGGCCTTCGTCGTCGGGTTCGTGGCCGCCTGGGTGGGCTTCGTGCTGCGCGCCGCGCTGCTGCCCGACACCGACGGCGGTCGCGCCGTCGCCGCGGTGATCACCCTGGTGATCTGCCTGGTCGCGGTCGCGATCGGCCGCGGCACCCGGCTGCCGATGTGGGCGACCTTCGTCGGCGTGAGGCTGTTCTCGGCCGGCTACGAGGCCGGCTTCGGGGCGGCCGAGCCCGAGGTGGCCACCACCTCGATGGACGCCGCGACCTCCCTGCTGATGGCCGTCGCCGTCGGGTACGTCGTCGCGGTGCTGAGCACCGGCGCCCGGAGCGCCTCGCCGTCGCGCCCGCTCGCGACCGACACCACCGAAGCCGTGACCGAGAAGCAGGTGACCCTGTGAAGCCCCTGACCCCGGCGGTACGCCGCCCGCTCGCCGTGGCGGCGGTGCTCGCGCTCGCGGCCCTCGGCTCCGGTACCCTGCTCGCCCCCGCCGACGCGGTGTCCTCCGGCAGCGGCGTGGACGTCACCAACACCGAGACCGTGCAGGTCTACGTGAACCCCGACGGCAAGCTGGGCATGCAGCACGTCTACGAGCAGCTGGTGCTGACAGGCCACGGCAAGGCCGACGTCACCAACCCGGTCTCCACCAGCGGGCTGCGCAACCTCGACGGGTTCGGCGGGGTGAAGGTCGAGGACGGCAAGCAGGTCGTCGACACCACCGTGGACGGGCAGAAGGCGCTGCGCACGGTGAGCAACTTCCACGGCAAGCTGCCGTTGACGCTCAAGATCTCCTACAAGCTCGACGGCAAGCCGGTGAAGGCCAGCCAGATCGTCGGCAAGTCCGGTCACCTCGAGGTCACCTACACCGTCGAGAACGTCACCGGCGTGCCGACCGCGCTGACCTTCGATGACGGCAAGGGCGGCAAGGTCACCAAGACCGTCAGCGTCCCGATCCCGATGGTCGGCAGCCTCAGCACCGACACCCCGGACACGTTCCGCAACGTGACCTCCAAGCAGGCCAGCATGGGCGGCGACGGTCACGGCGGCACCCAGATGCAGTTCACCATGACGCTGCTGCCGCCGATCGGCCCGGCGAAGGCGACCTTCGGGTACAGCGCCGACATCACCGACGGCGTCGTCCCGCGTGCCGAGATGAGCGCGCTGCCGGTCGATCCGCTGAGCAGCCCGACGTTCTCCAGCGCCGCGTCGAGCTACAAGGGCGGCGCTGACACCGGCATCCAGCTCACCGGTGGCGCACTGCAGATGGACGCCGGCCTGACCCAGCTGCGCGGCGGCGCCTCCGACCTGGTGGCGGGCCTGATCAAGCTGCACGACGGTGCCGGTCAGCTCAGCAGCGGGCTGTCGACCACCGCCGTACCGGGCGCGAAGAAGCTGGCCAGCGGCACCCAGCAGCTCGACGACGGCGGCAAGCAGCTCAAGGACGGCGCCGACCAGCTCAACGACGGCCTCGAGCAGCTCAAGAGCAAGGCGCCCAAGCTGGGTCACGGCGTCAAGCAGATCTACGCCGGACAGAAGCAGCTCGCCGACGGGCTCACCCAGCTCTACGACGGGGTGACCGATCCGACCGCGAAGCAGTCGCTGGAGCAGTTGATCAACGTCTCCAAGCAGGTCCAGACCGACCTGGGCACGCCGTACCTGGACGGCACCCTGTCCAACGGTCAGACGCTGATCGGCACGCTCGCCACCATCGAGAAGGACCTGGCCGCGATGCCGTCCTCGACCGAGCGCGACGATGCCCTCCAGGCGGCGACGCCGTGGCTCAAGCTGCCGGCCGACTCGGCCAAGTACGGCCAGATCAAGGAGTGGAGCGGCAAGCTCCTCGACGACGCCTACAACGCGCTCCTCGTGGCCGCGGGGGTGCCGCAGATCAAGACCAACCTGCAGCAGATCACCGACGCGCTCGGCGCGCCCACCAAGGGCTGTGACCCGACGAAGACGCTGCGCTGCGGCGCGGCCGCGCTGGTCGACGGCGGCAAGCAGCTCGCCGACGCCGTACCTCAGCTGACCAAGGGCGTGAACCAGCTCGCCGCCGGCAGTTCGCAGCTCGCCGACGGTGCGGGTGACCTCAGCACCGGTCTCGGCCAGGCCAACAGCGGCGCCCACCAGCTTGCCGACGGCCTGGGCACGGCCGCCGACGGCGCCGGCCAGATCGACGACGGTCTGGGCACCGCCGCGAGCGGCGCGCCGCAGCTGGTCGACGGTGCCAAGCAGCTCTCCGACCAGGGCAGCAAGAAGATCGCCCAGGCGGGGCAGCAGACCGCGCAGAGCTACGGCGAGATGTACGCCGAGATCGTCGCCGGGGCCAAGCGGGCCAACACCCAGTCGATGGCGATCGGCGCCCCGGCGGGCGCGGCCGCGCTGACGGCGTACGACTATGTGATCACCGGTGCCGACGGGCAGGGCGGACGCGACGTGACCCGGGGCCTGATCGCCGGCGGCCTGGTCGCGGTCGCGGCCGGTGGTCTGCTGCTGCGACGACGCCTGGTCAGCTGAGCTCGGCGGCGAAGATCGCCGTGCCCGGGGTCAACAGGCCCCGGGTGCGGGACCAGCCGCCCCAGACCCGGTCGTGCTGCTCGGGCCACTGCGGCTCGAGCAGGGCGGTGATCCGGAAGCCGGCGCCGGCGAGCAGCGCGACCCAGTCCCCGAGGGTGCGGTGGTGCTCGACGTACGCCGTCTTCCCGGTGGCGTCGTCGATCTCGACGTAGGGGGTGCGGTCCCAGTAGGACTGCGAGGCGACCAGGCCCTCCTCGGTCGGGTCGTCGGGGAACATCCAACGCGTCGGGTGCGTGATCGAGAACGCGAAGCGGCCGCCGGGGCGCAGCACCCGTGCCGTCTCGGCCACGGCGACGTCGATGTCGTGCACGAACTGCAGGGCGCCGAAGGAGCAGAACACGATGTCGAAGGTGTCGTCGGCGAAGGGGAGCGCCGTCGCCGTCCCCTGGACCGCCGGCACCGCGATGCCGGTCGCCTCGTCGATCCGGCGGGAGTGCTGCAGCTGGCGGCGGGAGAGGTCGAGTCCGTAGGAGCGGCCGCCCTGCGCACGCACCCAGCGCGAGCACTGGCACGCGCCGGATCCGACCTCGAGCACGTCGCGGTCGGCGACCGCGCCGAGGACGCCGAGCTCGGCCTCGGTGTGCCCCTCCGGCCCCCAGACGAACCCGACGTCGCCGAGGAACGCCCCGTGGGTGGCCTGGTACTCGTCGGCGTACCTGTCCCAGTCGGGGCCGTTGGCCCGGCGGGACTCCTCCTCGCCGACCTCGCGCCGCTCGGCGCTCACCGACGGCTGCGGCCATGCGGCCTCCTGCTCCACGTCGCGAGCCTACCGGCGTGGCGGCCGCCCGGGCATCGGAGGCCGGCAGCAAGAGCCGGAACGGCGAAGCGGGCGCGAACCGCGTTCGCGCCCGCCCCCGCCCCGCCATGGTGCGGTCGTGGCCGATCCGTCGGATCGGTCGCCTGGATCAGTCCTCGAGGCTCATCCGGCCCATGGTGTGGATGACGGCGCGGGCCTTCAGCGGGTTGTTGTGCGCCCTGACCTCGGCCCCGTCGCTGGCACCGCCGTTGTCGGTGTCCCAGTCGTCCGGGTTGGTCTTGTACCGCTTGATCTCGGCGCAGTCGCTCAGCCCGTCGTGGTCGGTGTCGGCCTTCAGCGGGTTGGTCGGCAGGTGGTGGTACCGCTTGTTCTTCTTGCCGGTCTCCTCCTGCCGGTCGGTCAGGCAGTCGCCGTCGGTGTCCTTCTTCAGCGGGTTGGTGACAAAGAGGACCTTCTTGACCTTGGCCTTCTTGTGGTGCTTCTTGACGATCTTCATCCTCACCTTGACGCCGTGCACCTCGCGCCCGTCGCTGATCCCGTCGCCGTCGGTGTCGGCCTTCAGCGGGTTCGTGTGGTAGATCGTGACCTCCGCACCGTCGGTCAGCCCGTCGCCGTCGGTGTCGGCCTTGGTCGGGTCGGTGCCCAGCTGCGCCTCGGTGGAGTTCGGCAGGCCGTCGCCATCGGTGTCCGTGGAGGTGCCTCCGCCCTGCGGGTTGGTGCCACCGTCACCCGGAGGCGTGGTGTCGCCGCTGCCGGGGGAGTTCGGGTCGTTCGGGTCGGTGCCGTCGGCGATCTCCTGGCCGTCGGAGATGCCGTCGCCGTCGGTGTCGGCCTGGGTGGGGTCGGTCGGCTGGTTGCCGAAGGCGGTGTTCGTGGCGCCGCTGACCTCGTCACCGTCGTTGACGCCGTCACCGTCGGTGTCGGCCTTCAGCGGGTTGGTGTGGTAGGTCGTGACCTCCGCCCCGTCGGTCAGCCCGTCCCCGTCGGTGTCGGCCTTCTCCGGGTCGGTGCCGAGGGTGGCCTCCTGGCCGTTGGTGAGCCCGTCGCCGTCGTCGTCATCGCCGGCCGCGCAGTCGACCCCGCCGGCCGGGGCCTGCGCGTCGACGTGCATCGGCGCCAGGCTGAGGTCCACGTCGGCGACGTCGGGCAGGACCGGCAGCGCCCCGAGCACCGAGAGCTGGATGCGCAGCAGGTCCTGGACGTCGGCCACGGCGTGGGAGCCGCTGCTGGCATCGGTTGGGCTGAAGCCGGTGATGTGCAGGTTCACCAGGCCGCTGAGGGCGGCCGGCAGCTGCGGGCCGATGTCGACCGGCTGGCCGTTGAGCGGGATCGGGATGTCGGTGCCGCCGATCACCACGTCGATGGTGGGTTGGTCCACGAAGCCTGTGGTCGCGGTGGTTCCGTCGGATGTGGCCTGCAGCGTCACCGGCGAGGCGACCTTGACCTGGACGGCACCACCGAGGAGCGAGATGGGCGCCACCTTGGTCGTGACCGTGGACACCACGTCGGAGGTGCCGGTCGCCGGGTTCGCGACGAGCGCGGTCCTGGTCTCCTGCTGGGAGGCGCCGATCGAGACCAGCTGGCCCACGGTGGGCACGCTGACCAGGTCGATGCCCGCGAGCGAGACCGAGCCGTCGGAGTAGACGCGCTCGCCGTCGGTGGCCGGCGGACACTGGCTGGCGCCGTCGTACGCCGCCTGCACGTCGCCGGTCAGCAGGCCGACGGTGGCGATACCGGGCAGGCTCACGGCGTTCAGGCCGCGGGCGGCGGGGTCGCTGGTCGGCGGCGCACTCGTCGCCTCGTCGTCGAGCGGCACCGGGAGGCCGCCGAGAGACGCATCCAGGTTGGCCGCGTCGGCGGTCGCGTTGTCGCTGCTGCGCGTGCTGTCGACGTCGGCCGCGACATGACCGATGCCGACCGTGGCGACGCTGGTGCCGAGGATGCTCGCGTTGAGCTGCAGCAGATCGGCGTTGGCAGAGCCCTGGTACGGCGCGGGCAGCTCGGCCGCCTGCGCGCTCGAGGGCAGGAGGAACACCGAGTAGAGCGCCATCGTGGACAGGCCCAACGGCGCGGCGATGGCGTGACGGGGGATCTTCACTTCTTGACTCCTGGCGGGATGACGACGCGCCGCCACGGCCGACCGGGGTCGAGCAGCCGCGGGGGGACACGGCGCGCTGACGAGCCCGTGCCGGGGGTGGGGTGTGGCCGACTGCCCGTCGCCTGAGCAACGACGTCGGGCATCGTTGGTTACCCTGGTCTAGGCCTGTCGGTGCCCGCCTTCGCGGTGTGCTCGGCAGTTGGACGGGGCCGCTTGCGGCGGCGTACTCTTGCCTCTTGCGCGTGCCCAGGCGCGCGCAGTCCCGATTCCATCGACTTCAAGGTTCCTACTACTTCATGACGACTCTCTCCGCCCTTCCGGACTACGACGCGCCGCAGGTTGCGGTCAACGACATCGGGTCCGAAGAGGCCTTCCTCGCCGCGATCGACGAGACGATCAAGTACTTCAACGACGGCGACATCGTCGACGGCACCATCGTCAAGGTGGACCGCGATGAGGTTCTGCTGGACATCGGCTACAAGACCGAGGGCGTCATCCCCTCGCGCGAGCTGTCGATCAAGCACGACGTCGACCCCTCCGAGGTCGTCGCCGTCGGCGACAAGGTCGAGGCCCTGGTCCTCCAGAAGGAGGACAAGGAGGGTCGCCTGATCCTGTCCAAGAAGCGCGCCCAGTACGAGCGCGCCTGGGGCACCATCGAGCAGATCAAGGACGAGGACGGCGTCGTCGAGGGCACCGTCATCGAGGTCGTCAAGGGCGGCCTGATCCTGGACATCGGTCTGCGTGGCTTCCTGCCGGCCTCGCTGGTGGAGATGCGTCGCGTCCGCGACCTGCAGCCGTACGTCGGTCAGACCCTCGAGGCCAAGATCATCGAGCTCGACAAGAACCGCAACAACGTGGTCCTGTCGCGCCGCGCCTGGCTCGAGCAGACCCAGTCCGAGGTCCGTCACGGTTTCCTCACCCAGCTGCAGAAGGGCCAGATCCGCAAGGGCGTCGTGTCCTCGATCGTCAACTTCGGTGCGTTCGTCGACCTCGGCGGCGTGGACGGTCTGGTGCACGTCTCGGAGCTGTCCTGGAAGCACATCGACCACCCGAGCGAGGTCGTGGCCGTCGGCGACGAGGTCACCGTCGAGGTTCTCGACGTCGACATGGACCGCGAGCGTGTCTCCCTGTCGCTGAAGGCGACCCAGGAGGACCCGTGGCAGCACTTCGCCCGGACCCACCAGATCGGTCAGATCGTGCCGGGCAAGGTGACCAAGCTGGTGCCGTTCGGCTCGTTCGTCCGCGTCGAGGAGGGCATCGAGGGCTTGGTCCACATCTCCGAGCTGGCCGAGCGCCACGTGGAGATTCCGGAGCAGGTCGTCCAGGTCGGCGACGACGTGATGGTCAAGATCATCGACATCGACCTCGAGCGTCGCCGGATCTCGCTGTCGCTGAAGCAGGCCAACGAGACCGAGACCGCGGCCGAGGTCGAGGAGTTCGACCCGACCCTCTACGGCATGACCGCGACGTACGACGAGCAGGGCAACTACGTCTACCCGGAGGGCTTCGACCCCGACACCGGCGAGTGGCTCGAGGGTTACGAGGAGCAGCGCGCCGCGTGGGAGGAGCAGTACGCCAA
>NZ_DASZUF010000145.1:0-7649 GCF_035547795.1 Nocardioides sp.
GGTGCGCGAGCGGCTGCACGAGATCTTCAGCGCCCCGGACGCGGCCGACGAGAAGGGCCGCCGCGAGCTGGAGTCGCGTGCCGCCGGGACCAAGGCCCTGGCCACCTGGCACGCCACCCGGACGATCCAGGAGTGCCGCGAGGCGTGCGGCGGCGCCGGCTACCTGGCCGCCAACCGGTTCGCCGCACTCAAGGCCGACACCGACGTGTTCACCACGTTCGAGGGCGACAACACCGTGCTGATGCAGCTGGTCGCCAAGGGGCTGCTGACCGACTACGCCAGCGAGTTCTCCGACCTTGACCAGTTCGCGATGGTGCGCTTCGTGGCCGGCCTCGCGGTCGAGACGGTGCTGGAGAAGACCGCCGCTCACAAGCTCCTGGAGCGGGTGCGTGACCTGCTGCCCGGCGGCGACGCCTGGGACCAGGAGGCCGAGCTGCGCGACCCGGAGTACCACCTGGCCATGCTCCG
Source organism: Nocardioides sp. (assembly GCF_035547795.1). Classification (GTDB taxonomy): domain Bacteria; phylum Actinomycetota; class Actinomycetes; order Propionibacteriales; family Nocardioidaceae; genus Nocardioides. The sequence goes on from NZ_DASZUF010000145.1 coordinate 469, forward strand.
CTTCCGTGAGGAGCACATGCTCGGCGGCGTCGCCCGGCGGCTCAAGCGCGGGATCGACGCCGGGGACGACGCCGGCGCGGTCTTCTCCGCCGTACAGGACCATGTCATCGCCGCCGCCCACGCCCACGTCGAGCGGCTGGTGCTGGAGGCGTTCGCGGCCAAGGTGGCGTCGTTGCCCGCGGGCGCGACGCGGGAGCTGCTGGCGAAGGTGTGCGCGCTGCACGCGCTGGCGGTGATCGAGGGCGACCGGGCGTGGTTCCTGGAGCACGGCCGGCTCTCGGTGGCGCGGTCGAAGGCCATCACCCGCGAGGTTGGGGTGCTGTGCCGAGAGCTGCGGCCGGCGGCGCGGGGTCTGGTCGATGCGTTCGGGATTCCGGCCGAGCTGCTGCGGGCCGAGGACCTGATCGGATGAGCCGGTACGTCGATCTCGGCCCGTCGCGCGACGAGGCCGGCCTGCTGGTGGTGCTGCCGGGGCGTGGCTACCACCCGGACAAGCCGCTGCTCGCGGTGGCGGCCGAGGCCGCAGTCGATCTGCGGTGGCGGGTGCGGCAGGTGTGGTGGGAGGCCCCGGAGGACGCCTCGCCGGCGTGGGCGGAGGCGGAGTTGGCGGCCGCCGTGCAGGCGTACGACGGGCCCGTCCGGGTGCTGGCCAAGTCGATCGGCTCGTTCGCGGCGCCGGCGGCGGCGACCTCGTCGTACCCGGCCTGTTGGCTGACGCCGCTGCTCGGCCAGCCTGCGGTGGTCGACGGCATCAGGGCCAACCCGGCGCCCCAGGTGGTGGTGGGAGGCGCCGCCGACCGGCTGTGGGACTCCGCCGTCGCCGCCACCCTGCCCGGTGAGCTGCTGGAGTTGCCCGACGCCGACCACTCGCTGGTGGTCAAGGGCCGGCGCAACGCCACCGCCAGCGCGCATGCGGCCTTCGTCCGGGCGCTGGCCGGGTGGCTGGTCTGAGCTCGGGCGCTGCCGGCTCGCGAAACCGGTCGGCGGTAGGCGGGCCATCGGGAACCCGGAGCCCGGCCCGTCACATCAGCGAGGGTCAGTGGCCGGAGGCCTTGAACCGCTCGATGGAGTTCTCGATCTCCTTGATGGCGGCGTCGCGGCCGACCCAGTCCGAGCCCCTGACCTCCTTGCCCGGCTCGAGGTCCTTGTAGCGCTCGAAGAAGTGCTTGATCTCGTCCAGGTCCCAGTTGGCGACGTCGTCGATGTCCTGGATGTCGTCGAAGCGGGGGTCGACGGGCACGCAGAGCACCTTCTCGTCGGCGCCCTTCTCGTCCTCCATCACGTACATCGCCACCGGGCGGCACTCCACGACCACCCCGGGGTAGACGGGGAAGGGCAGCAGCACCAGCGCGTCGAGCGGGTCGCCGTCGCCGCCGAGGGTGCCCTCGATGTACCCGTAGTCGGTCGGGTAGACCATCGAGGTGAACAGCACGCGGTCGAGACGGATCTTGCCGCTCTCGTGGTCGACCTCGTACTTGTTGCGCGAGCCCTTCGGGATCTCGATGAGGACGTCGAACGTCAGCGTCATGGTGCCTCCACAGGTGAAGTGATGTGACAGTGTCCACCACAATGTGGGCGGCATCTGCTGCGAGGAGGATATCGGTGGCGCGTTCGGCGAGCCGTGGCTGGGCATCCCTGGTCGGGCTCCTGGTCGTCCTCCTCGCCGCGGGTACGGCGACCTACGAGCTCGGCTGGATCGACCACTGGCGCGGCCATGACCGGGTGGCGCCCACCCCGCCGCCCCGGCCGCTGGGCCTGGCACTGCCGAGCCTGGCGCCGGCGGCCCCGGTCGCGGCGGTCAGCAGCGGCGGCACGCTGAAGAGGGCCAAGCTGAGCACGGTGCTGCGGCGGCACCTCGACAGCGCCTTGGGCGGTCACGTCCTGGCCGCGGTGGCGCCCACCAGCGGGGCCCCACTGGTGGTCCACGGCAGCGGCTCCGCCGTACCGGCTTCGACGAACAAGCTGCTCACCGCCGCCACCGTGCTGCGCCTGGACGGGCCGGCGAAGCGATTCACCACCAGGGTCGTCGCGCAGGGCCGCACCGTCACGCTGATCGGTGGGGGAGACCCGCTGCTGGTCGCCAAGCCGGAGCACACCTACCCCCACCGCGCCGACCTCACCACGCTGGCGCAGCGGGCCGCGGTCGCGCTCAAGCAGCGCGGCGTCACCAAGGTCCGGCTGACGTACGACGACAGCCTCTTCACCGGCCCGGCCGTCAACCCCACCTGGCCGGCGAGCTACATCTCCGAGGGCGTGGTCGCGCCGATCACCGCGCTGTGGGTCGACGAGGGTCGCACCGACGACGGCGAGAGCCGGGTCGCGGACCCGGCGCTGGTGGCGGCGCAGGCGTTCGCGCAGGCGCTCACCGATGCCGGCATCCGGATCCGCCGCGCCCCGACCGCCGACGTCGCGCCGCAGGGCGCCCAGGAGATCGCGCACGTGGACAGCCCGCCCCTGCGCGAGATCGTCGACCACGTGCTGGAGACCAGCGACAATGAGGGCGCCGAGGTGCTCGCCCACCAGGCCGGCCTGGCGGCCGGCACCGGCGCCAGCTTCGACGGCGGCGTGCAGGCGGTGCTGCAGACGCTGCCGAAGCTCGGCGTCGACACCACCGGGATCAGTATCCACGACGGCAGCGGCCTCTCCCGGCAGGACAGCCTGCCGGTGACGGCCCTGGTGCAGGTGCTGCAGCGGGCCACCAGCGACGACGCGCTGGCCCCGATCGTGAGCGCACTGCCGGTGGCGGGCTTCAGCGGCTCGCTGATGGCCCGCTACGCCGACCGCGGCGACCAGGGGCGAGGAGTGGTGCGCGCCAAGACCGGCACGCTCACCGGCGTCGACGCGCTGGCCGGCTACACCCGCGACGCGAACGGCACCCCGCTGGTCTTCGCGGTGATGGCCGACCACGTCGCGGTGCCGAACACGCTCAAGGCCCGCAACGCCCTCGACGACCTGGCGACCGCGCTGACGACTTGTCGGTGCGGATAGGTTGCAGCCATGACTGAGCCCGCCCGCCAGATGGTCGACTGGGACTTCGCCGTACGTCTCGGGGCGAAGATCGCCGGCAACGGCCCGGCGGTCGACCGGGCCGAGGGCGAGGCGGTGGTCGCGGAGCTGCGCACCGACGCCGCCCGGGCGACCGGGCTGGTGCGCGAGTTCACCGGGCTGGACGCGCCGGAGGACACTGCGCCGGTGCTGGTCGTCGACCGGGCCGGCTGGGTGCGGGCCAACGCCGACGCGTTCGCGCGCGTGCTCGCGCCGATCGTCGACACCCTGATTCGGAAGCGGCCACCGACGGGCGTCACCCGGGCGGTGGGAGCGAAGGTCACCGGCGCCGAGGTCGGTGGCCTGCTGGGCTTCCTCTCGAGCAAGGTGCTGGGTCAGTTCGACCCGTTCCACGATCCGCACGGCCGGCTGCTGCTGGTGGCTCCCAACGTCGTCCACGTCGAGCGCGAGCTGTCCGTCGACCCGACCGACTTCCGGCTGTGGGTGTGCCTGCACGAGGAGACCCACCGGGTGCAGTTCACCGCCACGCCCTGGCTGCGCGACCACCTCTTCGCTGAGGTCCGGGCCCTGGCCGACACGATGGACCTGCCCTCGCTGCTGGAGGACGGGCTGCCGCGCGCCATCGAGGCGATCAAGGGCAACGGCAACCTGCTCGACGCGGTCTCCTCACCCGAGCAGCGCGAGATCATGGACCGGGTCACCGGGGTGATGTCGCTGCTGGAGGGCCACGCCGACGTGGTGATGGACGGCGTAGGGCCCGCGGTGATCCCGACCGTGACGACCATCCGGGCGGCGTTCGACCGGCGGCGCCAGGGCGTCGGCACCCTCGACCGGATCCTGCGCCGGCTGCTCGGCCTGGAGCAGAAGATGGCGCAGTACCGCGACGGCGCCGGCTTCGTCCGCGGCGTCGTCGACAAGGTCGGCATGAGCGAGTTCAATGCCGTCTTCGCCGCCCCGGAGAACCTGCCCAGCAAGGAGGAGATCCACCACCCGAAGCGGTGGATCAAGCGGGTGCTCGCGTGACCGCTCGCCAAAGTGTCACGGTGACACATCGCGGCGTCGGTGACACTTCGGAACTGTCACCCCATCGCCAAAGTGTCACGGTGACAGTTTGGAGTGTCACGGTGACAGTTTGGCGGGGTGCCGATGGCGGGAGCGGGCGGTGAGCCTGCATCCGGCCGTCGCGGCAGTACGACGAGGCGTCCGCGCGGCGCTCGTCCACACCACGCCGGGCGACCCGGTGCTGGTGGCATGCAGCGGCGGCGCCGACTCGCTGGCGCTGCTCAGCGCGACCCTGTTCGAGGGACACAAGCTGGGCCTGCGGGTGATCGGCGCGACCGTCGACCACGGCCTGCAGGCCGACAGCGCCGCCGTGGCGGCGGCGGTGGTGGCGCAGATGGCGGCGATGGGCGCCGACGAGACGGTCTCGGCGCGGGTGCGCGTCCAGGGCGAGGGGCTCGGACCCGAGGCGGCGGCCCGGCAGGCGCGCTACACGGTGCTCGACCAGATCGCCGAGCGATACGCCGCCGACCTCGTCCTGCTCGGCCACACCCGCGACGACCAGGCCGAGACCGTGCTGCTCGGCCTGGCCCGCGGCTCCGGCGGGCGCAGCCTGGCCGGGATGCGGCGCGCCTTCGACCGCTACCGCCGGCCGCTGCTCGACGTCGGCCGCGACGACACCGCCACCGCCTGCCGGGTCGAGGGCCTGACCTGGTGGAGCGACCCGCACAACGACGACCCCGGCTACGCCCGGGTGCGGGTGCGCCGGCGGGTGCTGCCGGTGCTGGAGACCGAGCTCGGGCCGGGCGTCGCGGCGACGCTGGCCCGCACCGCCGACCAGGTCCGGGCCGACATGGACCTGCTGGACGACCTCGCCGAGGCGGCGTACGCCGAGCTCGACGGCCTGCCGGTGGACGGCCTGGCCCAGCGACCGGGACCGGTCCGCACCCGGGTGCTGCGGCTGGCGGCGCTGGCCGCGGGCGCACCCGCCAGCGAACTCACCTACGACCACGTGCTCGCCCTCGACGGCCTGGTCACCGGGTGGCGCGGGCAGCGCTGGATCGACCTGCCCGGCCACCTGCGCGCGGTACGCCGAGACGGCCGGATCCTGCTGGAGACCACCCGACAGTTAGGGTGACGACCATGGATTCGGCGCACGTGGGGGACGACCTCGTCCAGGTTCTTTTCACCGAGGAGCAGATCCACCAGCGGATCGCGGAGCTGGCGGCGCAGATCGAGCAGGACTACGAGGGCAAGGATCTCCTCATCGTCGGCATCCTCAAGGGCGCGGTGATGGTGATGGCCGACATGGCCCGTGCGTTCACCCGGCACGTGGAGATGGACTGGATGGCGGTCTCCTCCTATGGGTCGGGTACCAAGTCCAGCGGCGTGGTCCGGATCCTCAAGGACCTCGACGCCGACATCTCCGGGCGGCACGTGCTGGTCGTCGATGAGATCATCGACACCGGTCTGACGCTCTCCTGGCTGACCTCCAACCTGGCCTCGCGCAACCCGGCCTCCGTCGAGATCGCGACGCTGCTGCGCAAGCCCGAGGCGCAGCAGATGCCGGTCGAGGTCAAGTACGTCGGCTGGGACATCCCCAACGAGTTCGTCGTCGGCTACGGGCTGGACTTCCGCGAGCGCTACCGCAATCTCCGCGACATCGGCACGCTCGCGCCGCACGTCTACTCCTGAGACCGGAATCACCAGGAATTGGACAGGCGCGGGACAATGAAGACGGCACGATGGGTGCGGCTCGCACGTTGTACCGTCGTCAGTTCCACTAGATCGCGTTCGAGAGAAGCCTTGTGAAGCGCATATTCAAGGGCCCCTGGCTCTGGATCATCATCGCCGTGGTGGGCGTGCTGCTCGCCCTGCAGTACCTCGCGCCCCACGGCGGCGGCGACGAGATCGACACCTCCCAGATGGTCAAGTACATCGACCACGGGGACATCAAGGACATCACGTTCGTCGACGGCGACCAGCAGATCAAGGCCACCCTCAAGAGCGGCGTGCGCAGCGCAGGCGACAAGGTCACCACCCACTGGGTCGACGGCGCCCAGGAGGCGCTGATCGCCAAGGTCCAGCAGGAGGTGGACCAAGGCAAGATCCAGAGCTACAACTCCCAGGTGGCCCAGCCGAGCCTGCTCGGCTCGATCGTCAGCTTCCTGCTGCCGTTCATCTTCATCGTGCTGCTGTTCCTGTTCCTGATGAACCAGGTGCAGGGCGGCGGGGGCCGCGGCGTGATGCAGTTCGCCAAGTCGAAGGCGAAGCTGATCTCCAAGGACATGCCGAAGACGACGTTCGCCGACGTCGCCGGGGTGGACGAGGCGGTCGAGGAGCTGCAGGAGATCAAGGAGTTCCTCCAGGAGCCGGCCAAGTTCCAGGCCGTCGGAGCCAAGATCCCCAAGGGCGTGCTCCTCTACGGTCAGCCCGGCACCGGCAAGACGCTGCTGGCGCGCGCGGTCGCCGGTGAGGCGGGCGTGCCGTTCTACTCCATCTCCGGCTCGGACTTCGTCGAGATGTTCGTCGGCGTCGGCGCCAGCCGGGTCCGCGACCTGTTCGAGCAGGCCAAGGAGAACGCGCCGGCGATCGTGTTCATCGACGAGATCGACGCCGTCGGCCGGCACCGGGGCGCCGGCATGGGCGGCGGCCACGACGAGCGCGAGCAGACCCTCAACCAGCTGCTGGTCGAGATGGACGGCTTCGACGTCCGCGGCGGCGTCATCCTGATCGCCGCGACCAACCGGCCCGACGTGCTCGACCCGGCGCTGCTGCGCCCCGGCCGCTTCGACCGTCAGATCCAGGTCGACGCACCCGACCTCACCGGCCGCGAGCAGATCCTCCAGGTCCACGCCCGCGGCAAGCCGCTCGCCCAGGACGTCGACCTCGCCGCGGTCGCGCGCCGCACTCCCGGCTTCAGCGGTGCCGACCTCGCCAACGTCCTCAACGAGGCGGCGCTGCTCACCGCGCGCAAGGGCGAGAAGCTCATCACGGCCTACCACGAGGGGGGCCACGCCCTGGTGGCCGCGGCGCTGCCCGGCAACGACCCGGTGCACAAGATCACGATCCTGCCGCGCGGCCGGGCCCTGGGTTACACGATGGTCATGCCCGACGACGACAAGTACAGCCAGACGCGCTCGGAGATGCTCGACAAGCTGGCCTACATGCTGGGC
>NZ_DASZUF010000146.1:0-3221 GCF_035547795.1 Nocardioides sp.
ACTACCGCGGCGCCGGCACCGTCGAGTTCCTCTACGACGCCGAGAAGGACCGGTTCTTCTTCCTGGAGATGAACACCCGGCTCCAGGTCGAGCACCCGGTCACCGAGGAGGTCTTCGGCGTCGACCTGGTCGAGCTGCAGCTCGCCGTCGCCGAGGGGCGCACCGTCGACGTCGAGGTCGGCGAGCCGCGCGGCCACGCCGTCGAGGTCCGGCTGTACGCCGAGGACCCCGCGGCCGGCTTCGCCCCCCAGACCGGACTGCTGACCGCGCTCGACATCCCCGGCGTGCGCGCCGAGTTCGAGCTCTCCGGGGGGCTCAGGCTCGACTCCGGCGTGGTCGCCGGCAACGAGATCGGCACGTTCTACGACGCCATGGTCGCCAAGGTGATCTGCTGGGCGCCGACCCGCGAGCAGGCGGCGCGGCGGCTGGCCGGGGCGCTCGCGGCGGCCCGGATCCACGGCCTGCGCACCAACCGCGACCTGCTGGTCGGGCTGCTGCGCAGCGACGTCTTCCTCGAGGCGCGGATGCACACCACCTGGCTCGACGACCCGGCGGTGGCCGCCGGTCTCGGTGCCTTCGACGAGGAGGCTGTCCGGCTCTCCGCGTTCGCGGGCGCGCTGGCGCTGGCGGAGCGGGCCCGGGCCGCCTCGGCGTACCACGCGCGGATCCCCGTGGGCTGGCGCAACGTGCCGTCGCAGCCGCAGCTGACCGCCTTCGCCCGGGGGGAGGAGGAGGTCGAGGTGCGCTGGTGGGGCGGTCGGGTGCCGCGTCATGCCGACCGTGACGACGTCACGGTCGTGGCCGCCTCGCCGGACAGCGTCACGCTCGAGGTCGGCGGCGTCGCCCGGACCTTCGCGATCAGCATCGTGGACGGCGCCCTCGTCGACGTCGACTCCCCGCTGGGACACGTCGCGCTGCGCAAGCTGCCGCGGTTCACCGACCCGGCCGACCGGGTCGCCGCCGGCTCGCTGCTCGCCCCGATGCCGGGCAGCGTGGTGGCGGTCCATGCCCAGGTCGGCGACGTCGTCGAGGAGGGCCGGCCGCTGCTGGTGCTCGAGGCGATGAAGATGCAGCACACCATCACGGCGCCGCACGCCGGCACCGTCACCGAGCTCGACGTCGCCGTCGGCGACCAGGTCACCGGCGGGGCGGTCCTCGTCGTCGTCGACAACCCCGAGGAGAGAGAGTCATGACTGCGTTCACCGAGTCCGAGGAGCGCACCGAGCTGCGCAAGGCCGTCGCCAAGCTGGCCGGCAAGTACGGCCAGGAGTACTTCCTGGCCAAGTCCCGCTCGGGCGAGAAGACCACCGAGCTGCTGCTCGAGCTGGGCAAGAACGGCTACCTGGGCGTCAACCTGCCCGAGGAGTACGGCGGCGGTGGCGGCGGCCTGGGTGACGTCATGGCGGTGCTGGAGGAGCTCGGCGCGGCCGGCTGCCCGATGCTGCTGATGGTGGTCAGCCCGGCGATCTGCGGCACCGTGATCACCAAGTACGGCACGCAGGAGCAGAAGCAGCGCTGGCTGCCCGGCATCGCCGACGGCACCGGCACGATGGCGTTCGCGATCACCGAGCCCGATGCCGGCACCAACTCGCACAACATCATCACCACGGCCCGCCGCGACGGCGACGGCTGGGTGCTCAACGGCCGCAAGGTCTTCATCTCCGGCCTCGACGAGTCCACCCACGTGCTGGTGGTGGCCCGCACCGAGGACGCCAAGACCGGCAAGCTCAAGCCCTGCCTGTTCGTGGTGCCGACGGACGCCCCAGGCTTCGAGTTCACCCCGATCCCGATGGACTTCGTCTCTCCGGAGACGCAGTTCCAGGTGTTCATCGATGACGTCCGGCTGCCCGCCGACGCGCTGGTCGGCGACGAGGACGGCGGCCTGGTGCAGCTGTTCGCCGGCCTCAACCCGGAGCGGATCATGGCCTCGGCGTACGCCACCGGCATGGCCCGGTTCGCGCTGGCGAGGGCCGCGGCGTACGCGAAGGAGCGGACCGTCTTCAAGGCGCCGATCGGCTCCCACCAGGCGATCGCGCACCCGCTCGCCCAGGCGCACATCCAGGTCGAGCTGGCCCGGCTGATGACGCAGAAGGCGGCGGCGCTGGTCGACGCCGGCGACGACTTCGCCGCGGGGGAGGCCGCCAACATGGCCAAGTACGCCGCCGCCGAGGCGTCCTGCTTCGCCGTCGACACGGCGGTGCACACCTTCGGCGGCAACGGCCTGACCCAGGAGTACGGCATGGGCGCGCTGATCGCCGGATCGCGGGTGATGCGGATCGCCCCGGTGAGCCGGGAGATGATCCTCAACTTCGTGGCCATGCATTCCTTGGGTCTGCCCAAGTCCTACTAACCTGCTGCTGTGGCCGGGGTCGTGCAGGCGGTGGACCGCGCGCAGCGCCGGTTCACTCCGGTGTCGTTCCCACTCGGCGTGATCTACAAGTTCTTCGACGACCAGGGGAACTATCTCGCCGCGATCGTGACGTACTACGCGTTCATCGCGATCTTCCCGCTGCTGCTGCTCGGGTCCTCGATCCTGGGGTTCTTCCTGCAGGGCAACCCGCATCTGCAGCAGGAGGTGCTCAACTCGGCGCTGCGGCAGTTCCCGATCATCGGCGACGAGCTGGGCCGCAAGGCGCTGCACGGCTCGACCGGCGGCATCGTGGTCGGTGCGCTGACCGCGACGTACGGCGCGATGGGGCTCGGCCAGGCGATCCAGAACACCGTCAACACGGCCTGGTCGGTGCCGCGCAACAGTCGGCCCAACCCCTTCCTGCTGCGGTTGCGGTCGCTGGTGCTGCTGGCCACCGCCGGGGTCGCCGTCCTCGGCGTCTCGGTGCTCTCCACGATCGGCGCCCACACCGAGGTGCTCGGCTCGCACCTCGACGACGGACTGCGCTGGCTGATCCAGATCGCCACCGTGCTCGTCGTCGGCGCGATGCTGACCGTGCTGTTCCGGCTGGCGACCACGCGGGACCACCCGCTGCGCAACGCCGCGCCGGGGGCGTTCACGCTCGCGCTGATGTGGCAGCTGCTGCAGTGGATCGGCGCCTACTACGTCACCCACGTCATCCAGGCCACCAGCGGGATGAACAAGACGTTCGCGCTGGTGCTCGGGCTGATGGGGTTCATCTACATCGCCTCGGTGATGGGCGTGCTCGGCATCGAGGTCAACGTGGTGGTCGCCCGCCGGCTGTGGCCGCGGGCCCTGCTGACGCCGTTCA
>NZ_DASZUF010000147.1:0-10757 GCF_035547795.1 Nocardioides sp.
TCCTCAGCCAGCGCATGCAGCCGCGACAGCGAGCCGAGATAGGCGCCCAGCTGACCGTCGGGATGGGCCACCACGGTGGTGCCGCGGCCCAGCACGGTGTCACCGGTGAGCACCGCACCGTCCGCCGGCAGCCAGAACGACAGCGAGTCGGCCGTGTGGCCCGGCGTGCCGACCACCCGGATCTCCAGGCCGTCCACGGCCACCACGTCGCCGTCGCCGAGCCCTTCCTCGCCCAGCCGACAGGCCGGGTCGAGTGCCCGCACCGGCGCCCCGACCCGCTCGGCCAGGGCGCGGGCACCCTCGGAGTGGTCGAGGTGGTGGTGGGTGAGCAACACGACCGCCACCTCGCCGGCCGCCTCGGCCACCGCATCCAGGTGCGCCGGATCGGCGGGACCGGGGTCGACCACGACGCACCGGCGGGCGCCGGGCTCGCGCAGCACCCAGGTGTTGGTGCCGTCCAGCGTCATCGGGCTCGGGTTGGGTGCGAGCACACAGCGGCCGCGCTCACCGAAGGACCCGCCGACCCAGGCCCCAGGTGCCGTGGTCACAGCCGGCCCCGTGCGGCGAGCAGCGAACGGTGCAGCGGCATCAACGAGAGGTGCTCGCCCTCGACACGCGGGGTGAACATGTCGATGCGGCGCGACGCCGCCTCGGCCAGCAGCGCGTCGGGATCGCGGAACCGGGCTACGTCCAGACAGGTCAGGTACGTCGGCGGCATCAGCGCCAGCGCGCCCTCCTCCGCCAGCTCCACGGCGCGGCTCGCCGGCATCCACTGCACCGAGACCGACTCGGAGGAGACGTCGCGAGTGACCTGCCCGGCTGGCAGGGCGGCCACGAAGAACCACGTCCGGTAGCGGCGCGGCTCGAACGCCGGAGTCGTCCAGCCGGCCCAGGCGCCCAGCAGGTCCGAGCGCAGCACCAGCCCGCGCCGGGAGAGCAACTCGGTCAGCGACAGCTCGCGGGTCTCCAGCGCGACCCGGTCAGCCTCCCAGTCGTCGCCGCTGACGTCGGTCACGACCTCGCTCGCCGACGGTCCGGCGAGCAGCACGCCCGACTCCTCGAACGTCTCCCGCACCGCGGCGCACACCAGTGCCCGCGCCTCGATCTCCTCGCAGCCCAGCTGCGCGGCCCAGCTGGCCGGTGACGGACCGGCCCACGGCACGCCCTCGTGAGCGTCGCGCGGGTCCACGCCGCCACCGGGGAAGACCGCCATCCCGCCTGCGAACGCCATCGTGGTGTGCCGGCTCAGCAGGTAGACCTCCGGACCGGCGGAGCCGTCAGCGCCGGCGCGGGTGAGCACCACGGTGGCGGCATCGCGCGGGGCGACGGCCTCGCGGCGGCCCTCGTCGTACTCCTGCGCCAGCGCGAGCACCTCGGCCGGCAGCGCCACCGGCGGGAGCGGGATGTGCACCTCAGGCGACCTCGACCAGGATCTCCACCTCGACCGGCGCGTCGAGTGGCAGGACGGGTACGCCGACCGCCGAGCGGGCGTGCACTCCCGCCTCGCCGAACGCCTTGCCGAGCAGCTCGGAGGCGCCGTTGGCCACGCCGGGCTGGCCGGTGAAGTCGGGCGTGGAGGCGACGAACGCGACCACCTTCAGCACCCGCACCACGCGGGACAGGTCGCCGATCTCGGCCTTGACCGCGGCGATGGCGTTGAGGGCGCACTGCTGGGCGCACTCGTAGGCCTCCTCCGGCGTGACCTCGCCGCCGACCTTGCCGGTGGCCATCAGCGCGCCCTCGCGCATCGGCAGCTGGCCGGAGGTGTAGACGTGTGTGCCGCTGCGCACCGCCGGCACGTAGACGGCGACCGGCTTGGCGACCTCGGGCACGCTCAGCCCGAGCGCGGCCAGGTTCTCCTCCGGGCTGCTCACGAGGCGACCGGCCGCTTGAAGTAGCCCACCAGGCTGCCCGAGCCGTTGTCGGTGATGGTGACGAGCTCCCAGCCGTCCTGGCCGAAGTTGTTGAGGATCTGCGTGGCGGCATGGTTGAGGATCGGCGCCACCTGGTACTCCCACTGGGTCATGTCTCGCACCCTACTGCTGCCCTAGATTGCCCTCATGAGCGATCCGGCAGAGACCGAGCTGCGCGCGTACGTCGAGGTCTGGTGGCACTCGGTGTGCGACTTCGTCGACCTGGCCGCCACCATCCCGGCCGAGCAGTGGTCGACACCGACCGACCTGCCCGGCTGGGACGTGCGCGCGGTGGTCTCGCACGTGGCCCACCTCGAGGGCATCCTCGGCGGCGCGCCGCGCGAGGACGCCGAGGTGCCGGACGCGCCGCACATCGTCAACGCGATGGGCCGCTTCACCGAGATCGGGGTGATCACCCGACGTGAGGCCGATCCGGCCGCGATCGTCGCCGAGATCCGCCGCTACGGCGCCGCCCGGCACGACGCGCTGCTCGCCGACCCGCCCACCGACCCGGACGCACCGGCGCCCGGGATCTTCGGCGCGATCGGCTGGAACACCCGCACGCTGCTGCGCAATCGGCCGCTCGACGTGGCGATGCACGAGCAGGACGTCCGCCGGGCGATCGGCCGCCCCGGCAACCTGGACAGTCCCGGCGCCCGGCACAGCGCCGACTACCTCCTGGGCAGCCTGGGCTACGTGCTCGGCAAGCGGGCCAAGGCCGAGGCCGGCAGCACCCTGGTGGTCGAGGTTGCGGATCACCGGCCGGCCGCCGTCACCGTCGACGACTCCGGCCGCGGCGTCGCGCTGGCCGAGCCGCCCGCCGAGCCCACGGTGGCCCTGCGGATGGACCGCGAGACGTTCCTGCTGCTCGCCGGCGGCCGGCGACCGCAGGCCGCGGAGCGAGTCGCCGTCACGGGCGACGCCGACTTGGCCGCCCGCGTCCTGGCCGCGATGGGCGTGATGGTCTAGGCCACCCACCTCGGCAGCGACGACCGGGCCGTGCTACCCACGGTCGGCGGGCAGCACGCCGTCGAGGACCAGGTCGACGAGCCGCTCGGCGATGTCGGCATCGAGCGGTCGCCGCCGAGCCAGGATCCGGAAGTGCAGGGTGCCGATCAGCGCCTCGTACGCGAGTGCCCCGAGCCGCGCATCGGGGATCTCCCCCCGCTCGACGGCACGATCGAAGACGACCCGGGCCCGCTCGAACCGGTCAGCCCAGAACCCGTCCCGCAGTGCACCGGCGGTCTCGTCCTCGGCCGTAGCCCCCAGATAGGCCAGTGCGTAGCCGCCCGGCGTACGCAGGAACTCGGCCACCGCGCCGACGACGGCGACCAGGTCGCCCCGCAGCGAGCCGGTGTCGGGCGCGACCAGCCGCTCGCCCGAGAGCGTCATGAGGACGTCGGTGAGCAGCGCCTCCTTGGTCCGCCACTTGCGATAGATCGTCGTCTCGTTGACGCCGGCACGGGCGGCGATCTGGCCGACCGTGAGGTCGCCGGGCGGGACCTCGGCCAGGAGGGCGGTCGCGGCGTCGAGTACCGCGGCCCTGGTGCGAGCCGTCCGGCCACCCGGCCGCTGCTTGGGGGTGAGCGTCACCACAGCAGTATAAATGCAAGTATCACTTGCATTAAGAGCGGAGGCCGGTTCATAGTCGTGACATGACCTATGCACAGCAGCCCGCCTGGCGGGCCATCCAGGACTTCCTGCCCGAGGAGTACCGGCTCACCCCGGACACCGAGCCCACCGAGGAGTGGTGGCAGCCCGACGGACCCGACGGCCACCGCGTCCACCTCGACACCTATCGCAACCCCGAGGCGCCGATGAAGGTGATCCTCTTCCACGGCGTCGGCACCAACGGCCGGCAGATGTCCACCATCCTCGGCCGCCCGCTCGCCGAGCGCGGCTACGAGACGATCGCGATCGACATGCCGACGTACGGCGTCACCGAGGTCGCCCGCGGCGCCCTGATCACCTACGACGACTGGGTCCGGCTCGGGTCCCGGCTGGTCGACGCCGAGCTGGCCAGAGATGACCGCCCGATCGTGCTCTACGGCCTCTCCGCGGGTGGCATGGAGACCTACCACGTGGCCGCGCTCAACAAGCGGGTTGCCGGCATCGTCGGCATGACGTTCCTCGACCAACGCTCGCGACGCGTCCGGGTCGAGACCAGCTTCGACCCGGTGTCGGGCTTCGTCGGCGCCTCCCTCATGAGACTGCTCGCCGCCACGCCGTTGCGTGGCCTCCGCTGGCCGATGCGGTGGGTCTCCAAGATGCGTGCCCTGGTCAACGACCGCCGTGCGTTGAGGGCCTGCTACGCCGACAAGACCTCGGCCGGCAACAGCGCCACGACGACGTTCCTGTCGACCTACCTCAACTACCAGCCGGTGGTCGAGCCGGACGACTTCGACGTCTGCCCGGTCCTGCTCACCCAGCCGGCGGCCGACCGCTGGACGCCGCTCCACCTCAGCGAGCCGTTCCTGGCGAGGATCACGAAGGTGCCGGTGACGAAGGTGCTGCTCGACGAGGGCGGCCACTACCCGATCGAGCGGGCCGCCCTCGACCAGATGGTCGAGGCGATCGCGGGCTTCTGCGCGGAGCAGGCCGGCACTCGGGGCCCCGGCCCCGGAACCGACGCGTCGCGGTGAACGCCAGGTCGTCCTCCCGACCCCGGTCGACCCCGGCGAGCGGGCCCACCATGACGCCACCCACCGAGGCGACGATGCGCGTCACGGCCTCCGCTTCTGCGGATGCGGCGTCTCACCGCGGGCGAGCATCTGCACGCACGACTCGATCCGGCGCTGCCGCGCCTGCTCGCCCTTGATCGCGGAGAGCCGGTGGTAGAGGGCGTAGCGGTTCTGTGAGGTGAGCACGTCGTACATCGCCTGGGCGGCCGGCACCTCGGCGATCGCGGCGAGCAGGTCCTCGGGCGTCTGCGCCGTCGCCGGGCCGGCGTACGCGGCGTCCCAGCGGCCGTCGGCGCGCGCGGCCTCGACCGCGGCGAGCCCCGCCGGAGTCATCCGGCCCTCCTCGATCAGCCGGGTCACGTGGTCGACGTTGCGCCGCGACCAGCGGCTGCGCGGCCCACGCGGGGTGGTGCGCTGGAACGTCGTCTGGTCGTCGCGCCGGCGGACCTGGCCGTCGATCCAGCCGAAGCACAGCGCCTCGTCGAGCGCCTGGGCATAGTCGAGGGTGGTCGTCGTACCGCCCTTCTTGGACAGCACCAGCCACACGCCCGGCGAGGTGGCATGGTTGGCCGCCAGCCAGTCGTGCCAGGCGGCCGCGTCCGGCACCAGCAGCTCGGGCAGCCCTGACGCCTCGGTCACGCCGTCTCCTCGAAGGCGCAGAACTCGTTGCCCTGCGGGTCGGCCAGCACGGTCCAGCCGATCTCGTCGTCGCGCTCGCGCACCACCGTGGCGCCGGAGGCGATCAGCTCCTCCAGGTCGGGCACGGTGAGGTCCCAGTGGATGCGGTTCTTCACCCGCTGCGGCTCGGGCACCTCCTGGAAGACCACGCACTCGAACGGCGCACCGGGGATCTGGTCCAGCGCCGACCAGTCCTCCTCCTGGCTGGCGGTGGCACCCAGCACGCCGGCCCACCAAGACGCCGCAGCCACGTCGTCGCCGACGTCGACGACCACCTCGTAGAGCCGGTAGTCGGGCACCTGGTCACGCTCGAAGACGCACAGCTCACCGCCCTCGGGGTCGCGCAGCACCTTCCACGTGAACGACTCCATGTCCAGCGGTGTCGCGCCCAGCGCCAGCGCGTCGTCGACCGCGCCGACGTGCACGTCGAGATGGACCCGCTGCTTGACCGTGACCGGCTCGGGCACGCGGTTGACCCAGACGGTGTGCCGCGGCGTCGGGCCGACCAGCTTGGCGTTGGTCGCCCCGACGCTCTCGACGGTGAGGCCGAGCAGGCTCGCCCAGAAGGACGCCATCGCCTCGTGGTCGACGGCGTCGATGCACAGATCCTTGTACGTCGCCAGTGCCATGAACCGAACCTAACGCTGACCTCCGACACTCCTCGATAGAGTCGCCGGTATGACTTCGGACTGGCCACGCGTGCAGCTGCACGTGGTCACCGGCAAGGGCGGCACCGGAAAGTCGACCGTGGCCGCTGCGCTGGCGCTGGCGCTGGCCCGGGAGGGCCGCCACGTGCTGCTCTGCGAGGTCGAGGGCCGCCAGGGCGTCGCGCGGATGTTCGACGTGGACCCGCTGCCCTACGCCGAGACCCGGATCGCCGCCGGGCTGCGCGCCGACGGCCGTGACCCGGGCAGCGTCTACGCGCTGCACATCGACGCCGAGTCGGCGCTGCTGGAGTACCTGCGGATGTACTACAAGCTCGGCCCCGCCGGCCGGGCGCTCGAGCGCTTCGGCGTGATCGAGTTCGCCACCACTGTCGCCCCCGGCGTACGCGACGTGCTGCTGACCGGCAAGGTCTTCGAGGCGGTCCAGCGCAACAGCCGCAACAAGGGCGCCCGACAGTACGACGCGGTCGTCCTCGACGCACCGCCGACCGGCCGGATCACCCAGTTCCTCAACGTCTCGGAGTCCGTGGCGGGGCTGGCGAAGGTGGGCCCGATCAAGCACCAGGCGGACACGATGATGACGCTGTTCCGCTCCCCACGGACCGCGGTCCACCTGGTCACGCTGCTGGAGGAGATGCCGGTCCAGGAGACCGCCGACGGCATCGCCGAGCTGCGCGCCGCCCGGCTCCCGGTCGGCGGCGTGGTCGTCAACCAGGTCCGGCCGCGCGACCTGCCCGACGCCGCCCTGGCCGCGGCCCGTGCCGGCACCCTGGACCGCGCCGAGATCGAGCACGACCTGGGCAAGGCCGGCCTCGACGCCTCCCCGCAGCTGGTCGACGGCCTGCTCGCCGAGGCCGCCGAGCACGCCGAGCGGCGGGCGCTGGAGGACAGTCAGCGTGCCGTGGTCGGCGCGCTGGGGGTGCCGACGTACGAGCTGGCGCGACTAGCCGGCGGCGTCGACCTCGGTGGGCTCTACGAGCTCGCCGCCGAGCTGACCCGACAGGGGATGGCATGAACGCGCTCGACGTCGACCGGCTGCTCGCCGACCGGCAGACCCGGATCATCGTCTGCTGCGGCTCCGGCGGCGTCGGCAAGACCACCACCAGCGCCGCACTGGCGCTACGAGCGGCCGAGCAGGGCCGCAAGGTCGTCGTCCTCACCATCGACCCGGCCCGCCGGCTGGCGCAGTCGATGGGCATCGAGCAACTGGACAACACGCCGCGGCCGGTCGCAGGCGTGTCCGGGGGCCGGCTCGACGCGATGATGCTGGACATGAAGCGCACCTTCGACGAGGTGGTGCTCAGCCAGGCCAGCCCGGAGAAGGCGAAGCAGATCCTGGAGAACCCCTTCTACATCGCGCTCAGCTCCAGCTTCGCCGGCACGCAGGAGTACATGGCGATGGAGAAGCTGGGCCAGCTGCACCGCGACGCCCAGCGCACCGGCAGCTACGACCTGATCGTGGTCGACACTCCGCCGAGCCGATCGGCCCTGGACTTCCTGGACGCGCCCGAGCGGCTCTCCAGCTTCCTCGACGGCCGGTTCATCCGGATGATGCTGGCGCCCGCGCGCGGCCCGGCCCGGCTGATGACGGCCGGCTTCTCGCTGGCCACCGGCGCGCTGAGCAAGGTGCTGGGCGGTCAGTTCCTCAAGGACCTGCAGCGGTTCGTCTCCGCCCTCGACACCGTCTTCGGCGGCTTCCGCACCCGGGCCCAGCGCACCTACGCGCTGCTCCAGGCCAGGGGTACGGCGTTCCTCGTCGTGGCGGCGCCCGAGGACGACGCGCTGCGCGAGGCGGCCTACTTCGTGGAGCGGCTGCGCGGCGACCGGATGCCGCTGGCCGGGCTCGTGGTCAACCGGGCCACCCTGTCCGAGGAGCCCGCGCTCTCGGCCGCTGCCGCCGTCGCCGCCGCCGAGCGGCTGGACCCCGAGGCCGTCACCGCCGGACTGCTGCGCATCCACGCCGACCGTGAGCGACTCGTGGGCCGCCAGCAGAAGCTCCGCGCCCGGTTCGCCGCGGCGCACCCCGGCGTGCCCACGGCGGTGGTGCCGGCGCTGCCTGGCGACGTACACGACCTGGCGGGGTTGCGCCGGGTCGGCGAGCTGCTCGCGGAGCAGTAGGCGGCCTCAGACCGCCGCCTTCTC
Source organism: Nocardioides sp. (assembly GCF_035547795.1). Taxonomy (GTDB): domain Bacteria; phylum Actinomycetota; class Actinomycetes; order Propionibacteriales; family Nocardioidaceae; genus Nocardioides. Next base: position 8,080 of record NZ_DASZUF010000147.1, read on the forward strand.
CTTGGTGCGGGCGGCTTCGAGCACCGCCCGCCACGAGGCGTTCGGCCGGCGACGCAGCAGGGCGCGTCGCTCCCGTTCGGTCATGCCGCCCCACACGCCCCACTCGATCTGGTTGTCGAGGGCCTCGGCGAGGCATTCGGTGCGCACCGGGCAGGTCGCGCACAGCTGCTTGGCCTTGTTCTGCTCGGCTCCGCGGACGAAGAGCTCGTCCGGTCGTGCCGACGTGCAGGCAGCACGAGCCGCCCAATCCTGTTCCCACATGGCGTGTCCCCATTGATCGGACCGGCCACGAGCGTCCCCACGACCACGTGACCGGCCAGTTCCCGTGCTGATCAACCTAGAGTCAGGTTCCGGCCGACACCCAGACTCGTTCGACCCAAGTTGAGTAGTTCGAAATGACTAGACCGACCAGGGCCGGGGGTATCGCCATCCAGGGCCCTGCCGGGCTCGCCGCGCCCACGCCGAGACGGTCCGGGCTGGAGTCGGCCGGTACCCTGATCGGCATGTCGCAGCAGGTTCCGCGGTCCCGCGTGCTCAGTCACCTCGGCGTGATGGGCATCATCGCCGTCGTGCTCGGCGTCGTCGTCGCGGGCCTGGCGATCCCGTTCGCCGGCGTGCTGGGGCTCGGTGCCCGGCAGATCGCGGACTCCGTCGACAACCTGCCGGCCGCGTTCGACACCGGCACGCTGCCGCAGACCACGCGCATCCTCGACGCCGACGGCAACCTGATCACCACGCTCTACGACCAGAACCGCGTCTACCGCCCGCTGGACCAGATCTCGCGGAACATGACGCAGGCGATCGTCTCCATCGAGGACTACCGCTTCTACCAGCACGGCGCGATCGACCTGAAGGGCACGCTGCGCGCGTTCGTCACCAACGAGGCCAACAACGGGGTTGTCCAGGGCGGCTCCTCGATCACCCAGCAGCTGGTCAAGCAGACCCTGCTCACCCAGGCCGAGGAGACCGGCGACAAGGCGGCGATCAAGGCCGCCACCGAAGACAGCTACGCCCGCAAGCTCAAGGAGCTGCGCTACGCGATCGCGCTGGAGCAGACCCACAGCAAGGACTGGATCCTCGAGCGCTACCTCAACACCGCCTACTTCGGCGACGGCGCCTACGGCATCCAGGCGGCCGCGCGGCACTACTTCGGCGTCAACGCCAACCAGCTCACCGTCAAGCAGAGCGCCCTGCTGGCCGGCCTGGTCAAGAACCCCACCGGCTACGACCCGACCAACTACCCCGACGCCGCGGTGGCCCGGCGCAACGTGGTCTTGGACCGCGAGGCGCAGCTGCACGTCATCACCAGCGACCAGGCCGACGCGCTCAAGAAGAAGGGCCTGGGCCTGCACGTCCAGCCCTCGCAGAACGGCTGCGTGAACTCCACCGCGCCGTTCTTCTGCGACTACGTCGTCAACTACCTGGAGCAGGACCCCGACCTCGGTACGTCGGTCGACGCGCGCAAGAAGCTGCTCTACTCCGGCGGCCTGACCATCAAGACGACACTCAACATGCAGTACCAGAAGGCGGCTGACGCCTCCATCAGCAAGCACGTCTATCCGACCGACAACGCGGTGGGCGCCATCGCCGAGGTCCAGCCCGGGACGGGCGATGTCCTGGCACTGGCGCAGTCACGCCCGATGGGCAATGACCGCAAGAAGGGGCAGAGCTACATCAACTACACGATCCCGCAGGAACTCGGCGGCTCCGCCGGGTTCCAGGCCGGATCGACCTTCAAGCTCTTCGTACTGGCGAGCGCGATCGAGGACCACATCCCGACCTCGACGAAGTTCAACTCGCAGTCGCCGATGACGTTCAACCAGGCGGACTACAAGAACTGCCCCGGGGCGCCGCAGTGGAGCGGGCCATGGACGGTCCACAACGAGACCGGCGTGGGGGTGTTCAACATGTATCAAGCCACCCAGCTGTCGATCAACACCTACTTCACCCAGCTCGAGCAGCTCACCGGCATCTGCCAGCCGTTCGCGCTCGCCAAGCAGATGGGCGTGGATCTGACCGACCCGAACGGCGACCCCAAGACGCGCGCCGGCGCCGAGCGCACGCCCTCGTTCACTCTCGGCATTCCGAGCGTGAGCCCGTTGGAGATGGCCGGTGCCTACGCCACCTTCCCCGCTCGCGGCAAGCACTGCGACCCGTTGCCGGTCACCGAGATCGACGACTCCGCCGGTAGTGCCATCAAGAAGTACACGCCCTCCTGCCAGCAGGTCATCCCGGATTGGGTCGCCGACCAGGTCAACGACATCACCCGCGGCGTGCAGGAGCACGGCTTCGGCCACCAGCACGGCCTCAACCTGACGACGGCGAGCGGGCAGATGATCCCCTCAGGCGGCAAGACCGGTACGACACAGTCGGACCGCTCCGTGTGGTTCGACGGCTACACGCCGCAGATCTCGACGGTGGCGATGATCGCCGGCGCCAACGAGGAGGGCACGCCGATCTCGCTCGACGGGGTCTCGGTGGGCGGCTACGTCCATGGCGACGTGTCGGGCTCCGGCTTCGCCGGTCCGATGTGGGGTGACGCCATGCATCCGATCCAGGACACCTTGCAGCCGATCGACTTCCACCCGGTCGACAAGAGTGAGCTGGTCGGGACGACCGCCGACATCCCGAGCGTTGCGGGCAAGAGCTTCGCCGCGGCCCGCCAGGCACTCGAGGCG
>NZ_DASZUF010000148.1:0-9091 GCF_035547795.1 Nocardioides sp.
CACCACAGGCCCCGGCGCCCCCTACCCACACCAAACGATCACACACCGATACCGCCGCCAGGCAACCATCCACCCCAGCCTGGACACCACCTACCAAGCCGACTACCGCATCCACACCGGCAACACCACCGGCCAATGGCAACACCTCACCCCCACCGTCACCATCACCGGCCCACCACACACCCTCACCATCCACACCGCCACACCCCACCTCACCGGCGAGTAGACGACAGCGTCAGGCCCAGCGGGCGGTGCGGGACAGCAGCGCGCTGACCGCGGCGAGGCCGGCCGTGGAGGTGCGCAGCACCTCGGCGCCGAGTCTGATCGTGACGGCACCGGCCGCCTCGAAAGTCGCGAGCTCGTCCTCGCTCAGACCGCCCTCGGGTCCGACCACGAGGAGCAGATCGCCCTCGGGCGGCAGCACCACGTCGGCGAGGCGGGCGTCGCCCTCCTCGTGGAGTACGACGGCCACCCCGGCCTCGGCGATCAGCGCCGCGACCTCGGCCGTGGTGGCCAGCGGAGCCACCTCCGGAAACCATGATCGACGGGCCTGCTTGGCTGCCTCGCGCGCGGTCGCACGCCACTTCGCCAGCGACTTCTCAGCCCGCTCGCCCTTCCAGACCGCGACCGAACGGCTGGCCGCCCACGGCACGATCCGGGTCACGCCGATCTCGGTCAGCACCTCGACCGCCAGCTCGCCGCGCTCACCCTTGGGCAGTGCCTGGACGACGGCGACGGCCGGGGTCGGCGGGTCGGCGTACTCGACCAGCTCGACGGCCACCGTGAACAGGCGCTTGCCCGTCTCGGCCACCGCCCCGGTGACGGCGGTGCCGCGGCCGTCGGTGAGGACGACGCGCTCGCCGACGCGCAGGCGTCGGACCGCCACCGCGTGGTGGGCCTCGTCACCCTCGACGCCCACCCGGTCACCGGCGGCGACGCCGGCCAGCGTCGGCACCAGGTGGACCGGCAGCGTCATCGCCCGTTGAAGGCGTCGCGGAAGCGCCCGAACACGCCCCTGACGGCCGCCCGCAGCTGGCCCTCCGGCTGTTCCTCGCCGCGCAGCGTGGCGAGCTGGCGAAGCAGCTCCTCCTGGGCGGGGTCGAGCTTGGTCGGCGTCTCGACCGCGATGGTCACGATCAGATCGCCCCGGCCACCACGCAGCCCCGGCACGCCCCGCCCGCGCAGGGTCTGCTCGGTGCCGGACTGGGTGCCGGGCCGCACCTCGAGCTCGAAGGTGGCGTCCTGAGGAGCGACGTCGGGCAGGTCCGCCTCGAGCGTCGGCAGGGTGATCGTGGTGCCCAGCGCGGCGGCCGTCATCGGGATCGTGACGGTGCAGTGCAGGTCGTTGCCGTGCCGCGTGAAGGTCTCGTGGCGCGCCACGTTGATCTCGACGTAGAGGTCGCCGGCGGGGCCGCCGCCGGGGCCGACCTCGCCCTGCTCGGCGAGCTGGACGCGGGTGCCGGTGTCGACACCGGCCGGGATCTTGACGGTGAGGGTACGGCGCGAGCGCACTCGGCCGTCGCCACCGCAGTCGCGGCAGGGGTCGGCGATGATCGTGCCGAAGCCCCGACAGGCCGCGCAGGGCCGCAGGGTGCGGATCTCACCGAGGAAGGAGCGCTGCACGTGGGCGACCTCGCCGGCGCCGCGGCAGGTCTCGCAGGTGATCGGGTGGCTGCCCGGGGCGGTGCCCTCGCCGTGGCAGGTCTCGCATGTCACCGCGGTGTCGACCTTGAGCTCGCGGGTGACCCCGAACGCCGCCTCGGCCAGCTCGATGTCGAGCCTGATCAGCGCATCCTGCCCACGGCGTACCCGCGGACGAGGGCCGCGTCCGGCCGCGGTGCCGCCCTGGGCCGCGCCGCCGAAGAAGGCGTCCATGATGTCGGTGAAGGAGAAGCCCTGACCGGCCCCGAAGCCGCCGCCGAACGGGTCGCCGCCGCGGTCGTAGGCGGCTCGCTTCTGCGGGTCGGAGAGGATCTCGTAGGCGTGCGAGACCTCCTTGAACCGCTCCTGCGCGGCCGGGTCGGGGTTGACGTCGGGGTGGTACTCCCGCGCGAGCTTGCGGTAGGCCTTCTTGATGGTGGCGTCGTCGGCGTCGCGTGAGACGCCGAGGAGCTCGTAGGGGTCCAACGTCTTCTTCCTTGCAACTAGCGGAGGCTCAGGCCTCGTCGAGGATCCGACTCAGGTAACGGGCGACGGCACGCACGGCCGCCATCGTGCCGGGGTAGTCCATCCGCGTCGGCCCGACGATGCCGAGCGTGGCGAGTGCCTCGTCGCGCGGACCATAGCCGGTCGCGACGACACTGGTCTGGGCGAGCTCCTGGTAGGGGCCCTCGGCGCCGATCCGGACGGTGACGAGCCCGCCGGCGGTCGCCTCGCCCATCAGCTTGAGCAGCACGACGTGCTCCTCGAGGGCCTCCAGGAGCGGGCGTACGGCGGTCTCGAAGCTGTCGCCGTAGCGGGCCAGGTTGCTGGTCCCACCGACGGCGACCCGCTCGTCGGAGCGGTGGTCGCTCATCGCATCGACCAACGTCTCGACCACCGCGGCACCGGCCTGGCTGCCGGGCTGCTGCGCGACCAGCCGCCCCAGCGCGGTGACGGCGTCGGCGATCACCTCGCCCACGGCGGCCCGGTTGATCAGATTACGCAGGTCGGCCAGGGCGTCCTCGTCGATCGGCTCGGGCAGCTCGACCAGGCGCTGCTCGACTCGGCCGGTGCTGAGGATGAGTACGGCGAGCAGCCGGTTGGGGGCCAGCGCCACCAGCTCGATATGCCGCACGGTGCTCCGGCTGAGCGTGGGGTACTGCACCACCGCGACCTGGCGGGTCAGCTGGCTGAGCAGCCGGACGGAGCGCTGCACGACGTCATCGAGGTCGACCGCACCCGCCATGAAACTGGCGATGGCGCGCTTCTCCGCTGCACTCATCGGCTTGACGGTGGTCAGCCGGTCGACGAAGAGCCGATAGCCCTTGTCGGTGGGGACACGGCCGGCACTGGTGTGAGGCTGGGCGATGTACCCCTCCTCCTCCAGCGCGGCCATGTCGTTGCGTACCGTCGCCGGACTCACCCCGAGCCCGTGGCGCTCCACCAGCGCCTTGGAGCCGACCGGCTCCTCGGTCGCGACGTAGTCCTCGACGATGGCGCGCAGCACGGCCAGCCGGCGTTCGTTCTGCATCACACCTCCTCGTCGGTCGGCCACTGGCACTCGTTCCCGGTGAGTGCCAATCCTAGCGCGCGACCGACCGCAGGCCGGCCACCTCGAGGCTTGTCCTCCCGGCCGTCCTGTGTTTAGGTAAGGCTTACCTAAATCGCAAGGAGGATCGCGTGAACGCCAACCCAGCCGGCCCGGCCGACACCGACACCGCGACCCGCGGTGCCGCCGAGACCGCCCGGAGCATCCTCGCCTGCCCGGCCGCCGTGGACCTGGTCATCGACGGCGTCGCCGACCCGGTCGCGGACGACGCCCGGCTCGGCCTGCTGGACCTCGACGGCGCGCCGACGTTCTCCTGCCGAGTCGGCGGCACGCTGTCGCGGGCCGCCGCCCAGGGCCGCGGCTGCGTGCTCACCCTCGCCAGCGGCCTCGGTCCCGCCGGCTCCCCCGACCGGGACGCGTTCGTCGCACTTGCCGGGCGGCTGCGGCGTACCGGTGTGGATCAGTGCGACTGCTGCGAGGAGCTCCGCGACCTGGTGGCGGTCGACCTGGACTCGATCCGGCTCAGCCAGGCGGGGACCAGGATCGCCATCTCGGTCGCCGATTTCGCCGCCGGCGAGCACATGCTCAACCGCGGGTACCTGCAGCGGGCCACCGAGCATGCCAACGACGCCCACCAGAGCGAGCTGCGCCAGGCGATCGCGTCGCGGCTCGACCGGCGCGCGGATGACATCCTGGCCGTCTCGCTCGCGTCGCTGACCAGCCGCGGCGTCGAGGTCCGCTGGGTCGACGGCGCCGGCGGCCACCGCACCGTGCTGCGCTTCCCGTACGCCGCCACCACGCCGCGACAGCTCGGCGATCTGCTGCGACGGCAGCTCCATCCGCGGCTCTGCTGACGCCCGGCACTCGCCCGCGTGTTGCTGCTGTGACGCATGAGCCTGCTGGGATGATGAGCGGGTGGCAGATCGATACGGCACCGACGTCCTCTCCACCGACTGGCGCAAGCCGCGCAACGGCCGCGCGGTCGAGACCCCGGCCGAGCTCGGCGCGGTGGTCGAGGAGGTGGAGACCGACTTCGTCGGCGAGATCGTCGCGGTCGACCGACAGCTCGGCACCGTCACACTCGAGGACCGGCGGCGCAAACGGCGCACCTTCCAGCTCGGCCCGGGCTTCATGCTGGAGGGCCGGCCCGTCATCCTGGTCGCTCCGACGCCGCGCGCCGCGGCACCGGCCGGGCCCAAGCGCACCGCCTCGGGCTCCATCGCCGTACCGAACGCTCCGGCGCGGGTGGCCCGGGCTTCCCGGATCTTCGTCGAGGGCCGGCACGACGCCGAGCTGGTGGAGAAGGTCTGGGGCGATGACCTGCGCATCGAGGGCGTGGTGGTGGAGTACCTCGGCGGCGTGGACGACCTCGCCGACCACCTGGTCGGCTTCAAGCCCGGGCCGCAGCGCCGGGTCGGCGTGCTCGTGGACCACCTGGTGCGCGGCTCGAAGGAGTCCCGGATCGCCGACGCGATCACGCGCGGACCGAACGGCGCGCATGTGCGGATCGTCGGGCACCCGTTCATCGACATCTGGCAGGCGGTCAAGCCCGCACGGCTCGGGCTGCGGGAGTGGCCGAGCATTCCGCGCTCGATCGAGTGGAAGAAGGGCATCTGCCAGCACCTCGGCTGGCCCCACCGCGACCAGGCCGACATTGCCCGCGCCTGGCAGTTCATCCTCTCCAAGGTCAACTCCTACGACGACCTCGAGCCGGAGTTGCTCGGCCGGGTCGAGGAGCTGATCGACTTCGTCACCGAGTCGTGACTCCCGCACCCCCGAATGGGGGAGTCTGCACGCTCGAGTCGGTGGTTTTACACGCTCCGATCGGTGGTTCTGCACCGCCGGTGGTGCGAAATCGACGACTTGAGCGTGCGAAATCGACGATTCGGCGCTAGAGCAGGGCGCGGACCACGCCGTCGGCCAGGAGCCGGCCGGCGTCGGTGAGCACCAGCCGATCGCCCTGGACCGTGACCAGGCCGCGCTCGACCTGGTCGGGGGCGGCGGCCCGGCCGGCGTCGTCGAGCACGTCCAGCGCCAGGCCCTCGCGTAGGCGCAGCTCCAGCAGCACCCGCTCGACGCGGCGGTCCTGCGCGCTCAGCGACTCGCGGGCGTGGACGGGACTGAGACCGGCGCCGATGCGCTCGGCGTACGCCGCCGGGTGCTTGACGTTCCACCAGCGCACCCCGCCGACGTGGCTGTGCGCGCCCGGGCCGACGCCCCACCAGTCGCCGCCACGCCAGTAGAGCATGTTGTGCCGACAGCGCTGGGCCGCGCTGGTGGCCCAGTTGGAGACCTCGTACCAGCCGAAGCCGGCCGCGCGCAGCCGCTCGTCGGCGACCGTGTATTTGTCGGCCAGATCGTCCTCGTCGGGCATCGGCAGCTCGCCGCGCCTGACCCGGCGGGCCAGGGCGGTGCCGTCCTCGACGATGAGGGAGTACGCCGAGACGTGGTCGGGCTCGCACGCCAGGGCGTCGTCCAGGGAGCGGGTCCAGTCGGCCATCGACTCCCCCGGCGTGCCGTAGATCAGGTCGAGGCTGAGTTGCTCGAAGCCGGCGGCGCGGGCGGCGGCCACCGCCACCGGCACGTTGGCCGGGTCGTGGGTGCGGTCGAGGGCGGCCAGCACATGCGGCACCGAGCTCTGCATGCCGAGACTGAGCCGGGTGAAGCCGCCCGCACGGAGGGTCTCCAGATCGGCGGGGGTGACGCTGTCCGGGTTGGCCTCGGTCGTCACCTCGGCATCGGAGGCCAGTCCGAGCTCGTCGCGGATCGCCGCCACGATCCGGGTCAGGTCGGCGGCCGGGAGGAGGGTCGGCGTACCGCCGCCGAAGAAGACGGTGTCGACCGGCCGGGCGTCGCCCAGCACCCGGCGGGCCAGCCGGATCTCGGCGATGGCCTGGTCGGCGTACGTCTGCCGGGAGACGCCGGGGCCGAGCTCGGCGGCGGTGTAGGTGTTGAAGTCGCAGTAGCCACACCGCACCCGGCAGAACGGCACGTGCACGTACACGCCGAGTCCGCGATCGCCCAGCGTGCTCAGCGCGGCCGCCGGCAGGCTGCCGTCGGCGGGCGCGGGGTCGCCGTCGGGCAGGGCGGAGGGCATGGCGCCATTGTGCCGCGGGTTCAGTCCTCGGATGGCATCAGCACCCACAGGATCAGATAGGCCAGGAACTGCGGCCCCGGCAGCAGGCAGGAGAGCACGAAGGCGATCCGGACCGCCTTCGGATCCAGGTCGAGACGGCGGGCGATGCCGGCACAGACGCCGGCGATCCAGCGGCCGTCGCGGGGACGGGAGAGCGAGGTCATGCCTCCACTCTCCCTCCGTCCGGGCTGTCGGACCATCGGGGATGTCCCGGAGTGACCACCGGACGTCGTCGGAGTCGTCACCGGAAGTCGCGGGAGCGGTGCCGAGCCGCCAGCGCACGGGCGGCCTCGGGATGGATCTGCTCCAGCGAGCCCAGCCGCAGCGCGACCAGGTTGGTGACGCCGTCGACCCGCTCCAGCCGGCCCTCGACCAGCATCGCGGCCGCCGAGGTGGCGATCTTGCGGTGCCGCTTCCACACGTCGCTGAGGCAGACCACGTTGAGCATCCCGGTCTCGTCCTCCAGGTTGAGGAACGTGACGCCGCCGGCCGTGCCGGGCCGCTGCCGATGGGTGACGAACCCGGCCACGGTCAGCACCCGCCCGGCGCCGTACCGCGGCAGGTCCGCGATCGCCGGGATGCCGTAGCTGCGCAGCCGCTCGCGGACGTGCCCGAACGGATGCCCGTCCGGCGTCACGCCGGTGGCCCACAGGTCGGAGAGCATCAGCTGGACGTCGTCCATGGCCGGCAACTGCGGCGCGGGTACGGCGATGTCCACGCCCTCGATCTGGTCGTCCCGCTCGGTCCAGCCGGCCGCCCACAGCGCCTCGCGCCGGCCCTGCCCGAAGGCGTCCTCGAAGACCCCGGCGGTGGCCAGCGCCTCCAGGTGGCGAGGCTCCAGCTCTGCCCGGCGGGACAGATCGAGCTGGTCGGTGAACGGTCGCTGTGCCCGGGCGGCCACGATCCTCTCCGCGACCTCCTTCCCGATGCCGCGGACCGAGTCGAGCCCCAGCCTGACGGCGTACTGGCCGTCGCGGCGGTGCTCCGGGGTCGGGTCGGGGGTGCCGGGGACCCAGTCGGTGCGTCCGGAGTGGTCACGCAGGCAGGCCTCGCGCGAGTCTTCCTCGGAGGACTGGCTAGCGGACGCCGATCCGACGCCCCGATCCGGCTCCTCGCCAGCCAGCTTTCCCGAGTCGAGCGGCTCGAGATCCGCCATCGCCCCCGAGTGCACCAACGACGGCCGTCGCACCTCCACGCCGTGCCGGCGGGCATCCTGGACCAGCGACTGCGAGGAGTAGAACCCCATCGGCTGGGCACGCAGCAGGCCGGCCAGGAACGCGCCCGGGTAGTGCAGCTTGAGCCAGGAGGAGGCATAGACCAGCTTGGCGAAGGAGAGCGCGTGCGACTCGGCGAAGCCGAAGTTCGCGAAGGAGAGGATCTGGGTGTAGATCGCGTCCGCCTCGTCGCCGATCAGGCCGCGCTTCGCCATGCCGCGGTAGAGCTGGTCTCGCAGCGACTCGATCCGCTCGATCCCGCGCTTGGAGCCCATCGCCCGCCGCAGCAGATCGGCCTCGTCGGCGCTGAAGCCGCCCAGCTCCCGACCCATGTCCATCAGCTGCTCCTGGAAGAGGGGTACGCCGAGGGTCCGCTCCAGCACCGGCTCCAGATCCGGGTGCGGATAGGTGACGTCGTCACGGCCGGTGGCCCGGCGGACGTAGGGATGCACCGCACCACCTTGGATCGGGCCCGGGCGGATCAGCGCGATCTCGATCGCCAGGTCGTAGAAGCAACGCGGCTGCAGCCGCGGCAGGGTGCCGATCTGGGCCCGGGACTCCACCTGGAAGACGCCGATCGAGTCGGCCCGGCAGAGCAGGTCGTAGACCGCCGGCTCCTCCTTGGGGATGGTGTCGAGCTCCCAGCGCTCGCCGAGGTGGTGCCCGACGATCTTCATCATGTGGTCGAGGGCGGCGAGCATGCCCAACCCGAGCAGGTCGAACTTGACCAGGCCCATGTACTCGCAGGCGTCCTTGTCCCACTGCAGCACCGTGCGACGATCCATCCGTGCCCGCTCGATGGGGACGACCTCGCCGATCGGCCGCTCGGTGAGGATCATGCCGCCGGAGTGGATGCCCAGGTGGCGTGGCGCCCCCAGGAGGCTCTCGGCCAACCGACGGACCGGCTCGGGGATGTCGGCCTCGGCGTCCACGTCGGTCCAGCCGTGGATCTGCTTGGCCCATGCGTCCTGCTGGCCGGGCGAGTAGCCGAGCGCCTTGGCCGCGTCCCGCACCGCCATCCGCGGCCGGTAGCTGATCACGTTGGCGACCTGGGCGGCATTGTGCCGACCGTAGGTGTCATAGACCCATTGGATGATCTCCTCGCGCCGATCGGAGTCGAAGTCGACGTCGATGTCGGGCTCCTCGTCGCGATGCTTGGAGAGAAACCGCTCGAACGGCAGGCCGTAGAAGACCGGGTCGATCGCGGTGATGCCCAGCGCATGGCAGACCGCGCTGCTCGCCGCGGATCCCCGGCCCTGACACAGGATCCCCAGCTTCTTCGCATGCTGGACGATGTCGTGCACGATGATGAAGTAGCCGGCGAAGTCCTTCTCCTCGATGGTCGCCAGTTCCTTGGCGATGACCTCGCGAGCACGCTGCTCGAGGTCGGTGCCGGCGTACGTGGCTTGGAAGCCCCTCTCCGTCAGCTCGCGCAGGTACTGCATCGGCGTGAGTCCTGCGGGGATGCCGCGCTTGGGCAGCGCCGGCTTGGCCTTCTGCAGGTCGAACGCGCACGCCTCGGCGATCTCCACGCTGCGCGCCACCGCACCG
>NZ_DASZUF010000149.1:0-20392 GCF_035547795.1 Nocardioides sp.
GTGGGCGGCCCGGGCCGCCGGGGCCTCCCACGTTCCGGGTCGGTCAGCGCAGCCCCAGTGACTCCAGCACCGGCAGGACCAGCCGGGTGCCGACTCCGGCGTTGGCGGTCAGCCACTCCTGCAGGTCGGGATCGCGCAGCACGCTGGACTCGCGCAGCGCGTCCAGGTGCTCGTCGTCCATGGCGAGGACCAGCTGGACCAGCACCGGTGCCAGATCGAGCCGATGGCTGTGCATGGCGACCCGGTCGATGATGGCCGAGTCCAGGGTCGCGGGCACGTTCACCAGCGCCTTGAGCACGTCCTGGTCGACCGTGTGCAGCGCGGGCAGGATCGCGGGCCAGACGTCGTGCTCGGCCACGGCCTCGACCAGCGACTCGCGGGCGTTGTCCTCCACCACGCCCACCTGGCCCACCAGCCGGGCGCAGCTTTCCGCTGACAGCGAGGTGAGCAGCGTGACGGCGGCGTCGTAGGCGTGCGCTGCCGAGGCCGCCCGGATGACGTCGGCCAGCACCTCGTCACCGATGCGCCGGGCGATCGCGTCGAGCGCAGCCGGCTCGTCGGTGAACAGCGCCACCTGGAGCAGGTCCGCACCGGTGGAGCCCTCCACCACCCCCATCGCGACGTCGGGGGAGACCACCGCGACGAACCGCGCCAGCGTGACGTGCTCACCCGCGGCCAGCAGGCGTCGGCCGACGTCGACCACGAGGTCGTCGGGCAGCCCGCGCACGATCGGCGCCACCCGGGCGGGATCGAGCGAGACGGCCAGCTTGGCCAGGAACGACGGTGCCAGGTGACCGGCCAGCCGGGATGCCTCCCGGGGGTCCAGCACGCCCGCCACCCGGGCGCTGAGCGCCGGGCCGAGGGCGACCTCGGCGATCTTGGCGGTCAGCGGCACCGGCAGCATCCGGCTCAGCGCGGCCAGCAGCTTGACCCGGTCCTCGTTGCGGGCGAAGAGCGCGCCGGAGACCAGCCGGCGCAGCTCGCGCAGGTCCTCGGGGGCGCTCGCGGTCAGGAAGGAGATCTCGCCCTCGGCGACGCCCAGCTCGCGGGCCAGCTTGGTGACCTCGATCCGGCTGCGCAGGTCACCCATGGCCACCTCCGAAGAGCAGCTTCTTCGCCGCCGGTCGCAACAGCTTGGGGACGAAGCGCAGCGCCTCCTCCAGGCCGGCGTCGAACGCCTGGTCCTCCTGCGTCATCGCGGTGCCCAGCAGCGTGTCGAGATGGGCCAGCTGGCCCCCGTCGTACGCCGCGAAGGCGGCCAGCCGGTCCGGTGGTACCGAGAGCCGGCGGGCGAGTGAGTCGAGCTCGGTTGTCATGGTGCCTCCCTCTGTGACGGCATGCACACTACCGGCCAGTAGGGTGCGCGTCGCTACTGTGGAGACATGCTTGTCGCGTTCAGTGTCGCCCCCGCCGCGGGCGACGAGTCCGGGAGCGTCGCGGCGGCGGTCGCGGCCGCCGTCCAGGTCGTCCGGGAGTCGGGTCTGCCGCACGAGACCACCTCGATGTTCACCACCGTCGAGGGCGAGTGGGACGAGGTGTTCGACGTGGTCAAGCGGGCCACCGACGCCGTCGTGGCCGTCTCGCCGCGGGTCAGCCTCGTGCTCAAGGCCGACATCCGGCCCGGCTTCACCGGCCAGTTGCAGGCCAAGGTCGCCCGCGTGGAGGAGATCCTCTCCGGTGGACAGTGAGGTCCGCCGCTACCGGACCGGGGATCGCGAGGTGGTGCTCGACCTGACCCGGGATGCGGAGGAGTACGCCGCCGGCCGGGGAGACGGTCTCCTGCACCTGTTCGTGCCGCACGCGACCGCCGGGCTCGCCGTCATCGAGACCGGGGCCGGCAGCGACGAGGACCTGCTCGCCGCCCTGGAGACGCTGCTGCCCCGGGACGACCGGTGGCGGCACCGGCACGGCTCGGCCGGGCACGGTCGCTCGCACGTGATGCCGGCGCTGATCCCGCCGTACGCGAGCGTGCCGGTGCTCGGCGGGCGGCTGGCCCTCGGCACCTGGCAGAGCATCTGCCTGGTCGACCTCAACGTCGACAACGACGTGCGCGAGGTGCGGTTCAGCTTCCTGGTGGGCGCATGACGAGGTTCGCCTCGGTCGCACTCGTCGATCGTCGCGGCTGGATCCTGCTGCAGGAGCGCGACGAGCACGCCGTGATCGCGCCGGAGCGCTGGGGCCTGACCGGTGGCCACGTGGAGCCGGGGGAGGAGATGCTGGCCGCCGCGGTGCGCGAGCTGGAGGAGGAGACCGGCATCGTGCTCGAGCCCGAGGAGCTCCACCTGGTCGGCGAGTACGACGTCCACCACGTGGAGACCGACAGCGACGACACGCTGGCGTTCTACGCGGCGCCGACGACGCTCGGCGACGGCGACGTGGTGCTCGGCGAGGGTCGCCAGATCGTGTTCGTCGACCCCGCCGTCGTACCGACCCTGCCGCTGACCGACTCCGCCCGCCAGGTCTTGCTGCCCTTCCTCGACTCCGCGCTCTACGCCGGGATGTGCCGGTGAGCGACGCACTGCGGGTGCTGCCGGTGCCGGCCCACGGCTGCGAGGACGTGCTGGTGGCCACCGACGGCCCGGACGAGGGCTGCGTCTACACCGGCACCGCCGACGGCGCGATCTGGCGGATCGCCCACGACGGCAGCCGGCTCGACCGGATCGCCGACACCGGCGGCCGTCCGCTGGGCATCGAGTGCTATCCCGACGGCCGGCTGCTGGTCTGCGACTCCACCCTCGGCGTCCTGCTCGTCGACCCGCGCGACGGCGCCGTGGAGCGGGTGCTGGCGAGCGTCGACGGCCGGCCGATGCGGTTCTGCAACAACGCCGCGGTGGCGGCCGACGGCACCGTCTGGTTCTCCGACTCCTCCACCCGGTTCGGCCAGCCGCGGTGGCGGGACGACCTGGTGCAGGACACCCGCACCGGCCGGCTCCTGCGGCTGGACCCGTCGGGGCAGGTATCGGTCGTCCTCGACGGCCTGGCCTTCGCCAACGGCGTCGCGCTCGCGCCGGACGGGTCGTTCGTGGCCGTCGCCGAGACCGGGGCCCGCACCGTCGTCCGGCACTGGCTCACCGGCCCCGCGGCGGGCCGCCGGGACCTGTTCGTCGCCGAGCTGCCCGGCCACCCGGACAACATCGCCACCGGCTCGGACGGGCTGATCTGGGTGACGCTGGCCAGCCCGGTCAACCACGTGCTCGAGCGCCTGCAGCGCATGCCGATGTGGGTGCGCCGCGGCGCCACCCGCGTGCCGGAGCGGCTGCAGCCCCGGATCGCGCCCAGCGTGCGCGTCCAGGCCTACGACGTCACGGGCCGGCTGGTGCACGACCTGGACCTGCCCGCCCGCGACTACGCGATGGTGACGGGGGTGCGCGAGCACCGTGGCACGGTGTGGCTCGGCAGCCTCGAGCAGCCCGCGGTGGCCCGCGTCCGGCTCCTCGATGCGTAAACTCCGGAACATGCGTGTCCTCGACAATCTCGGTACACCGCGTGACCTGCGCGGACTCGACGACGGACAGCTCACCGAGCTCGCGGCGGAGATCCGCGACCTGCTGGTGACGACGTGCGCCAAGAACGGCGGCCATCTCGGCCCCAATCTCGGCGTCGTCGAGCTGACCATCGCGATCCATCGGGTCTTCGACTCACCACGTGACCGGATCGTCTTCGACACCGGCCACCAGGCCTACGTGCACAAGATGCTCACCGGTCGTGCCAGCCGGTTCGACCGGCTGCGGCAGGAGGGCGGCCTGTCGGGCTACCCGAGCCAGGGCGAGTCCCCGCACGACATCGTGGAGAACTCCCACGCCTCCACCTCGCTCAGCTACGCCGACGGCCTGGCCAAGGCATACCGGATCCGGGGCGAGGACCGGCACGTGGTCGCCGTCATCGGCGACGGCGCGCTCACCGGCGGGATGGCCTGGGAGGCGCTCAACAACATCGCGGTCGCCAAGGACAGCCGGCTGGTCATCGTCGTCAACGACAACGGCCGCTCGTACCAGCCCACCATCGGCGGGCTGACCACCGCGCTGACCACGCTGCGGACCAACCCGCGCTACGAGAAGGTCCTCGACCTGGTGAAGCGGCGGCTCAACGCGGTGCCGGGCGTCGGCGCGCCCGCCTACGACGTCCTCCACGCGATGAAGAAGGGCCTCAAGGACGCCGTCGCGCCGCAGGGCCTCTTCGAGGACCTGGGCCTGAAGTACGTCGGCCCCGTCGACGGGCACGACCGGGCCGCGATGGAGCAGGCGCTCAAGCAGGCCAAGGGGTTCGGCGGCCCGGTGATCGTGCACGCGATCACCCGCAAGGGCTTCGGCTACGACCCCGCCGAGCGCAACGAGATCGACCAGCTGCACCAGACCGACCCGTTCGACGTGGTCACCCACCAGCCGGTGCCCAAGGGCCGGATCTGGACCGACTTCTTCGCCGAGGAGATGGTGGCGTTGGGTGCCACCCGGCCCGACCTGGTCGGGATCACCGCGGCGATGCTGCACCCGGTCGGCCTCGACCGGTTCGCGGCGGCGTACCCGGAGCGGGTCTTCGACGTCGGCATCGCCGAGCAGCACGCCGTCACCTCGGCGGCCGGCCTGGCGATGGGCGGCATGCACCCGGTGGTGGCGGTCTACGCGACGTTCCTCAACCGAGCCTTCGACCAGGTGCTGATGGACGTCGCGCTGCACCGCTGCGGCGTCACCTTCGTGCTGGACCGGGCCGGCGTCACCGGCAACGACGGCGCCTCCCACAACGGCATGTGGGACCTGTCCATCCTGCAGGTCGTGCCCGGCCTGCGGCTGGCGGCCCCGCGCGACGGCGTACGCGTGCAGGAGCTGCTGCGCGAGGCCGTCGCGGTCGATGACGCGCCCACCGTGCTGCGCATCCCCAAGGGCGCCCCGCCGGCCGAGATCCCCGCGGTCGGCAAGGCCGGGGGCGGCGACGTCCTGGTCCGCAACGGCACCCGCGACGTGCTCGTGGTCGGCGTCGGCGCGATGGCCGGGGTCGCGGTGGACGTGGCCGAGCGACTGGTCGCCCAGGGCATCGGCGTGACGGTGGTGGACCCGCGCTGGGTGATGCCGGTCGACCCGGCGCTGGTCGAGCTGGCCGGCCAGCACCGGCTGGTGGTCTCCATCGAGGACAACGGCGAGATCGGCGGCTGCGGCGCCGTCTTGCTGCAGACGCTCGCCGCCGCCGGCGTCACCACTCCGATGCGCATCCACGGCATCCCGCAGGAGTTCCTCGACCACGCCAAGCGCGAGGCCATCCTGGAGCGGGTCGGGCTGACCGCCCAGACCATCGCGCTCGACACGATCACCCGGCTGGGCGCGCTCGACGCCGTCCCTGCGGTGGTGGCCGCCCCCGTCGAGAGCTGACCGCCCGTGCGGCGGACGTGACACGTCGAGGCGCCGCGGCGTGTGGCGGCACCGGACATGGGAAAGGGCCCCGGTCGAACGACCGGGGCCCTCGCCCACTCAGGGAGCAACTGAGTCTTCCTCTGGACGGTCCCCAAACCGCCGTGATGCTCCGCCAGTCTAACCGCGCCGCGGTGATCCGGCTCAGTGGAACGCCGCGCCGGTGATCCGCTGCGAGATGCCCTCGCGGTCCAGCAGCTGGGTCAGGCCGCCGTTCCAGAACTGGAAGCCGGCCCCGGTGATCATCGCCAGGTCGATGTCCTCGGGCGCCTCGACGACCCCCTCGTCCAGCATCCGGCGGGCCTCGTCGGCCAGCGCCTCGAGGGTACGGCGCCGTACCTCCTCCGCGCTCAGCTGCGTGGAGCCGACCGTGAGCAGCGCCTCGACCTCCGGGTCAAGGGTCTTGCCGTCGGGTCCGTAGAAGCTCGACTTCTTCGCCTCGACGACCCTGCGCAGGTTCTCCGAGAGGTAGAACCGGTCGGGGAACGCCGTATGCAGCGTCTCGTTGTTGTGGTAGGCGATCGCCGGGCCGACCAGCGCGATCAGGGTGTACGGCGGCATCGGCGTCACGCCCGCGAACGCGCTGTCCACGACGCCGATCGGGGTGCCCTCGTCGGCGATCCTGGCCACCTCGCCCATGAACCGGCCGAGCAGCCGGTTGACGATGAACGAGGGGCTGTCCTTGACCAGGACGGTGGTCTTGCCGAGGCTCCGCCCGGTGGCGAACGCGGTGGCCAGCGCGACGTTCGAGGTCTTCTCGCCACGGATGATCTCCAGCAGTGGCATCACCGCGACCGGGTTGAAGAAGTGGAAGCCGACCACCCGCTCGGGGTGCTCGAGGTCGGCGGCCATCTCGGTGATCGAGAGCGAGGAGGTGTTGGTCGCGAAGACGGCGCCTTCGGGCGCGACCTTCTCGGCGTTGGCGAAGACGGTCTTCTTGACCGACATCTCCTCGAAGACCGCCTCGATGATGAAGTCGGCGTCCGAGAACGCCTCGGCGTAGTCGACGGAGGCCGAGACCAGCGCCTTGAGCCGGTTGGTGGCGTCCTGCGACGCCCGGCCCTTGGCCAGCCGCTTGTCGAGCTCGGCGTGGACGTAGGCCACCCCCTTGTCGGCGCGCTCCTGGTCGAGATCGACCAGGACCACCGGCACCTTGAGCCGCTGCACGAACAGCAGCGCGAACTGCGAGGCCATCAGACCCGCGCCGATGATGCCCACCTTGGTCACCGGCTGGGCCAGCGACGTGTCCGGAGCGCCGGCCGGGCGCTTGGCCCGCTTCTGCACCAGGTCGAAGGAGTACAGCGAGGCCAGTAGCTCCGGCTGACTCGCCGCGGCGGCGAGCGCGTCGTCCTCGGCGGCGAAGCCCTCGTCGCGGGTGGCGGTCTTGGCCAGGCCGAGCAGCTCGACGGCCTTCTTGGCAGCGGGTGAGGCGCCACCGGTCTTCGCCCAGGCGAAGAATCCGGCGTTCTTGACGGCGGCATCCCAAGCCTCGCCGCGATCGATCTCCGGGCGGTCCACCTTGACGGAGCCGTTGAGCACGCCGTCGGCCCAGATCAGCGACTGCTCCAGGTAGTCGGCGCCGTCGAAGATCGCATCGGCGATGCCCAGCTCGAACGCCTCGCGGCCCTTGAGCACCCGGCCCTGGTTGAGTGGGTTCTCGATGAAGACCGTGGCAGCGCTCGCGGGCTCGATCAGGTTCGGCAGCAGGTAGGCGCCGCCCCAGCCGGGGACCAGACCGAGCATGACCTCGGGCAGACCGACCGCGGGCACCGTCTCCAGGATGGTGCGGTAGTCGGCGTGCAGCGCCACCTCCAGGCCGCCACCGAGGGCGAGGCCGTTGATGAAGCCGAACGACGGCTTGCGCACGCCGTTGGAGCCGTCGGTGAGCTTGCGGAACACCGCGTGTCCGAGCTCGGCGATGGTGCGCACGCCGTCGGGACCACCGGCCCGCAGCGTCGACAGGTCGGCGCCGGCGGCGAGGATGAACGGCTTGCCGGTGACCGCGACGGCCTCGATCTCGTCATCGGCCAGGGCGGCGTCGTAGGCGGTGTTCAGCGACACCAGGCCCCGAGGGCCGAACGTGTTCGGTCGGGTGTGGTCCAAGCCGTTGTCGAGGGTGACCAGGCCCAGCACCTTGCCGGAGGGCAGGGTCACCTTGCGCAGGTGGGCCTGGGTGACGACCTCGTCGTCGGAGAACAGCTTCTCGACGTCGGTCAGCAGTGTCTCGATGGCGGTCACTTGCTCTCTCCGTTCCAGTGCGGGTTCTCCCAGATCACGGTGCCGCCCATGCCGAGGCCGATGCACATCGTGGTGATGCCGTAGCGGATGGAGGGGTCCTCCTGGAACTGGCGGGCGAGCTGGATCATCAGGCGTACGCCGGAGGACGCCAGCGGGTGCCCGAACGCGATGGCGCCGCCGTACGGGTTGACCCGCGGGTCGTCCTGGTCGATGCCGAAGTGGTCGAGGAAGGCCAGCACCTGGATCGCGAACGCCTCGTTGATCTCGAAGGCGTCGATGTCCTCGATGGCGAGGCCGGCCTTGGCCAGCGCCTTCTCGGTCGCGGGGATCGGGCCGACCGCCATCACTTCCGGGGCGACCCCGGCGAACGCGTAGGAGACCAGCCGCATCTTGATCGGCAGGCCCAGCTCGCGAGCGGTCTCCTTGGAGGCCAGCAGCGCCGCCGTGGCGCCGTCGTTGATGCCGGCCGCGTTGCCCGCGGTCACCCGACCGTGCGGTCGGAACGGCGTCTTCAGCCCGGCCAGCGACTCCATGGTGGTACCGGGACGCATCGGCTCGTCGGTGGTCGCCAGGCCCCAGCCCTGTTCGGTGGAGCGGGTCGCCACCGGGACCAGGTCGGGCTGGATCTTCCCGGCCTGGTACGCCGCGGCGGCCCTGGCCTGCGAGGCGACGGCGTAGGCGTCGGTGCGCTCCTTGGTGATCGCCGGATAGCGGTCGTGCACGTTCTCGGCCGTGTTGCCCATCACCAGCGCGGACGGGTCGACGAGTCGCTCGGCGACGATGCGCGGGTTCGGATCGACGCCTTCGCCCATCGGGTGACGGCCCATGTGCTCGACGCCGCCGGCGATGGCGACGTCGTAGGCACCGAAGGCGATGCCGCCCGCGGTGGTCGTCACCGCGGTCATCGCGCCGGCGCACATCCGGTCGATGGCGAAGCCCGGCACGCTCTGCGGGAGCCCGGCGAGCAGCGCGGCGGTGCGGCCGATGGTCAGGCCCTGGTCGCCGATCTGCGTCGTCGCGGCGATGGCCACGTCGTCGATGCGCTCGGGCGGCAGGCTGGGGTTGCGGCGGACGAGCTCGCGGATCAGCTTGATCACGAGGTCGTCGGCTCGGGTCTCGGCGTACTGGCCTTTGGCCTTGCCGAAGGGGGTGCGAACGCCGTCGACGAAGACGACCTCGCGCAACTGTCGGGTCACCGGTTCTCCTGGCAGGATCGAGGGGGTGCTTCCGGGCGAATGTTACTTCGCGGTAACCTATCGGCGCAGCCGGCGGTGGTGTGGGCGTGCTCACCGCCGTCGTGCACCCGGTCGCGGACGGTGCGGGAATATCGTGGTGCCCGCCGACGCTGGCGCAGGCGCCATGCCGAAGTTGCCGAAGACGCTGATGACGTGGAAGCGCAAGCCGAACAACAGACCATCCAGGGAGGTCGACGTGGCGAAGTCCCGACTGGTGCACATCGTCGATGAGGTCGCCGAGCTCGACGAGTTGAGCGGTCCGCTGACGATGATCCAGGTGCTGGACGGCTTCCTGGACGCCGGCAACGCCGCCGCGATGGCGGCGCTGCATCTGATCGAGGTCTCCGACGCCGCGCCAGTGGTGGCCACCTTCGACGTGGACGCCTTCCACGACTACCGCGCGCGCCGGCCGGCGGTCTCGTTCGTCCGCGACCACTACGAGGACTACGACGCACCGCGGCTGGTCGTGCGGTTGCTGCACGATGCGGGCGGCACGCCGTACCTGTTGCTGCACGGTCCCGAGCCCGACAATCGCTGGGAGGCCTTCGCCCGCGCCGTGCGCGAGGTGGTGGAGCGCCTCGCCGTCACCCAGGTGATCTCGCTGGGCTCGGTGCCGATGGCGGTGCCGCACACCCGGCCGCTGACCATGACCCACCACGCCAACAACCCCGATCTGGTGACCGAGGAGAGCCACTGGAGCGGGGAGATCCGGGTGCCGTCGAGCGCGCAGGCGCTGGTCGAGATCCGGCTCGGCGAGTGGGGTCACGACGCGCAGGGCTTCGTGGTCCACATCCCCCACTACGTCGCCCAGCTCGACTATCCCCTCGCCGCGGCCGCGCTGCTGGAGAAGGTGGAGCTGCACGGCCGGCTCACCATCGACCTGACAAAGCTCCGCCTGGAGGCAGACAAGCGCGCCGAGGAGATCGCGCGCTACCTGGCCGACAACGCGGAGGTCGGCGAGGTGGTCAAGGCCCTGGAGCGACAGTACGACGCGTTCACCCGGGCCGAGGAGAGCGGCGCCTCGCTGCTGGCGCCCAACCAGCCGCTGCCTACCGGCGAGGAGCTCGGCCGCGAGTTCGAGCGCTTCCTGGCGACGCTGGACGAGCGCCCCGAGGGCGGCGAGGAGGGGGAGAAGTGACCGAGGTGAGCGAGCGACCCGCCGCCCAGGCGGTCTCCGAGCTGGTCCGGGTCCTGGACCTGGAGGAGATCGACCGCGACCTCTACCGGGGCGCGCCCGCGCCCAACGAGCGCGGCCGCGCGTTCGGCGGTCAGGTCGCCTCGCAGTCGCTCACCGCGGCGATCCGCAGCGCCGACGAGGGCTTCCACGTGCACTCGATGCACGGCTACTTCCTGTTGCCGGGCGACCCGTCCGCGCCGATCGTGTACGACGTCGACCGGATCCGCGACGGCCGCTCCTTCCAGACCCGTCGGGTGGCGGGGCGCCAGCACGGCCGCGACATCTTCTACCTGACCGCGAACTTCCAGCGCGAGGAGCACGGCTTCGAGCACCAGGACGCGATGCCCGCGGCGCTGCCGGCCGACCAGGGCATCGACATGCTCGAGCTAATGGCCAAGGGCGGCAGCACCGAGAGCGAGTCGCTGGCCCGGGAGTGGGCGGCGGTCGAGGTGCGCATCGTGGGCAACTCGATGCGCGGCCTGCCGCCCGACCCGCGCCGCCCGGCCCGGCAGCAGGTGTGGCTACGGATCGCCGACCGGCTCCCCGACGACCCGAACGTGCACATCGCCGCGTTCACCTGGGCCTCCGACATCAGCCTGCTCGGTGCCTCCCTGGCCGCGCACCAGCTCGGCACGGCCGGTGTCCAGATGGCCTCTCTCGACCACACCATCTGGTTCCACCGGCCGTTCCGCGCCGATGAGTGGTGGCTCTACGACCAGGAGTCGCCCTCGGCCGAGAACGGCCGTGGCCTCTCGCTGGGCCGGGTGTTCTCCTCCGACGGTCGGCTGGTCGCCACCACCGCGCAGCAAGGCATCATCCGTCCGCCGCGGTCGTAGAGGTACGCGGCGTCAGCCGAGGTGTGACGGGCGCGTCAGAGCGCGGTGGTGCGGCCCAGCAGATGCAGGGTGTCGCTGCCGCGCTTGTGCAGCGAGAACCCGTAGCCCCGCTCGTCGCGCCGGCTGCCGAAGGCGACGGCGCCGGGTAGGAAGACCGGCTTCTTGAACGCCACGTCGACCCGGACGGCGTCGGGCAGCCGGTTCTCCAGTGCGGCGACGCAGCGCGCCTTGGTCCACATCCCATGGGCGATCTGGCGCGGGAAGCCCAGCGCCTTCGCCGAGAGCGCGGTCAGGTGGATGGGGTTGTAGTCGCCGGACACGGCGGCGTACCGGCGACCGAGGTCGGCCTTGAGCTGGAACACCGGCCCGCTCGGCGGCACCTCGGCAAGGTCGCTGGGCCACGCCGCGTCGGGATCGCGCCGGCCGCGACGCAGGTACGTCGAGACCGACTCCCACACCGTCTGCCCGTCGGCGGTGAGCGTGCTGGTCAACCGCCAGGCGGTCCCGACCGGATGCGGCAGCGGGCTGCCCACCGCCACGGTCACCTCGAGCGTCTCCCCGACGGCGATCCGGCGGTGCTGGCTGATCGAGTTCTCCAGGTGGACCATGCCCATCGGCGCGCTGGGGAAGCGCGGGTCGGTCAGGATCGCCAGGTGCAGCGGCTGCGCCAGCATGTGCGGGTAGGTCAGCGGGACGGTGTCCTTGACCGGGAAGCCGCAGAGCTCGGCGTACCGCTCGGCGTGCTTGCGCTCGATCGTCACCGGGGGCCGGGTGAGCGCGAAGCCGGTGGTGGCGTCCCTGTCCTTCCTGATCCCCGGCAGCGCGCCGATCAGCGGGAGGCCCGGGAGCGCCGCGCGGAGCAGTGCGGCCGGACCGCCGGTCCCCGAGACGAGGGTGGGCTCGGCGATGTGCTCGGCCATGTCAGGCGCCCAACATCATCTGGCCGCAGACGCGGACCACGTTGCCGTTGACGGCGGTGGAGCCGGGGGAGGCGTACCAGGCGATCGTCTCGGCGACGTCGACCGGCAGTCCGCCCTGGGCCATCGCGTTGAGCCGCTGGCCGACCTCGCGGGTGGCGAACGGCACCGCGGCCGTCATCTGGGTGATGATGAAGCCCGGCGCGACGGCGTTGATGGTGATGCCGTCCTCGAGCTCGTTGGTCAGCGAGTCGACGAAGCCGATCACGCCGGCCTTGGACGCGGCGTAGCTGGTCTGGCCGACGTTGCCGGCGATGCCGGCGATCGAGGCGACGCCGACGATGCGGCCGCCTGCGTTGACGACCTTCTGCTCGAGCAGCTCCGCGGTGATCTTCTCGGGTGCCTCGATGTTGATCTGGAGCACCTTGCCGAAGCGCTCCGGGGTCTGGTTGGCGAGCTTCTTGTCGAGCGTGACGCCGGCGTTGTGGACGACGATGTCGACGCCGCCGTGCTTCTCCTTGAGGTGCTGCGCGATGCGCTGCGGGGCGTCCTTGGCGGTGATGTCGAGGGTGAGCCAGTCGCCGTCGAGCTCCTTCATCACCCGCTGCAGGTCGTCGGCCGCCTGCGGTACGTCGAGGCCGACGATGCTGGCGCCGTCGCGGTGCAGCACCCGGGCGATCTCCTCGCCGATGCCGCGGCTGGCGCCGGTGACGAAGGCGACCTTGCCGGCGAGCGGCCTGCTCCAGTCGGCGACCGGGGCGGCCTTCTGTTCCCGGTGCGCGCCGATCCGCACGACCTGGCCGGAGACGTAGGCCGACTTGGGGCTGAGCAGGAAGCCGAGCGTGGAGAGGAGCGAGTCCTCGTAGCCGTCGGCGACGTAGACGAGCTGGACGGTCCCGCCCCGGCCGATCTCCTTGCCGAGGCTGCGGGTGAAGCCCTCGAGCGCGCGCTGAGCGACCCGCTCGGCGCCCTTGACCAGCTCCGGCGGCGTACCGATCACGACCACGCGCGGGCAGCTCTCCAGGCTGCGCAGGACCGGGGTGAAGAACTCCTGCATCTCGACCAGCTGGTCGATCGAGGTCAGGCCGGTCGCGTCGAAGACCAGGCCCTTGTAGCGCCGGCCCTCGGCTCGGGCGGTCTCGCTCGCCGCGCCGATCACGTCGAGCAGCCCGGGCAGCTCGTCGGCCAGCCGGCCGCGGCCGCCGACCAGCACGGTGCCGCGCACCAGCGGATCGCCGGCGGTGTAGCGCTCCAGCTTGGCGGGCGAGGGGAGGCCGAGGTTCTTGACCAGCAGCTTGCCGATCGCGGACTGGGTGAAGGCCTGGTACTTGTCGCTCATCTGCGGCTTCCTTGACGTGGTCTCGGGGTGGTTCCGACGATGATGTAACTAGAGGTGTAACTCGGTGTCCACATTTCGTGGCGTCCCTCTCATACCCTTCACTCAGACACCGCGCGAAGCAAGGATGAGCACATGACCAAGACCACCCGCCGCGTCGCCATCGTCGGCGGCAACCGGATCCCGTTCGCCCGCTCCAACGGCGCCTACGCCACCGCCTCCAACCAGGACATGCTCACCGCGGCCCTCGACGGGCTGGTCGAGCGCTTCGGCCTGCAGGGCGAGCGGATCGGCGAGGTCGCCGCCGGCGCCGTGCTCAAGCACAGCCGCGACTTCAACCTCACCCGCGAGTCGGTGCTCGGCTCCAAGCTCGCCCCCGAGACCGCCGCCGTCGACCTCCAGCAGGCGTGCGGCACCGGGCTGCAGGCCGCGACGTACATCGCCAACAAGATCGCCCTGGGGCAGATCGACTCGGGCATCGCGGGTGGCACCGACACCACCTCGGATGCGCCGATCGCGCTGGGTGAGAACCTGCGCAAGATCCTGCTCGAGGCCAACCGTGCCAAGACCGCCGGCCAGCGGCTCAAGGCCCTGCTGAAGGTGCGCCCGGGCGACATCGTCCCGAACATCCCGGCCAACGCCGAGCCGCGCACCCGGCTCTCGATGGGCGAGCACGCCGCGCTGACCGCACTGGAGTGGCAGATCGGCCGGGAGGAGCAGGACGAGCTGGCCGCCGCCTCGCACCAGAAGATGGCTGCCGCCTACGAGCGCGGCTGGTTCGACGACCAGATCACGCCGTTCCGCGGCCTGGAGCGCGACAACAACCTGCGCGCCGACTCCACCGCGGAGAAGCTGGCGAAGCTCAAGCCGGTCTTCGGTCGCGGCGAGGCGGCGACGATGACCGCGGGTAACTCCACGCCGCTGACCGACGGCGCCTCGGCGGTGCTGTTCGCCTCGGAGGAGTGGGCCAAGGCGCACGACCTGCCGATCCTGGCCTACTTCGTGGACGCCGAGGTCGCGGCCGTCGACTACGTGCACGGTGGCGAGGGGCTGTTGATGGCGCCGGCGTATGCGATGCCACGGATGCTGGCCCGGAACGGCCTGACCTTCGCCGACTTCGACTTCTTCGAGATCCACGAGGCGTTCGCCTCGCAGGTGCTCGCGACGCTCAAGGCGTGGGAGGACCCGATCTTCTGCAAGGAGCGGCTCGGTCTGGATGCCCCGCTCGGTGCCGTGCCGCGGGAGAAGCTCAACGTCAACGGGTCGTCGCTGGCCGCGGGTCACCCCTTCGCCGCCACCGGCGGTCGGATCATCAACAACCTGGCCAAACTGCTCGCCCAGCAGGGATCCGGCCGCGGCCTGATCTCGATCTGCGCCGCGGGCGGTCAGGGCGTGACGGCGATCATCGAGGCGGCCTGACGGCTAGCCGCGGGCGAGGGCGAGCGCGGCCGTGACCAGGTAGTCGCGGACCTGCTCGGGGGAGACCTCGACCATGGTCGGGATCCCGGGGGCCGACTCGGTCACCAGGATCCCGACGCGGGCGAGCTGCAGGGCCCCCAGGCCGGTGCTGTAGAACATGTTGGCCAGCAGGCTCGGGTCGCCGACCGTGAAGTCGCCGGTGGCGCTGCCGGCGGCGAAGATCCGCTGCGGTACGGCGAGGGTCGCGGTGATGGCGCGGCCGAGCCGGAACAGCGCGCTCTCGGAGATCTCGTCGACGAGCTCCGGAGCGGTGCGTCGCATCAGCGCATGGGCGCAGTCGACGAACGCCGGGTGGGCGACGCCGTAGTCCACGAACGCGCCGACGGTGGCGGCGAGCCGGTCCCGGGGCGGCGCGTCGGTTCGGTCGACGGCGAGCAGCGCCTCGCGCAGCTCCTCGAGATAGTCGACCAGGGTGAGGGCGAAGATCTCCTCCTTGCCGGTGAAGTGGCGGTAGACGATGGCGCGGTTGATGCCGACGGCCCGGGCGATGTCCTCGATCTGGGCATCGCGTACGCCGCGCTCGTCGAAGAGCTCCCGGGTGGCGGCAACGATCTGGGCCTCCCGAGCCCGGCGGCGCGCGGCGGCGGCCGAACGCCGTCCGTCGGCCGGAGAACTCTCGCTCATGGGAGCACTGTACGGGTCGTGCAACTCACAGTTGCAGTAGCCGCGGACGCCTGACCTCAGATCACGCAGGTGCACGGTTTGTTGCGCGCGACCGGCAGGTGAGCTGTCAGGACCGCACCAGTGCGCGGTCCGTCACGGCAAGCTAGCCGAGCATCGCTCGGACCGCCTCGATCGTGTCGGCCTCGGCGGCGGTCTTGTCGTCGCGGTAGCGCACCACCCGGGCGAAGCGCAGCGCCACTCCGCCGGGGTAGCGCGTGGAGCGCTGGAGGCCGTCGAAGGCGATCTCGACGACCTGCTCGGGCCGCACACGCACCACCCAGCCGTCGGTGCCGTCGAGTGCCAGCTCGGTGAACCGCTCGGTCTGCCAGCGCAGCATCTCGTCGGTCATGCCCTTGAACGTCTTGCCGAGCATCACGAAGCCGCCGGTCTCCGGGTCGCGGGCGGCGAGGTGGATGTTCGACAGCCAGCCGCGGCGACGACCCGAGCCCCACTCGACCGCCGTCACGACCAGGTCGAGGGTGTGCACCGGCTTCACCTTGACCCAGGCGCCACCGCGCCGACCGGCCTCCCAGGGCGCGTCGAGTGCCTTGACCACGACGCCCTCCTGCCCCTCGCGCAGCACCTCCGCGGCGAACGTCTCGGCCGCCGCGGTGTCGTCGGTCATCAGCCGCCGGACCCGGTGCTGCTCGGGCACCAGCCGGTCGAGCTCGGCGAGCCGCTCGTGCAGTGGCAGGTCGAGCAGGTCGCGGTCGTCGAGGTGCACCACGTCGAAGAAGTACGGCGCCACCCGCACCGCCGAGTCGCCTCGGGTCGCGGTCCGTGAGGCGGTGTCCTGGAAGGGTCGCGGACGACCCGACTCGTCGAGCGTCATCGCCTCGCCGTCGAGCACGAATCGCCGTGCCGGAAGTGCGCGGGCCACGTCCACCACCTCGGGCAGCCGGGCGGTGATGTCCTCGAGGGTGCGGGTGGCGATGAGTACCTCGTCGCGGTCGCGGTGCACTTGGATGCGGATGCCGTCGAGCTTGGCGTCGACGGCGACCGGGCCGCCGATCTTGGCGATCGCCTCGGCCACCGATGGCGCGCTCGAGGCCAGCATCGGCAGCACCGGCCGACCGACGACCAGCCCGACCTCGGCGAGGGCCTCCTCGCCGGCGAACGCCCGCGACGCGATCGCGACGGTCGAGCCGGCCAGCATCGCGGCCCGCCGCACCGCCGGCAGCGGGACGCCTGCCGCCACCGCGAGCGCCTCCTGGACCAGCGAGTCGAGCGCGCCCTGGCGCACCTCGCCGGTGACGACGCCGCGTAGCCAGGCCTGTTCCTCGGCTGTCGCCCGCTCGAACAGCTCGGCCACGGCGGCGGCTCGCGCCGCGCCGGATCCGGACCCGGCCAGCTCGGCGATGTGGCCGAAGGTCGCGTGCACCTCGGCGACGGTCAGGGTGGAGGAGTCGGCCGGCTCCGGCAGACCGGCCAGCGAGCGCCAGCCCAGCCCGGTGCGTCGCTGCAGCAGCGCGCCACCGAGGTAGGAGACCACCACCGGCAGCTCGTCGGCCGACGCCTCGGCGAGCCGGGTGGCCAGCGCGGCGATCTTGGCCTTGCGCGACCGGGTGGCCGCGACGACCGCGGAGGTGGCGACGACGTCGGCGAGTTGCATGGCTCCATGAAACCCGAGACCACCGACGGATTCCGTAGGCTGGGCGCACCATGACTCTGACCCGCACCTGGGTCCCGCCGTACGACCTCAGCCTCGGCATGCTGCTGGTGCACCGCCGGGGCGCCGGCGATCCGACGTACCGTCTGGTCGATGACACCCACCACCGCGGCATCCGCACGCCGCACGGACCGGCCACGCTGAGCGTCCGGATGCGCGGGGGAGCGGTCGAGGCGCGGGCGTGGGGCCCGGGTGCGGTGTGGGTGCTCGACCAGCTCCCGAGCATGCTCGGCGCCGACGACGAGCCACACGGCTTCGACCCGCGCGAGGAGGTGCTGCGGCGCGCGATCCGCCGGGTCGGCGTGCCCCGGCTCGGCCGCACCGGCCTGGTCATGGAAGCGCTCACCCCGGCGATCCTGGAGCAGAAGGTGACCGGGCAGGAGGCGTTCGCCGGCTATCGCGCGCTGGTCCGCCGGTACGGCGAGCAGGCCCCGGGGCCCGGCGCCGAGCTGGACCTGCACGTGCAGCCGGCCGCGCCGACGATCAGATCCATCCCGAGCTGGGCCTGGCTGCGGATGCGGGTCGACCCGGCCCGCTCCCGTGCCCTGGTGACAGCGGCCCGGGTCGCGGACAGTCTCGAGCGCACCGTCGGCCTGCCGGGCGAGGAGGTCGAGCGTCGGCTGACCAGCCTGCCCGGGATCGGCGAGTGGACCGCCGCGGAGGTGCGCCAGCGCGCGCACGGCGACCCGGACGCGGTCAGCTTCGGCGACTACCACGTCGCCAAGGACGTCGGGTGGGGGCTGACCGGGGAGCCGTGGGACGACGATCGGCTGCGCGGCTACCTGGCGCCGTACCGCCCGCATCGGGGTCGCCTGGTGACACTGCTGCTGCGCGCGCACGGGCACCGCCCACGTCATGGTCCGCGGCTTGCCCCGCGAACTCACCTCGCTCTTTGACGTTTCGGCGGAATTTGTCCACAAGCCCGTAACCCCGGCTTGTGAGCGCCGTTACATGGGGCGACTGTTCATGAGGGGGGTTGCCTTGACCATCGTCGACCGCGCCTGCGAGGGCGTTCGGTGACGCTCGTCGGCCGCATGCGAGCGGGTGTCGTGACGAGCGGGAAGCTCGTCATCCTCGGCACGGAAGCGACCAGCACCGCCGTCACCGACATCGTCCGCGGACGGTTCAGCTGGAGCGAGTTCCTCCTGCAGTCCTGGTTCATGACCAAGGTGTCGCTGCTGCCCACCATCCTGGTCGCGATCCCGTTCGGGGTCATCACCTCGGTGCAGATCGGCGCCGTCGCCTCCCAGATCGGCGCCGGGTCGTTCAGCGGCGCCGTCAACGGGATCGGCGTGCTGCGCCAGGGCGCGCCGCTGGTGACCAGCCTGATGATCGCCGGCGCGGTCGGCTCCGCGATCTGCTCCGACCTCGGCGCCCGCCAGGTCCGCGAGGAGATCGACGCGATGAAGGTGATGGGCATCAACCCGGTCCAGCGACTGGTCTCGCCGCGGGTGGTCGCGGCGCTGGTGGTCGCCGTACTCCTCACCGTGATCGTCGCGATGACGGCGATGACCACCGCGTTCATCCTCAACGTCGGCAACGGCTCGGTCTCGGCCGGGACCTACCTCAGCTCCTTCATCAGCTTTAGCGACCCGATGGACCTGGTGATGGCGGAGCTGAAGGCGCTCATCTTCGGCTTCATCGCCACCATCGTGGCCGCGCACAAGGGCCTGAGCGCTTCCGGCGGCCCCAAGGGCGTCGCGGACGCGGTCAACCAGGCGGTCGTGCTCAGCGTCATCCTGCTGGCGGTCGTCAACGTCGCCCTGACGCAGATCTACTCGATGCTCTCGCCGACCGGAGCCGCCTGATGGCGCGGGCGAGCTGGGCCACCGACCCCGTCCTGGACGCGTTCGCCGCCTTCGGGGACTTCGCCTCCTTCTCCGCCAAGGTGCTGCGGGACATCCCGCTCACCCTCAAGCTCTACCCCCAGGAGATGCTGCGCCAGCTCAAGGACGTCGCCTGGGGCTCGGGCGCGCTGCTGGTGGGCGGCGGCACCGTCGGCGTGATGGTGCTGCTCTCCCTCGCCGCCGGTACGTCGCTGGGCATCGAGGGCTTCAACGGTCTCCAGCTGGTCGGCCTCGCGCCGCTGACCGGGTTCATCTCCGCCAGTGCCAACACCCGGGAACTCGCGCCGCTCATCGCCGCGCTGGCGCTGGCCGCGCAGGTGGGCTGCCGCTTCACCGCGCAGCTGGGCTCGATGAAGATCCACGAGGAGGTCGACGCGCTCGAGGTGATGGGGGTGAGCGCGCTGCGCTACCTGGTCGCCACTCGAGTGGTCGCCTGCATGCTGGCGATCCTGCCGCTCTACCTGGTCGGCCTGCTCGGCTCCTACATCGCCTCGCGGCTCTCGGTGGTCTACATCTTCCACCAGTCACCGGGGCAGTACGACCACTACTTCTCGACGTTCATCAACGGTCGCGACGTCTTCTTCTCGATCGTCAAGATCCTGGTCTTCGCGCTGATCATCACGCTCATCCACTGCTGGTACGGCCTCAAGGCGGGCGGCGGCCCGCAGGCGGTCGGCGAGGCCACCGGCGCCTCCATCCGGGCGAGCATCGTGATCGTCGTGCTGCTCGACATGTTCCTGACCCTCGTGTTCTGGGGCGGCGACCCCGGCTTCCGGATCTCGGGGTGATGCAGGTGTTCGGTGGCAGGAGCAAGCCGATGAAGGCGCCGACCCGAAACCAGCTCGCCGTACGCGGCCTGGTCGCCCTGGTCGTGCTCGGGGTCCTGTTGGAGGTGCTGCACCTGCGCACCGACGGCACCTGGGGCGGTCCCCCCACGGTCTCGGCGGACCTGCGCAACGCCGGCGGCGCGCTGGTGAAGGGCTCGGACGTGAAGCTGCACGGCGTGATCGTCGGCAAGGTCAAGGCGATCGAGCCGGGCCCCGGCGGCGGTGTCAGGGTCGACTTGTCGATGGACAAGGGCCAACTCGACAACATCCCGGCCGATGTCGTCGCGCGGATCCTGCCGGCCACGGTCTTCGGCACGACGTACGTCGACCTGCGCCCCACCGGCGGCACCACGACGGCGAGCGCGCCGGCCAGCACCGCCGTCGCCGCGGTCGCGCCCGCCAGGTCACTGCGCCCCGGCGCCGTCGTACCCGCCGACACCACGCAGTCCACCCTGGAGCTGCAGGACGCACTGGACGACATCGACAGCCTGGTCAAGGCCCTCGACCCGGCCGAGCTGTCCACGGCGATCGGGGCGGCCGCGGTCGCCCTCGACGGCCGCGGGGCGGCGCTGGGCGCGACCGCGAGATCGCTGGACGCCTACCTGCACCAGTTCAACCCGAAGATCGCGATGCTGCGCGCCGACCTCGACAAGCTCTCCCAGTTCCTCCAGGTGGTCCAGCAGATCGCGCCCGACCTGCTCGACGCCACCGACGACGTGCTGGTGCCGCTGCAGACGCTGGTCGCACACAAGTCCGACCTCAAGGCGCT
>NZ_DASZUF010000150.1:0-33406 GCF_035547795.1 Nocardioides sp.
AGAAGCGCTATCGCGACCTCGCCGCCGACCCGGCCCACGTGTCGGCGGTCTACGAGGCCGGTGCGGCCCGGTGCCGGGAGGTCACGGCGCCGGTCCTGGCCGCCGCCGAGGCTGCCGTGGGGCTGTTGTAACACGCTGTTCGCATCACTAGACGGTCGTTGCAACGACCGTCTAGTGGATGTAACAGCGTGTTACATGTGGCCTCGGGCGATCTCCCGCGACCGATCCCGGTTCGCCCGGGTGGCGTCGAGCAGGGTGCCGCGCAGGCCGGCGTTCTCCAGGACCCGGAGCGCGGCCGCGGTGGTGCCACCGGGCGAGGTGACGTTCTCGCGCAGCACCGCCGGGTGCTCGCCGGTCTCGCGCAGCATCAGCGACGAGCCGACCAGGGTCTGGGTGACCAGCTGGGTGGCGACCGCCCGTGGCAGGCCGAGATGGACGCCGGCCTCGACCAGCGCCTCGGCCACGTAGAAGACGTACGCCGGGCCCGAGCCGCTGATCGCGGCCGCGGCATCGAGCTGCGACTCCGGCACCGTCGCGACCGCGCCGACGGCGGCCATCAGGCTCTCGGTCAGCGTCACCTGCTCGGCGCTCGCGGTGGCACCGCCGGCGATCACCGACATGCCCTCGCCGACCAGCGAGGGGGTGTTCGGCATGACCCGCACCACGCCGATCCCGGCCGGCAGCGCCGCCTCGATCGCCGCGGTGGTCAGCCCCGCCGCCAGCGAGACCACCAACTGGCCCGCCCGCAGCGGCAGCCCACCGAGCAGGTCGACCACCTGGTAGGGCTTCACACCGAGCACCAGCACCTCGGCCCGCTCGGCCGCCTCGGCCGGGTCGACCGCCGCCACCCCGTAGGTCTCGGCGAGCGCAGTCGCCCGCTCGGGTCGGCGCACCCCCGCCAGCACGTCGGCCGGGGCGTGACCGGCCTTGAGCAGGCCGGCCAGCACCGCCTCGCCCATGTTGCCGACGCCGATGATCGCGATCTTTCCCGTGGAGCTCACGGGGGAAGGCTACGGCGTCCGGCGCCGCAGCGTCGCGGCTCCGAGCACCAGCAGCGCGACCGCGTAGCCGACCACGACGCCCAGATCGCCGGCCACGCCGGTCGAGGTCGCGCCCACCGTCAGGTGCCGCATCGCGTCGACGGCGTAGGACAGCGGGAGTACGTCGGAGATCGCGTGCAGCACGCCGGGCAACTGCGCCCGGGGCACGAAGAGCCCGCAGACCAGGATCTGCGGCACCACCAGCGCCGGCATGAACTGCACCGCCTGGAACTCGGTGTGGGCGAACGCCGAGACGAACAGGCCCAGCGACGTGCCGAGCACGGCGTCGGCGACGGCCATCAGGAGCAGCAGCCAGGCCGAGTGCACGTGCATGCCGAGCAGCCATACCGACACCGCCACCGCGACCACCGACTGGATCGCGGCGAGCAGCCCGAAGGCGAGCCCGTAGCCGAGCAGCAGGTCGAGTCGCCCCAGCGGCATCGCCAGCAGCCGTTCGAGGGTGCCCGAGGAGCGCTCGCGCAGCGTGGTCACGCTGGTGACCAGGAACATCACCACGAACGGGAAGATCGCCAGCAGCGCCGGCCCGCTGCGGTCGAACGGCGAGACCGGCCCCGGCACGTCCCGGTACATCCACCACAGCAGCGCCATCAGCACGCACGGGACCACCACCAACATGGCCAGGGTGCGCGGGTCGCGCCGTACCTGCTGCAGCACGCGTACGGCGACGGCCAGGGTGCGCGCCGGCCTCATCGCTCCACCAGCCGCAGGAAGGCGGTCTCGATGTCGTCCGCACCGGCGCCGGCGCGGATCTCGGCGGGGGTGCCGTCGGCGATGATCGCGCCCGCACGCATCAATAGCAGCTGGTCGCAGCGGTCGGCCTCGTCCATCACGTGGCTGCTGACCAGCACGACGGCACCGTCGTCGGCGAGCCGGTGGAAGAGTGCCCACAGGTCGCGACGCAGCACCGGGTCGAGGCCGACCGTCGGCTCGTCGAGGACCAGCACCGCCGGCGAGCCCAGCAGCGCCACGGCGAGCGACGCCCGGGAGCGCTGGCCGCCGCTCATCCGGCCGACCACGTGGTCGCGGTGGCCGCCCAGATCCACCGCGCGGACGACCCGCTCGACCTCGTCGGGGCCGACACCGAGCACCCGGGCGAAGAAGCGGAGGTTCTCGGTCAGGGTGAGGTCGTCGTAGACGCTGGCGGCCTGGGTGACGTAGCCGATCCGGCTGCGCAGTGCCTTGGCGCCGGCCGGTGATCCCAGCACGGTGACGGTGCCGCCGTGGGTCCGCTGCACCCCCACGATCGCGCGCAGCAGGGTGGTCTTGCCCGAGCCGGACGGCCCGAGCAGGCCGGTCACGCCGGCGCCGATGCGCAGGTCGATGCCGTCGAGCACAGCCCGTCCCCCGCGGCGTACGACGAGGCCCGCCACCTCGATGCTCACCACGGGTTCACCACAGGCTCACGGCCGGAAATGCTCGCGCGCGAACTCCAGCGACTCGCGCAGGTCGGCCTCACGGCTCTGCTTCGAGGACGCCTTGCGGGTGTTGATCTCCAGCACGATCTCGCCGTCGAAGCCGCTGGCGGCCAGATGGCGCAGGAAGCGGTCGGCGCCGGTGGTGCCGCGGCCGGGGACCAGGTGCTCGTCCTTGGCCGAGTCGGTGCCGTCGGTGAGGTGGATGTGCCGCAGCCGGGAACCCAGCCGCTGCGCCATCGCCACCACGTCGTCCTTCGCGATGGCCGCGTGGGAGAGGTCGATGGTGGTGTTGGCGTAGTCCTCGGTGGAGGGGTCCCAGTGCGGCAGGTACATCTGCATTCCGCGACGCGAGGAGGCCCGCCATGGGTACATGTTCTCGACCGCGAAGGCCAGCCCGGTGGTCGCCTCGAGCTTGGCGATGCCCTCCACGAACGTGGCGGCGTAGTCGCGCTGCCAGCGGAACGGCGGGTGCACCACGACCGTCGCCGCGCCGACGGCGTGCGCCATCTCCGCGGAGCGCTCCAGCTTGCCCCACGGCTCGGTGCCCCACACCCGCTGGGTGAACAGCAGGCACGGCGCGTGCACCGCCGAGACGGGCATCTCGTGGTGCTCGCTCAGCTGCGCGACGGCGGCGGTCTGCTGCGAGAGCGCGTCCACGCCGACCATCACCTCGACCGCGTCGTACCCGATCGTCCTGGCGTAGCCGAAGGCGTGCGCCGTGGACTCGGGATAGACCGAGACGGTGGAGAGGCCGATCCGGGTCATGCGGGGTCCCCGCTCGGAGCGGAGCGAAGCGAGCATTCGAGTGGGGTGCTCATGACGCCAGCACGCTCATCTGGTCGAGCCGCTCGAGGATCACACCCTCGCGCAGCGCCCACGGACAGATCTCCAGCTCGGCCAGGTCGAAGATGTCCATGCAGGCCTCCGCGACGAGCGCGCCCGGCACGATCTGGTGGGCCCGGTCGGCGCTCACGCCCGGCAGCCCGGCCAGCTCCTCGCGGCTCATCGCGACCAACTTCGGGATCCAGTGGCGCAGCTCCTCCAGCGGGAGGGTACGGCGCGCCAGCGGTCCCTCGGCGCTCGGCGCCGCCCCGCAGATCCGGGCCAGCGAGCGGAACGTCTTGGAGGTGGCCGCCGCCCGGTCCGGGGAGCCGGCGCGGATCAGGTGGCCGGCGTCCTGGGCGATGGTGGCGCGGATCTGCTTGCGCAGCTGCTTGAGATCGTCCTCGTCCGGGCCGTCCTTGGCGAAGTAGGTGCGGGCCAGCCGGGCCGCGCCCAGCGGCAGCGACCAGGCCACGTCGGGCGCCTCGTCGTCGCCGCCGGCGATCTCCAGCGAGCCGCCGCCGATGTCGAAGACCGCCAGCCGACCGGCCGACCAGCCGAACCAGCGTCGCACCGCCAGGAACGTCAGCCGGGCCTCGTCCTCCCCGGAGAGCACCTCGATCCCCACGCCGGTCTGCTCCTGCACGTGGGTCAGCACGTCGTCGGAGTTCACCGCGTCACGCACCGCCGAGGTGGCGAAGGCAAGCATGTCGGCACAGCCCTTGTCCTCGGCGACCAGCAGCGCGTCGGCGGTGAAGGCGGTCAGCGCGTCGATGCCGGCCCGGCTCACCGCACCCCGCTCGTCGAGGTGCTCGGCCAGCCGCAGCGGCTGCTTGTAGGAGTACGCCGGCAACGGCGCCGCGCCGCCATGGGCGTCCACCACGAGCAGGTGGCCCGTGTTGGAGCCGATGTCGAGGACGCCCAGCCGCATGCCCCCACGCTACCGTGGCGCGCATGCCCGAAGTGCCCTTGGACTTCCCCCGCGCGTGGGTGGAGTTCGTCAACCCCGACGACGCCGCGGAGGTCATGCGCTGCGACCTGACCTGGCTCACGTCGAGCTACACCTGCATCTTCGGGCGAGGCTGCGCGGGCATCTACGCCTCCGCCCCGGACGTCGGCTGCTGCACGCTCGGCGCTCACTTCGCCGACGCGGCCGACGAGAAGCGGGTGGCCGGGTACGTCGCCCAGCTCACCGGCGAGCTGTGGCAACTCAAGCCGCCCGGGAAGGTCAGGCGCTCGGACTGGGTCGAGAAGGACGAGGAGGGCGAGCGCAAGACCCGCACCGTCGTGGTCGACGGCCAGCAGGCCTGCGTCTTCCACAACCGGCCCGGTTTCGGGGGCGGCGCCGGCTGCGCGCTGCACCTGCTCGCCCTGCGCCAGGGCCGCAACCCGCTGGAGACCAAGCCGGACGTGTGCTGGCAGCTGCCGATCCGGCGGACGTTCCGCGAGGTCGAGCGGACCGACGGGTCGACGTACACCGAGGTCAGCATCGGCGAGTACGACCGGCGCGGCTGGGGACCCGGCGGTCACGATCTGGACTGGTACTGCACCGGCAACCCGGTCGCCCACGTCGCCGCCGAGCCGCTCTACGTCACCAGCCGGGCCGAGCTGGTGGCGCTGATGGGCGAGGCGGCGTACGCCGAGTTGGCACACCACTGCGAGGCCCATCTGCGCTCTCGCTCCCAGCTGGCGATCCACCCCGCCGACCCGCACTGACCGGCCCTGCAGACGTCTCGACGTCAAGACAACTCGACCCCCGTGTTGGTGCCGAGCCAGGCAGTGTTCAGAATCGGGGCATGCGCCTGGACCACCTCTCGTACGCCGCCGGACCCGATGGCCTGGTCAGCACCGCCAAGCGAATCGGCGAGCTGCTCGGTCAGGACTTCGTCGACGGTGGGGTGCACCCGCGCTTCGGCACGCGCAACATGACGCTGCCACTGCGCGGTGGCCTCTACGTCGAGGTCGTCGAGGCACTCGAGCACCCGGCGTCGGACAAGGCGCCCTTCGGCCAGGCGGTCAAGGCCCGCTCCGCGCTCGGTGGCGGCTGGATGGGCTGGGTCGTCGCGGTCGACGACATGGCGCCGATCGAGAAGCGCCTCGGCCGCCCCTGGGTCGACGGCAACCGGCACCTCCCCGACGGCACCGAACTGCTGTGGAAGCAGATCGGCATCAACGGCCTGATCGCGGACCCGCAGCTGCCCTACTTCATCCACTGGCTGACCACGGACCTGCACCCGGGCAACGCCGGCTCCGACGTCACGCTCACCTGCATCGAGATCTCCGGCGACTCGCAGCGGGTCAAGGACTACCTGGGCGAGGACCTCGAGGAGCGGGTCGACCCCTGGACCGGCAGGCCGGCCGAGAACGTCGAGGTCAAGTGGGTCGCCGAGCACGGCACCCCGGGCCTGCTCGCCGCGCAGTTCAGCACGCCGAACGGCGAGGTCCGGATCTGAGCGTGCCGCGCTCGTGACGAGGGCATGAAGGGCGCGATGAGGGGCGCGGTCCCCAGCCCCAACATCTGGCACCACACCGCGACGTACGAGATCGAGAACCGCGCCGCCGACCCGGACGGGCGGCTCTGGTCGGCGATGGCGGCCGTGACCGACTGGTCCGGGCGCGACGTGCTCGACCTGGGCTGCGGCACCGGCTTCCATCTGCCGCGGTTCGCCGAGACGGCCCGCTCGGTACTCGGCGTGGAGCCGCACCCGGACCTGGTGTCGCTGGCCGCCCGCCGTACCCGTCGGCTGGGGAACGTCGAGGTCAGGCAGGGCGTCGCGCAGGAGATCCCGCTGCCGGACGCCTCGGTCGACGTGGTGCACGTGCGCTGGGCCTACTTCTTCGGCCCCGGCTGCGAGCCCGGCCTGGCCGAGCTGGCTCGGGTGGTACGCCGCGGCGGCACCGCGCTGGTGATCGACAACGACGCGACCCGCTCCACCTTCGGCGGCTGGTTCCGGCGGGGCTATCCCGGTGTGGACCCGGCCGCGGTGGAGCGGTTCTGGTCGACCCGCGGCTGGACGCGCGTGCCCGTCGACATGGGCTGGCGGTTCGCGTCGCGGGCCGACCTGGAGGCGGTGGTGCACATCGAGTTCGCCCCCGAGGTGGCCGAACAGGTGCTAGCGGGGCACAAGGGCACCGAGGTCGACTACGCGGTCAACCTGTGGTGGCGCCGCTTCTGAGGGGTCGCTAGCGCAGGTCGGTGAGCTGGGCCGGATCGACCCTCGTGCCGACCAGTTCGCGGAGCCGGTCGTTGACGTCCCAGACGTTGACGTTCATGCCCGCGGTCACGACCTTGTCGCGCAGCCAGTAGGCGATGAACTCGTTCGTGTCCAGGTCGCCGCGGATGATCACCTCGTCGTCGGGGCCGGCATGCCCGACGTACTCCATCGAGAACTCGAACTGGTCGGTGAAGAAGTACGGCGCCCAGTCGTAGACGGCGTCCTGGCCGAGGATGGACCGGGCCGCGAGCTGGCCCTGCCGGATCGCGTTGTCCCAGTGCTCCACCCGCAGCGGGCCGTAGGTCGTGTGCCGGGCGAGCGCGACGTCGCCGGCGGCCAGGACCCGCGGGTCGGAGGCGCGAAGCCGCTCATCGACGACGATGCCACCGTCCACCGCGAGGTCGGCCGCCTCGGCCAGGGTGGTGCGCGGAACGGCCCCGACCGCGACCACGACCTGGTCCGCGGGGACGAGCCCGGAGCTGGTCTCCACACCCGCCGCGGTGATCGCGGTGGTCGTCACCCCGGTGCGTACGTCGACGCCGTGGTCGCGGTGCAGCCGGGTCAGGTGCTCGGCCAGCGTCGGGCCGAGGACGCCGCGCAGCGGCAGGTCCCCGCGCTCCAGGACCGTCACCTCCAGGCCGGCGCCGCGGGCGGCAGCGGCGACCTCGAGGCCGATCCAGCCGCCGCCCACCAGGACCAGCCGCCGGCCCGGCTCGAACGTCGCCAGCAGCCGCTCGGCATCCGCGGCGGTACGCAGCTGCAGCGCCCGCTCCACGCCGGTCAGGTCGGGCACGCGCGGCGCGGCTCCGGTGGCCAGCACCAGCGCGTCGAACCGGAGCCGCTCGCCGCCGTCGAGCGTGACCGAGCCGTCGGCCAGGTCGAGCGCGGTCGCGGTGGTCGAGGTGCGGGCGACCACGTCGCGTTCGGCGTACCAGCCGGCGTCGTGGAGCAGCGCGAACTCCTCGCCCTTGAGTCGTTCCTTGGACAGCTGCGGTCGCTCGTAGGGCAGCAGCGGCGCGCTGCCGACCAGGGTGAGTCGCCCGTCGTACCCCTCCGCGCGGAGGGTCTCCGCGGCGTTGGCGGCGGCAAGCCCCGCCCCCACGATCACGATGTCGTCCATGAATCGAGCCTAGACGGCCGGACGGGTAGCGGCGCTACCCCTTGACCGCCCCGTCGAGCCCCTCGCTACGCAGGAAGAAGCGCTGGAAGACGAGGAAGAACGCGATCGGCAGCGCCGTCGAGATCAGCAGGGCGGCCAGGAACGTGTCGATCGAGGTGACCGGCGCCAGCGACGGCAGCCGCACCGAGATGGGCTGCTTCGCCGGGTCGGGCAGCACGATCAGCGGCCAGATGAAGTCCTTCCACGCGGCCAGCACGGCGAAGACCGACACCACGCCGAGCACCGGTCGCGACATCGGGAGCACGATCGCGGTGAACAGCCGGACCGGACCGGCGCCGTCCACCCGCGCCGCCTCCAGGATCTCGCGCGGCAGGTTGTCGAAGAACCGCTTCATCAGCGCCACGTTGAACGCGCTCGCCCCGGCCGGCAGGAACGCGCCCCAGTAGGTGTTGACCAGCGAGGCATGGATCAGCGGCAGCTTGAGCACGGTGAGGTAGAGCGGGACGAGCAGCACCACGGTCGGGACGAACATGGTGGCGAGGACCGCGCCGTACAGGATCCGGCCGTACGCCGGCCGCAGCACCGAGAGCGCGTAACCGGCCGTCGTCGCCACCAGCATCTGCACCGCCCAGGAGCCGGCCGCGATGACCACCGTGTTGACCAGGTACCGACGCAGCTGCAGATCGCTCCAGGCGTGGGTCAGGATCGACCAGTCGGGCCCGTGCGGCCAGATC
The DNA here is from genome assembly GCF_035547795.1 of Nocardioides sp. Taxonomy (GTDB): domain Bacteria; phylum Actinomycetota; class Actinomycetes; order Propionibacteriales; family Nocardioidaceae; genus Nocardioides. The sequence continues at coordinate 8,368 of NZ_DASZUF010000150.1, forward strand.
TCCATCGGCTTGCGCAGCGTGTCCTGCGCCGGGGTGACGGCCGACTTGGCCAACCACAGCAGCGGACCGAGGGCGACCACCACCAGGATCAGGAAGAGTACGACGTTGACGATCCGGCGGGCCCAGCGCACGCCCGGACGCCGCAGGTCGGAGACGGAGACGAAGCTGGTGGTCTCGCTCATGAGTCGCTCCAGGATCGGGTGAGGCGGAAGTAGACCCAGGACAGCACCGCGAGCCCGACGGCGAGCAGCAGGCTGAGCGCGGTGGCGTCACCGTAGTCGCCGCCGCCGGTGGTGCTGCCGAAGGCGTAGTTGTAGATGAGCAGCAGGACGGTGAGGGAGGCGTTGTCGGGGCCGCCATCGGTGAACAGGTACGGCTCGAGGAAGACCTGCGCGGTGCCGATGATCTGCAGGATGAGGGTGACCAGCATGATCGTCCGCAGGTGCGGCAGGGTGACGTGCACCAGCTTGCGCCAGATCCCTGCGCCGTCGACCTGGGCGGCGTCGTACAACTCCTTGGGAACGGTGGTCAGCGCGGCCAGATAGATGATCACGGTGCCGCCGGCCGCGGCCCAGGTCGCCTCGAGCACCAGCGAGGGCAGCACCCAGTGCGAGGAGACCAGCCACGGGACCGGCCCCAGGCCGAACCAGCCCAGCACGGTGTTGAACACCCCGCCGCCGCTGGCGTCGTAGAAGAACTGCCACAGCAACACGGCGACCGCGGGCGGGACCACCACCGGCAGGTAGGCCAGCACCGCGAAGAGCCCGCGCATCCGGCGCAGGTCGCTCATGGCGATCGCGAGCAGCAGCGGGATCGGGTAGCCGAAGAGGAACGCCAGGCCGGCGAAGATCGCGGTGTTCCGCAGCGCCGTCGGCAGCAGCGGGTCGGTCAGCACGTGCCGGAAGTTGGCGAACCCCACCCAGTGCGCCGGCTCGACCAGGTTCGTCTGCTGGAAGGCCATCACCGCGGTGCGCACGATCGGCCACCAGGAGAACAGCCCGAAGGCGAGCAGCATCGGGACCAGGAAGGCGACCGTCACGGGGCCGCCGCCGCGCCACCACGTGGCCCATCTGCCCTGCCGCGCCATCACACTCCTGTCGTCGGACCGCTCCGCGTCGGTCGTGGCCGGGAACGTCGGGCGGCGCCGGCCGGGCTGGGGCCCGGCCGGCGCCTCGAACTGAACCATCAGCCCTGGTCGAGGAGTTGCTGGGCCTTCTGGTTCGCCTCTTGGAGCAGGCTAGGGATGTCAGCGTCCTTGTCGCTGAGCACCTTCTGCACCACCGGGTCGAGCACGCCGTACACCCCCTGGGTCTGGACCGGCGGCTCGGAGATGAGCTTGAGCGAGAACATCGAGTCCGTGTAGCCCTTCATCTGGTCGAGGGGCACGTTGACGTAGTCCTTGATCCAGGTCTGGTAGTTCGTGTACGACGCCTGGTCGAAGATCGGGAACGTCGGCGTGCCGACCGGCTGCTTGCTCGCGGTCTGCGCCTTGGCGTCGGCCACCGCCGCATCCTGGTCGGTGTACTTCTTCACCCGGAAGAAGTCCGCCCACTCCACCGCCGCCTTCGCCTGGGCCGGCGTGGCCTTGGCGCTGACCACGTTGACCGAGCCGCCACCGAGCGCGCCGGCGTCGGCGGAGTCGGTCAGCGGGATCGCAGCCAGGCCGTACTCCTTCGGGTCGATCTTGTCGGTGGTCACCAGCGCGTTGTACACGTCCGACCCGGAGACGAACATGCCGAGCTTCCCGGCGGCGAAGGCCTGGTTCACGCCGGCCCAGTCGTAGGAGTTGTTGGCCGAGATCGACTGGTCCTGCCAGCGCATGTCGTGCAGCAGCTGCAGGGCCTGCTCGGTGCCGGGGTTGTCCAGCGTCGCGGTCTTGCCGTCCTCGCTCTCCACCCGGCCGCCCATCGCGTAGGTGAGCGTGGTAAGGATCCACCCGCCGGTGTTCGACTTGGTCATCTCGCCGAAGCCGGCCTGACCGGTCTTGTCGTGGATCGCCTTGGCGTCGGCGCGGACCTCGTCCCACGTCGTCGGCGGCTGGTCGGGATCGAGCCCGGCCTCGGCGAACAGCTGGCGGTTGTAGTGCAGCGCGTTCGCATAGACGTCGCTGGGCAGGCCGTAGACCTTGCCGTCGGTGCCCTCGGCCGCGGCGAGCACGTTCGGGTTGAGTTCGTCGAAGTAGGGCAGCGCCCGGATCTCCTTGTCGACATCGGCGACCTGGTGTCGCTCCACCAGGCCCTTGGTGTCGGTGAACGGCACCCGGAACGAGATCGGCAGGGTCCCGCCGGCGAGCTGGGCGGGGAAGGTCTGCGCGTTCCACTGCCATTCCTTGGGTACGACGGTGATGTCGGGGTGCAGCTTGTGGAACGCGGCCGCCTGCTGCTTGACGTAGTCGATGGTGGCCTGCTGGTCGCCGGGGCGCCAGCCCTCGACGGTGATCGTGACCGTGCCCTTGCCACTGGCATCGTCGTTCGACGAGCCACAGCCGGCGAGCGCCACGGTCGCGACGACCACGGCGGTGGTGCTGAGCGCCGCGGCGCGCAGTCGGGATGTCTTCATGGATGCCTACTCCTGCTCGGGGTGATGGGATTCAGGGGCCGGGGATCACGCCGGGAGGCGCAGCCAGGCCGTGGCGTTGGTCGGAAGACGTCCTCCTTCCAGGGGCGCACTCGTGAGCCAGATGCGCTCATGCGCGGGAAGCTGGACCGCCGACGCGCTGACGTTGGTGATGTTCATGAAGCTGGTGCCGCGGCGGAAGGCCAGCACGCCGTCGGCCGACTCGACCCAGTCCAACCGGCCGTCGCCGAGGTCGGGATGGGTACGGCGGATCAACAGCGCCATCCGGTAGAGCGAGAGCATCGAGCTCGGGTCGGCCGACTGCGCCTGCGCGGTCAGCCGAGCCCACTCCTCCGGCTGTGGCAGCCACGTCTCCACGCCGTCGGGGCTGAAGCCGAACGGCGGCTTCTCCCCCTCCCACGGGAGCGGCACCCGGCAGCCGTCCCGACCGGGGTCGACGCCTCCGCTGCGGAAGTGCATCGGGTCTTGGATCCGGTCGAGCGGGACCTCCACCTCGTCCAGGCCCAGCTCCTCGCCCTGGTACAGGTAGTAGGCGCCGGGCAGAGCCATCGCCAGCAGCGCGGCGGCCCGCGCCCGGCGCTCGCCCAGGTCCCGGTCACTGGCGATCCCGTAGCGCTTGCGGTCGAAGGCGAAGCCGGTCTCCTCGCGGCCGTAGCGGGTCACCGGCCGGGTGATGTCGTGGTTCGACAGCACCCAGGTCGCCGGCGCGCCGACCCGGCCGTGCAGGGTCAGCGTGGTGTCGATCGAGGCGCGCAGCACCCGGGCGTCCCACGGCGCGGTGAGGAAGTCGAAGTTGAACGCCGAGTGCATCACGTCCGGGCGCAGGTAGCGCACGAACCGGTCGGGGTCGGGCAGCCAGATCTCGCCGATCAGGACCCGGTCGTCGCCGTACTCCTCGGCGATCCTGCGCCAGTCGCGGTAGATCTCCTGCAGCTCGTCGCGGTCGAGATAGGGATGGTCGCCGGGGCGGGGGTGCGCCGGCAGGTCCGGCAGGCCCGGGTCCTTGGCGAGCAGCGCCGCCGAGTCGATCCGGATTCCGGCCACACCGCGGTCGAACCAGAACCGCAGCACGTCCTCGTGCTCGCGACGTACGTCCGGATGGCTCCAGTTGAGGTCGGGCTGGCCCGCGGCGAACAGGTGCAGGTACCACTGCTCGGGGACGCCGTCCGGACCGACCAGCCGGGTCCAGGCGCGCCCGCCGAACTCGGAGGTCCAGTCGTTCGGCGGCTCCTCGCCGTTGCGACCCCGGCCGTCACGGAACCAGAACCGCTCCCGCTCCGGCGAGCCCGGTCCGGCCGCGACCGCGGCCCGGAACCAGGCGTGCTGGTCCGAGACGTGGTTGGGCACCACGTCGATGATCGTGCGGATGCCGTACTCCAGGGCGTCCTTGATCAGCGTCTCCGCCTCGGCCAGGTCGCCGAAGAGCGGGTCGATCGCGCGGTAGTCGGCCACGTCGTAGCCGCCGTCGGCCATCGGGGACGGGTACCAGGGCGTGAACCACATCGCGTCGACGCCGAGGTCGCGCAGGTAGGGGAGATGGGCCCGCACGCCGGCCAGGTCGCCGGTGCCGTCGCCGTTCGCGTCGGCGAAGCTGCGCGGATAGACCTCGTAGATGGCTGCGCCGCGCCACCAGTCACGCCGCTGCGCCGGCGGCTGGTCGATCGCTGTCTCGTCCACGTTGCTCCGTTTCTGTGTCGCCAGTCACATGACCGGGTCACCGGAGGCTAGGCAGAACGATCAGAACGATGCAAGAACTTGACGGAATGTAATTAATTTCATGACTTTGCGTCCGCAGCCGGCAACTTGGCCGGTCCGGTCGACCGACGGACGACCAACTCCGGCTCGAAGAGCAGCTCGTCGACCGGCCCCATCGACGCCTCGATCTGGCTCATCAGGAAGTCCACCGCGGCCCTGGCCATCGCCTCGATCGGCTGGCGCACGGTGGTCAGCGGCGGATCGGCGACGGCCATGAACGCGGAGTCGTCGTACCCGATCACCGAGACGTCCTCGGGCGTGGCGAGCCTGGCGCGCCGCACCGCGCGCACCGCGCCCAGCGCGAGTGGGTCACTGGCGCAGATGATCCCGGTCGCGCCGCGCTCGATGAGGCGCGCGGCGGAGGCCTGGCCGCTCTGCAGCGAGTACAGACTGCGCACCACCAGCTCCTCGTCGAGCGGATGACCGGCGGCCTCCGCGACCTGCCGCGCTGCGGCCAGCTTGCGCTCGGATGGGACGTGATCGCGCGGGCCCAGCACCAGGCCGATCCGCTCGTGACCCAGGGCGAGCAGGTGCTCCATGGACTGCTCCATGGCGCTCGCGTCGTCGCACACCACCCGCGGGAAGGGCAGTCGGTCGATGGCCGCGTTGATCAGCACGACCGGCAGTTGGCGGTGCATCAGCCGGTCGTAGTGCCGATGGTCGGCATCGCCCTGGCTGTAGTTCCCGCCGGCGAAGATCACCCCGGCCACCTGCTGCTCCAGCAGCAGGTCGACGTACTCGGGCTCCTGGACGCCGCCGGCGGTCTGGGTGCACAGCACCGGCGTGAGGCCGTGCTGGGCGAGGTTGGCACCCAGCGCCTCGGCGAACGCCGGGAAGATCGGGTTCTGCAGCTCCGGCAGCACCAGCCCCACCAACCGGGCGCGCTCGCCGCGCAGCTTGGTCGGCCGCTCGTAGCCGAGGACGTCCAGCGCCGTCAGCACCCGCGACCGGGTCGCCTCCGCGACCCCGGGCTTGCGATTGAGCACCCGGCTCACCGTCGCTTCGCTGACGCCCGCGCGGGCAGCGACCTCAGCAAGACGTCGTGTCATGCCGAAAGAGTAGAGCAATTCTTTGCAAGAAACGTGCAAAGAATCGATCAGGTGGTGCTGCGCACCACCAGGGTGGGCTGCAGCATCACGCCCGGCCCGACGTACGGCGGGTTGCCCAGGAGGCCCTCCAGGGCCTTGACCAGCTCGACGGCGGCCTCCTCCAGGGGCTGGCGCACCGAGGTCAGTCCCGGCGGCACGGTCTGCGCGACCTGCGAGTCGTCGAAGCCCGTCACCGCGACGTCGTGGCCCGGCCGCAGGCCGCGCTCGTAGAGCTCGTGCAGCACGCCCATCGCCAGCGTGTCGGAGGCACACACGAATGCCGTCGGCGCGGCCTCGTCCAGCAGTGCCACGGTCGCGGCCCGGCCCGACGCGATGGTGTCCTCGACCCGGCTGGCCAGGCCGGTGGTGGCCAGGCCGCTGTCGTGCATCGCCCGCGACCAGCCCGAGCGGCGCTCCTCGCCGAGCAGGGAGTCCTTGCGCCAGCCGATCCAGGCGATCCGGGTGTGGCCACGCTCGATCAGGTGCCGGGTGGCGAGTTCGGCGCCGGCAGCGCTGTCGATGTCGACCCAGGGGTGGGTGGCGACCGACTCGTCCTCCCACGGCCTGCCGAAGGCGACGAACGGCGCCCGCCGGGAGCGCAGCCAGCCCGCGGCCGGGTTGCCGAGGTAGGTGTCGGTGATGATGAAGGCGTCGACGGCGGTCGAGCGGAGCAGGTCGTCGTACCCGGCCAGCGGGTCCTCGGGCTCACCGGTGAACAGCAGGATGTGGTAGCCGGCCTCCCGCGACGTGTCGACCAGGGCGTGGATGAAGCGGTCCATCAGCGCGTTGGCGGTGTTCTCCTGCGCCGGTGCGATCTTGAGGCCGATCAGGTGCGAGGCGCGAGTGCGCAGGCTGCGCGCGGCGCGGTTGGGCTGGTAGCCGAGCTGCTCGATCGCGGCCTGCACCCGGGCCAGGGTGTCCTCGCGCAGCAGGTCGGGATTGTTCACCGCGTTGGAGACGGTCTGCCGCGAGACGCCGGCCAGCTCGGCCACGTCGGCGAGGGTCGGCGGCGCTGCCGGCATCCGTGCCACGAACCGGCTCACCGCTTCCTCCTGACTGGTCATGCCTGGAACGATCCAACCAAGCATATCGGCGCGACCGCCGCAGTGATCGGGAAGTGTCGGTGCTCTGCCCTAGCGTGGGCGCCATGAGTCGTGCCGCCGTCAAGCCCGCCCGCCCGGCGTTCCGCTGCAGTGAGTGCGGCTGGGAGACGGTCAAGTGGGTCGGGCGCTGCGGCGAGTGCCAGGCATGGGGCTCGGTCGCCGAGGCCTCGGCGGCGCCCGTGGGGCGCACGGCCGTGGCGCCGGTATCCAGCCCGGCGGTGCCGATCGGGCAGGTGTCGACCACCGAGGCCGGCTTCCGGGCCAGCGGCGTGCCGGAGCTCGACCGGGTGCTCGGTGGGGGGCTGGTGCCGGGCGCGGTGATCCTGCTCGCCGGCGAGCCCGGGGTCGGCAAGTCGACGCTGCTGCTCGAGGTGGCGGCACAGACCGCGAGGGGCCGGCGCCGCACGCTGTACGTCACCGGCGAGGAGTCGGCCTCACAGGTGCGGCTGCGCGCCGACCGCACCGGCGCGATCCAGGACGAGCTGTACCTCGCCGCCGAGACCGACCTGGGCGCCGTGCTCAGCCACATCGAGGAGGTCAGGCCCGAGCTGCTCGTGGTCGACTCGGTGCAGACCATCGGGGCCGCCGACACCGACGGCGTGCCCGGCGGAGTGACGCAGGTCAAGGAGGTCGCGGCCGCCCTGGTGCGGATGGCCAAGACGCGACACATCACCACCATGATCGTGGGCCACGTGACCAAGGACGGCTCGATCGCTGGGCCGCGGGTGCTGGAGCACCTGGTCGACGTGGTGCTGCACTTCGAGGGTGACCGCGACTCGCGGTTCCGGATGGTGCGCGCGATGAAGAACCGCTTCGGGCCGGTCGACGAGGTGGGGTGCTTCGACCTGTCCGCCGACGGCATCGTCGCCGTCACCGACCCGACCGGTCTGTTCATCGAGACCCAGCATGTGTCGGTGCCCGGCACCTGCGTCGCGGTCACCCTGGAGGGGCGCCGGCCGCTGCTGGCGGAGGTGCAGGCGCTGGTCGCGCCGATGACCGCGGAGCGCCCGCGGCGTACCACCTCCGGGGTGGACGGGCCGCGGCTGGCGATGATCCTCGCGGTGCTGCAGCGGCACCTGCGGATGGGCCTGCACTCGCGCGACGTGTTCGTCTCCACCGTTGGCGGCGCCAAGCTGGTCGACCCGGCCAGCGACCTGGCGATCGCGGTGGCGCTCGCCTCCGCCGCGTGCGGCAAGCCGACGCCGCGCGGGGTGGTGGCAATGGGTGAGATAGGCCTGGCCGGCGAGCTGCGCCGCGTCCGCGGGCTGGACGCGAGGCTGGCCGAGGCGGCCCGGCTGGGCTTCTCGGTGGCGGTGGTGCCGGCCGAGCCCGGCCGCGGCGGTGCGCCGCGCGAGCGGACCGTCGACGGGCTGCGGGTCTACGAGTGCCACGACCTGGCCGGTGCGATCGGCCTGCTGCGACTCGGCGGCGGCGACGCCTAGGGTTTTACCCATGAGCGGAGCCCTCGACCGTCGCTAGACTCACTCCGCCCCTGCAGAAAGGACCGCCCGTGGCCACCGAGCGCCCCGAGGAGTCGCTGCGTCTGCGCGAGACACTGGCGCTGATCGCGCCCGGAACGCCGCTGCGCGATGGCCTCGAGCGGATCTTGCGCGGCCGCACCGGCGCGCTGATCGTGCTGGGCAGCGACAAGAACGTCGATGCCATCTCCACCGGCGGCTTCCAGCTCGACGTGCCGTTCACCTCCACCGGCCTGCGTGAGCTCGCCAAGATGGATGGCGCGATCATCATCGACTCCTCCATCTCGCGGATCATCCGCGCGGCCGTGCACCTGATGCCCGACCACACCATCCCCTCGACGGAGACCGGCACCAGGCACCGCACCGCCGACCGGGTGGCGAAGCAGACCGGGTTCCCGGTCATCTCGGTGTCGCAGTCGATGCAGATCATCGCCGCGTACGTCGGCGAGACCCGGCACGTGCTCGAGGACTCCGGCCAGATCCTCTCTCGGGCCAATCAGGCGCTGGCGACGCTGGAGCGCTACAAGCTGCGCCTCGACGAGGTCGCCGCCACCCTGTCCGCGCTGGAGATCGAGGACCTGGTGACGGTGCGCGACGTGGCGGTGGTCGCGCAGCGGCTGGAGATGGTCACCCGCATCGCCCGCGAGATCGAGGACTACGTGCTCGAGCTCGGCACCGACGGCCGGCTGCTCTCGCTGCAGCTGGAGGAGCTGGTCACCGGCGTCGACGCCGAGCGCGAGCTGGTCATCCGCGACTACCTGCCGCGCGGGCGGCGGGCCAGGAGCCCCGAGGAGCTGCTCGCCCAGCTCGAGGCACTCTCCTCCACCGAGCTGGTCGACCCAGCCTCGACCGCTCGGGTGCTGGGCCTGTCCACCGGCGAGGCGCTCGATGGCGCGGTGGCGCCGCGCGGCTACCGGCTGCTGGCCAAGGTGCCGCGTCTGCCCGGTGCGGTGGTCGATCGGCTGGTCGACCACTTCGGCACCCTGCAGAAGCTGCTGTCCGCCTCGATCGACGACCTGCAGGCGGTCGACGGCGTCGGCGAGCTGCGCGCCCGCTCGGTCCGCGAGGGCCTCTCCCGGCTGGCCGAGTCCACCATCCTCGAGCGCTACGTCTGACCCCACCGTCGAGAGGTCACTTTCGGCCGGTCGAGGAGTCAGTTCTCGCGCGTCGAATGTCCGCCGCCGTGCGGTGGTCGCCCGGATGGCGCCGTCGGCTGTGAAGGCCGGTGGCGCTCAGTCGACGATCGGCTGCTTCTTCTTGTGCTTGTGCTTCTTCGGCTGGGCCGGTGAGCTCGGGCCGCCGGCGGTCGGGGTCGCACCGGGGGTCGTCGCGGCCCCGGCGGGCGTCCCGGCTGGTGCGCTGGCTCCGGTCGCGGGCCCGGTCGTGCTGGTCGTCGGGCTGGCCGGGGTCGCCGGTGCGACCGAGCCCGGCTGGCCCAGTGCGAACGCCGCCTGCGACGGCTCGCCGCCGAGCGCAACCGCCGTGACCTGGTAGTCGCCCGGCTTCGACCAGGCCGTGTGCGTCGAGCAGTCGTCGTCCGCACGCCGGGCCGACCAGTCCACCTCGACCGTGGTCGGGGTGTCCCGATAGACGACCACGTCGCTGGTCGGGACCGCCTTCGGGCACTGCACCGTCGACCAGACGGCCGCGCCCGACGCCCTGGTGATCTTCACCTGCACCGTCTTGTGGGAGACCTGCCAGGTGCAGGCCGGCGTCTTCGCGGTCTGCAGCGTCAGTACGACCGGCACCGGCGTGCCGGCGGCCGCCCCGGTGACCGAGGGCACGACGGTGACGTCGCTGGCGGCACACGGGCCCGAGGGGATGGGCGGTGCGGTCGGGGTCGGCGTGCCGCTCGGGGTGGGCGCTGCGGTCGGCGTGGATCCGACGGTGGGGTCGGGCGTCGGGTCCGGAGTGACGCTCGGCGAGGCGGGCGAGGACTGGGGATGGGTCAGGTTGGCGGTCGGGGCGGCCTTGGGCGCCGTACCCCCGCCATGGCCGAAGACCTTCAGCGCCACCGCGACGATGACGAGCACCACGGTGATCGCGATGAGCCGCCGCCGCCAGTAGACCGAGGACGGGAGCGGGCCACGGGTCATCGCTGGCATGGGGCCACCGTAATGAGCGCGGGCCGCCCGATCGGGGTGCCACACCGCGCCGGGACCGACCGGGCTTAGCATCGGCGCGATGAGCGCCCTGCACATGCCCCTCCTGCGCTGGTACGACGAGCATGCCCGCGACCTGCCGTGGCGCGCCACCACCGCCTCACCGTGGTCGGTGCTGGTGAGCGAGTTCATGCTGCAGCAGACGCCCGTCTCGCGCGTGCTGCCGGTGCACGAGGCGTGGCTGACCCGCTGGCCGACCCCGGCGGCGCTGGCTGCCGAGCCGACCGGGGAAGCGGTCCGGGCCTGGGGCCGGCTGGGCTACCCGCGGCGTGCGCTGCGGCTGCACGCGGCCGCGACGGCCATCGTGGAGCGGCACGACGGACGGGTGCCCGACTCCTACGACGACCTGCTCGCGCTGCCCGGCGTGGGCGACTACACCGCCGCGGCGGTGGCGGCGTTCGCGTTCGGCCAGCGCCAGGTCGTGCTGGACACCAACGTGCGCCGGGTGCTGGCCCGCGCCATCGGCGGCGAGCAGCTGCCCCGACCGTCGGTGACCCGGGCCGAGCGGGACCGCGCCCTGGCGGTGCTGCCCGCCGACGAGCCCACCGCCGCGACCTGGTCGGTGGCGGTGATGGAGCTGGGCGCGCTGGTGTGCACCGCGACCGACCCACACTGTGCCGCCTGCCCGGTCCTCGAGCAGTGCGCCTGGGCGGCAGCCGGCCGACCGGCCTACGCCGGGCCGGCGCGCAAGGTGCAAACCTGGGCCGGGACCGATCGACAGTGCCGCGGGCGGCTGCTCGCCGTACTCCGCGATGCGGAGGGCCCGGTGCACCGCACCGCCCTGGAGGCGGCCTGGTCCGATGTCGCCCAGCGCGAGCGTGCCCTCGCCGGATTGCTCGCCGACGGGCTGGCCGCCCAGGTCGGCCCGGACACGTTCGCCCTGCCCGGCTGAGCGCCCCGCCAAAGTGACGCTCCTATGTTCCGTCAAGAGGTAGCTGGGGCTCGTTCGAGGAGTCGGTAGAGGTCGCGGGCGATGTAGCGCTTGAGGCAGCGGCGGATCTCGCGGGTGGTCTTGCCTTGGCTGGTGCGTCGTTGGGCGTAGTCGCGGCTGGGTTGGTGGCCGCGTAGCCGGGTCAAGGCGATGGTGTGCAGGGCGGCGTTGAGTTGGCGATCGCCGTAGCGGTTGAGCCGGTGACGGGTAGTGACTTGGCCGCTGTTGGCTGGGATCGGTGCGACTCCGGCGAGCATGGCGAAGGCGGCCTCAGAGTGGATGCGGCCGGGGTGGGACCAGGCGCACAGCACGGTCGCGGCCACGATCGGTCCCACGCCGTACTGGGCCAGCAGATCGGGCCGCCAGGAGCGCACGATCGCCAAGATCGCCTTCTCGTGGACGGCGGCTTCGGCAGCCAGGGCTTGTGCCCGGCGCGCCAGGGCCCGCAGGACCGTGACGGTCGTGGTGGTCTCGGTGTCCCACGATGGGTGGGTGCGGAGCTGGGCTGCGGCAGCGATGACCGTGGGGAGGTTCTGGTCGCGGAACCGTGTTCGGATCGGTTCGGGTGCGGCGATGAGCAGGCCGAAGACCTGTCGTTGGGCATCGCCGGCGCCCTGGACTGCGGAGCGGCGGGCGGCGAGCAGCACCGCGACTGCTTGCCGGTCCCCGGTGTGGCGGGGTGTGCCCAGCCGGGGTCGGGCGAGTGCTTCGCGGGCGGCACGGATCGCGTCGAGGGGATCGGACTTCGCGCCGTTGCGGCGGTGGGCGCGTTCGGGGCGGTCGAGCTCGATCACGACCTCGTCGCGCTCGAGCAGGTGCCGGGTCAGGCCGGCGCCGTGGCTGCCGGTTCCTTCCAGCGCCCAGGCCCGCAGGCCGGAGTGCTGGTCGGCGAAGGCGACCAGCTCGGCGTAGCCGAGCGCTGTTGACTCGATGGTGATCTGGTCGAGGACGGCACCGGTGTGGGCATCAACCACGGCGGCGGCGTGGGTGGCGACGTGGGTGTCGACGCCGATGACGACGTCGACCACCTCGCCCAGATGGGTCAGATCGGTCAGACTGGTCACTGCATTCTCCTTTTGCCGGAGGGATGTGGTTTCCGGTCCGGGAGGAGAGTCGGCAGGACTGTGATGAGACACAACAGGCGGCGTTAACGCTTGTTGGTCAAGCTCCTGATCAGGCCAGCTACTCCGACCGGGCCGGGCCGGCAGCCACCAGCAGACAAGTCACTTAGAAGGCATCAAGCCAGTCACCGATGGGGTCATGCTGAGAGCCGCCAGCCCACAGCCCAGCACCATCAGGCTGCGAACACGAGACTCACAGTCACCGTGATAGTTCGCGCCGAAAGTGACAGCTCGCAAGTGTCACTCCCGACGCAAAGTGTCACGGTGACACTATGGGTGGCCGCGGTGGCCGCGGTGGCAGCGGCGGCTCGGCTGGCTGGTGGCGGCACCATGACGCGCCGACGCCCCGCGGGAGAACCCACGGGGCGCCAACGTCGGCGGATCACTCGGAGGCGACGTCACCCGGCTCGTCGCCGGATGCGCCGGCGGTCTCCAGCGGCGGTACGTCCGGCAGCGCCGAGACCTTCTGGCCCTTGAACGTGAAGCCCGCGCTCGGGCCCTCGCCCTCGACGTCGACCAGCACGATCTGGCCGGGTCCGACCTCGCCGTAGAGCATCTTCTCGGCCAGGACGTCCTCGATCTCGCGCTGGACCGTGCGCCGCAGCGGCCGGGCGCCCAGCACCGGGTCGAAGCCGCGCTCGGCGAGCAGCTTCTTCGCCGCCGGGGTCAGCTCGATGCCCATGTCGCGGTCCTTGAGGCGGGTCTCCACCGCGGCGACCATGTTGTCAACCATCGCGATGATCTGCTCCTGCGAGAGCGGCGGGAACACGATGACCTCGTCGACACGGTTGAGGAACTCCGGGCGGAAGTGCTGCTTGAGCTCCTCCGACACCTTCGACTTCATCCGCTCGTAGGAACCGGCCGCGTCGCCCGCCTGGCTGAAGCCCAGGTGGACCGACTTGGCGATATCGCGGGTGCCGAGGTTGGTCGTCATGATGATGACGGTGTTCTTGAAGTCCACGACCCGGCCCTGGGAATCGGTCAGGCGACCTTCCTCCAGGATCTGCAACAGGCTGTTGAAGATATCGGGGTGGGCCTTCTCGACCTCGTCGAACAGCACCACCGAGAACGGCTTGCGACGCACCTTCTCGGTGAGCTGGCCGCCCTCCTCGTAACCGACATATCCCGGCGGCGAGCCGAACAGCCGCGAGACGGTGTGCTTCTCGCCGAACTCCGACATGTCGAGCTGGATCAGGGCGTCCTCGTCACCGAAGAGGAACTCGGCCAGCGTCTTGGACAGCCAGGTCTTGCCGACGCCCGAGGGGCCGGCGAAGATGAACGACCCGCCGGGCCGCTTCGGGTCCTTGAGCCCCGCACGAGTACGACGGATCGCCCGGGAGAGTGCCTTGACGGCCTCGTCCTGACCGATGACGCGCTTGTGCAGCTCGTCCTCCATCTTCAGCAGCCGGGTGGACTCCTCCTCCGACAGCTTCACGATCGGAATGCCGGTCGCGACCGCCAGCACCTCCGCGATCAGCTCTTCGTCGACCTCGGCGACCTCGTCCATGTCGCCGGAGCGCCAGGCCTTCTCCCGCTCGGCCTTCTTGAGCTGGAGCTGCTTCTCCTCGTCGCGCAGGCGCGCGGCCGCCTCGAAGTCCTGCCCGTCGATCGCGGCCTCCTTGCGCTGCCGCACGTCGGCGATCTTGTCGTCGTACTCGCGCAGGTCGGCCGGCGCCGTCATCCGCCGGATCCGCAGCCGCGAGCCGGCCTCGTCGATCAGGTCGATGGCCTTGTCGGGCAGGAACCGGTCGGAGATGTAGCGGTCGGCCAGCGTCGCCGCCGAGACCAGCGCCTCGTCGGTGATGGTGACGCGGTGGTGCGCCTCGTAGCGGTCGCGCAGGCCCTTGAGCATCAGGATCGTGTCGCTGATCGAGGGCTCGGGCACCTGGATCGGCTGGAAGCGGCGCTCCAGCGCGGCGTCCTTCTCCAGATACTTGCGGTACTCGTCCAGCGTGGTCGCGCCGATGGTCTGCAGCTCACCGCGGGCCAGCATCGGCTTGAGGATGCTGGCGGCGTCGATCGCGCCCTCGGCCGCACCGGCGCCGACGAGGGTGTGGATCTCGTCGATGAACAGCACGATGTCGCCGCGGGTCTTGATCTCCTTGAGCACCTTCTTCAGGCGCTCCTCGAAGTCACCGCGATAGCGCGACCCGGCGACCAGGGCCCCCAGGTCGAGGGTGTAGATCTGCTTGTCCTTGAGCGTCTCGGGGACGTTGCCCTTGACGATGTCCTGGGCCAGGCCCTCCACGATCGTCGTCTTGCCGACGCCCGGCTCGCCGATCAGCACCGGGTTGTTCTTGGTACGCCGCGAGAGCACCTGCATCACGCGCTCGATCTGCTGCTCGCGCCCGATGACCGGGTCGAGCTTGCCCTCTCTGGCGTCCTGGGTGAGGTTGCGGCCGAACTGGTCGAGCACCAGCGACGAGGACGGCGCCTCCGAGCCGGCACCCGCGGTCGCGGCCGCGGTCTGGCCCGATTCCTTGCCCTGGAATCCGGACAGCAGCTGGATGACCTGCTGGCGGACCCGGTTGAGGTCGGCGCCCAGCTTCTGCAGCACCTGGGCCGCCACGCCCTCGCCCTCACGGATCAGGCCGAGCAGGATGTGCTCGGTGCCGATGTAGGAGTGGCCCAGCTGCAGCGCCTCGCGCAGGGACAGCTCGAGCACCTTCTTGGCGCGCGGGGTGAAGGGAATGTGGCCCGAGGGTGCCTGCTGGCCCTGGCCGATGATCTCCTCGACCTGAGCACGCACGGCCTCCAGCGAGATGTCGAGCGACTCCAGCGCCTTGGCGGCGACGCCCTCGCCCTCGTGGATGAGGCCGAGCAGGATGTGCTCGGTGCCGATGTAGTTGTGGGAGAGCATGCGGGCCTCTTCCTGGGCCAGCACGACCACCCGGCGAGCTCGGTCTGTGAACCGCTCGAACATGCGCATCGCTCCTCAGCTTCGGGGTGGACCCGCTCGCGAGAGCCGGGTCCGTCAGGTTCTTCAACCCCACTCACAGCCTACGCGTTCCGGGTGAGCACCGGATTTCCGTGCGCTGAGAGCGAACAGGCCCGCCCCGGGCGGGGCGGGCCTGTCCTGCGGAGCGTCAGTTGGCGGCGTCGAAGGCCTGCCGTACGTCGGCGGGGATCCGGCCCCGGTCGGGCACCGTGTACCCGTTCGCCCGGGCCCAGTCGCGGATCTCCTTGGCGGAGGTGCCGCCGGTGCTGGCGGCCGTGCGACGCCCGCGGCGGGCCTGCGCGCCCGCCACCTTGCGGCCGTGTCCGACATAGGGCGCGAGCGCTTCGCGCAGCTTGTCGGCGTTCGCGTCGTTGAGGTCGATCTCGTAATGGGTGCCGTCCAGCGCGAACGTCACGGTCTGAGTTGCCTCACCGCCGTCGATATCGTCCTCGAGAACGATGTGAACCTTCTGCGCCATGCGAAATTCCTCGCTTTACGAAATTGGATCCGGCATGACTATGAAAGCACAACTTGAATGTTGTGGCCATATCGGCCGGTCAGCAATTGCGGCGAAATACCAGAGCGAGCCCCGACAACGTGAGCCAGGGTGCCCGGTCGGTGAAACAGGAGCATTCCTCCACGACCAGGTCGGCAAGATATCCGGTGGCGACGACATGCACGTCCGCGGGCGCGGCGCCGAGTTCGGCGATCATCCGCGCGACGATCCCCTCGACCTGGGCGGCCATCCCGAAGACCATGCCGGACTGCAGCGCCTCGACGGTGTTCTTGGCGATCACCGTGCGCGGCCGGGCCAGCTCCACCTTGCGCAGCTGGGCGCCGCGGCGGCCCAGCGCCTCCAGCGAGATCTCCAGGCCGGGCGCGATCGCGCCGCCGACGTACTGCCCGGCGGCGGAGACCACGTCGAAGGTGGTCGCGGTGCCGCCGAAGTCGACCACGATCGCAGGGCCGCCGTAGATCGTCGCCGCGGCCAGCGCGTTGGCGATCCGGTCGGTGCCGACCTCGCGCGGGTTGTCCATCAGGATCGGCACGCCGGTGCGCACGCCCGGCTCGACCACCACCGACGGTACCGAGCCGAAGTGCCGGGTGAGCATGTCGCGCCACTCGTGCAGCACCGCCGGCACGGTGGCGCACACCGCGATGCCGTCGAGCTCGTCCAGCCGCTCGCCGAGCAGGCCGCGCAGCAGGATCGGCCACTCGTCGGCGGTGCGCCGCGCGTCGGTCATCACCCGCCAGTCGGCGACGACCCGCGGCGCACCGTCGGACTCCTCGACCAGCCCCAGCAGGGTGTGCGAGTTGCCGATGTCGACGCACAGCAGCATCGCCTAGCCCTCCCGCAGGTCCAGGCCGATGTCGAAGACGGTGACCGAATGGGTGAGCGCGCCGACCGAGATCCAGTCCACGCCGGTCTCGGCCACGGCGCGGGCCCGCTCCAGGGTGAGCCCGCCGGAGGCCTCCAGCACCGCCCGCCCGGCGTTGAGGGCGACGGCCTCACGCAGCGTCTCGGGGCCCATGTTGTCCAGCAGCACGTGGCCACAGCCGGCGTCGAGCAGCTCGCGGAGCTGGTCGAGGCTGTCCACCTCGACCTCGACCGGCAGATCCGGGAACCGTTCGCGCACCGCCCGGTAGGCCGGCACGACTCCCCCGGCCGCGACCACGTGGTTGTCCTTCACCAGCGCCATGTCCGCGAGCGAGAAGCGGTGGTTGTGGCCGCCGCCGCAGCGCACGGCGTACTTCTGCAGCGCGCGGTACGTCGGCAGCGTCTTGCGGGTGTCGAGCACCGTGGCGCCGGTCCCCGCCAGGGCCGCCACCCACTGCGCGGTGGCGGTGGCGATTCCGGAGAGATGGGTGGCGTAGTTGAGCGCGGTCCGCTCGGCGGTGAGCAGGCCGCGGGTGGGGCCGGCGACGGTCATCACCACGTCGCCGGGGGCGACCGGGGTGCCGTCGGGAACGCGGTCGGTCACCTTCACCCGGTCGCCGAGGACGTAGTGGAAGACCAGCGCCGCGACGCCCAGCCCGGCGATCACACCCTCCTGGCGAGCGGCGAAGACGCCGATGCCGGTCGCGTCGGCCGGAACGGTGGCGACCGAGGTGGCGTCCTGGTCGCCGGGCTCGGGCAGGTCCTCGCGGATGGCCAGCGCCACCGCGTCGTAGATCTGGCGCGGGTCCAGCCCGGCGGTGGCGAGCTCGTCGCGCAGCTCGGCGGGGATCTCGTCGTACGGCGTCGTCATCGTGCTCCGTCCGTGGCAGGAGAGGCGGTGAAGCCCACGGTGCTGGCGCCGTCGGCCAGGACGGCGTCGCAGTGGCCCGCCCAGTGGGCGTCGTCGCGCTCGGGGAAGTCCTCGCGCCAGTGCGAGCCGCGGGTCTCCTCGCGCAGCAGCGCGGCCTGCGCCAGCGCGAGCGAGACGGTCAGCACGTTGGTGGTCTCCCAGGCGGCCGGGTCGATCTTCTCGGCCTCGGTCACGGCCAGCTTGCCGAGCAGCTCGACCGCCTCGGCGAGGCCGTCGGCGTTGCGGAGCACCCCGGCTCGCGAAGTCATGACCTCCTGGATCTCGCTCAGCGCGGCCCCGGGCACCAGCCCGCGGGCACCGTCGTGCCGCACCGGCTCGCCCAGCGGCCGCAGCTCGCCGGGCAGCACCGCGGCGATCCGTCGGGAGAAGACCAGGCCCTCGAGCAGTGAGTTGGAGGCCAGCCGGTTGGCGCCGTGGACGCCGGAGCACGCCACCTCGCCGGTCGCGTACAGGCCGGGGACCGAGGAGCGACCCCACAGGTCGGTGTGCACCCCGCCGGAGGCGTAGTGGCAGGCCGGCGCGACCGGGATCAGCTCGGTGACCGGATCGACGCCGTGCGCGCGGCACGATGCCAGAATGGTGGGGAAGCGGCGCTGCCAGTATCTCGATACGACGGCTCGTTCCTCGCCGTCGACGCGATCACCGACCTCGGAGCTGACCGCGTCGAGACCGAGGTGGCGCGCGTCGAGCCACATGTTCGGCCGCCCGGTCGCCAGCATCCGCTTCATGATCGCCTTGGAGACGATGTCGCGCGGGGCGAGGTCGGCGAGCTCGTGCACGCCCTGCATGAAGCGGTTGCCCTCCCAATCGACCAGGAAGGCGCCCTCGCCGCGGACCGCCTCGGAGATCAGCGGCTGCTGACCGCGTGAGTCCGCCCCCAGGTACATCACGGTGGGGTGGAACTGCACGAACTCCAGATCGCGCAGCCGCGCCCCGGCCCGCAGCGCGATCGCCATCCCGTCGGCGGTGCTCACCGCCGGGTTGGTGGTCTGGGAGAACACCTGCCCCAGGCCGCCGCTGGCGAGTACCACCGCCCGCGCCCGCACCAGCCCCACTCCGTCGGCATCGCCCTCCCCCATCACGTGGATGGTCAGGCCGGCCACGCCGCCGTCCGCGGCGGTGACCAGGTCGACGACCATGGCGTGCTCGAAGACCATGATCTCGGGGGCGCGCTTGACCGCCTCGATCAGCGCGCGCTGGATCTCGGCGCCGGTCGCGTCGCCGTTCGCGTGCGCGATCCGGTCGCGGTGGTGGCCGCCCTCGCGGGTGAGCGAGAGGTTGCCGGCCGGGTCCTTGTCGAAGTTCGCGCCCCACTCGATCAGCTCGCGGACCGCGTCCGGGCCCTCGGTGACCAGCACGCGTACGGCGGCCGGGTCACAGGCGCCCGCCCCCGCGACGAGAGTGTCGTGCTCGTGCTGCTCGGGGGTGTCCTCCGGGCCGAGTGCGGCGGCGATGCCGCCTTGGGCCCACTGGGTCGAGCCGGCGGCGAGCACGTCCTTGGTGACCACCGCGATCCGTTCTACCTGGCCGCGCAGCCGCAGCGCCGCGGTCAGCCCGGCGATGCCGGAGCCGACCACGATGACGTCGGCCCACTCCGTCCACCCCGGGTCACGGGAGGAGAGCAGGCCGGGCAGCGCGTTCATGGCGGGAGGCTAGCGCGGCCGGGTCAGGCGCTGACCAGGTCCCCGCGCTGCAGGCCGTGACCGGCCGGTACGTCGGCGGGGTCGCTGCCCAGCGTGACCACCTTGTTGTCGGCGTCGACGAAGACGACGTGCGGCTCCAGCTCGCGCGCCTCCTCGGTGGTCAGCTGCGCGTAGGCGATCAGGATGACGATGTCGCCGGGATGGACCAGATGCGCTGCGGCACCGTTGATGCCGATCACGCCCGAGCCCCGCTCGCCGGCGATCGTGTAGGTCTCCAGCCGGGCACCGTTGGTCACGTCGACGATGTGCACCAACTCGCCGGGCAGGATGTCGGCGGCCTCCAGCAGGTCCTCGTCGATCGTCACCGAGCCGACGTAGTGCAGGTCGGCCTGGGTCACCGTCGCGCGGTGGATCTTGGACTTCATCATCGTGCGCAGCATCAGTCGATCACCAGCTCCATGTTGTCGATGAGCCGGGTCGTGCCGACCTTCGCGGCCACGAGGATGCGGCCCTCGGTGCCGGGCTCGGGGTAGTCGGGCAGCTCGCCGAGGTCGGCGGAGCGCAGCGCGAGGTAGTCCAGGTCGAGGCCGGGCTCGGCCTGCAGCACCCTCATCGCCGCCCAGCGCGCCGCGGGGACGCCGTACGCCACCCGCTCCTGCGCGGCCCGCAGGGCACGGCTGAGGGTGGCCGCCACCGCGCGCTCCTGCTCGGAGAGGTAGCGGTTGCGACTGGACAGCGCCAGACCGTCCGGCTCGCGCCGGGTCGGCGCGCCCACGACCTCCACGCCCATGCACAGGTCCGCGACCATCCGGCGGACGAGCGCCAGCTGCTGGTAGTCCTTCTCGCCGAAGACGGCGACGTCGGGGCGGACCAGGCCGAAGAGCTTGGCCACCACCGTCAGTACGCCGCGGAAGTGCCCGGGGCGGGTCGCACCCTCGAGGATCTCGGCGAGCGGGCCAGGCTCTACGGTGACCTGCGGGTCACCGCCGGGATAGACCTCGTCCACGCCGGGTGCGAACACCACGTCCACGCCCTCCCGCTCGGCGATCGCCAGGTCGGCCTCGAGGGTGCGCGGGTAGCGGTCCAGGTCCTCGCCGGCGCCGAACTGCAGCGGGTTGACGAAGATCGAGACGACCAGCCGGCCCTCACCGCCGACCTGGCCGCGCGCGACCCGCATCAGCGAGGCGTGGCCCTCGTGCAGCGCGCCCATGGTGGGCACGAAGGCGACCCGGCCGCCCGACTTCAGCAGCGCGGCCAGCTCGGCGCGGGTGCCGGCGACCTCGGTCATCGGCCGGCCCGGCGGGCGGCGTGGGTGGCACGGGGCGCGGCGTAGCGCTCGAGCAGCCGGCTGAGCTTGAGCGCGCGCAACGGCACCAGGCGGCCGTCGGCCAGCGCCCGGTCGAGGGTGGCGCGCGCCAGCGCGAGGTAGGAGTCGAGGCTCTGCGGAGCGTTCGCGACCAGGTCGTCGAGATGGGCGGCCACGGTGCCCACGTCACCGCGCACGATCGGACCGGTCAGGGCGGCGTCGCCTTGCTCCAGCGCGTTGTCGAGGGCGGCGGTGAGCAGCGGCCGCAGCGTGCCGGCCGGGTCGGTGGCGCCGGCCGCGGAGAGGATCTCCATCGCCTCGGTCACCAGCGTGACGAGGTGGTTGGCGCCGTGTGCCAGGCCGGCGTGATACAGCGTACGCATCTCCTCGGGCACCCACATCGCACGACCGCCCAGGTCCGCGACCAGCGACTCGGCGAACGCCCGATCCGACGGGCCCGCGGTCAGGCCGAAGACACAGCCGGCCAGACGCTCGAGGTCCACGGCGGTGCCGGTGAACGTCATCGCCGCGTGCAGCGCCACCGGACGCGCGCCCCGGGCCGCGGCGGGCGCGAGCACGGCGAGGCCGTGCCGGCCCGAGGTGTGCACGACGTACTGCCCCGCGCGCAGCGCGCCCGCGTCGGCGAGCGTGGTGACGACGTTGTCGAGCATGTCGTCGGGGACGGTCAGCAGCAGGACGTCACAGCCGCGGGCGACGGCGGTCGGCTTGGCGACGGGCACGTCGGGGAGAAGCGCGGCGATGCGGCCGCGGGAGGCGTCCGACTCGCCGGCGACGGCCACGATCTCGTGACCCGCGGACCGCAGGGCGGCGGCCAGGACAGCGCCGACGCGTCCAGCGCCGACGACGCCCACCCGGAGGTGGTGGAACATGGGCGACCTTTCGTTCCAGTCCCTCCGACCACCTCCACTGCTGGAGGCCGGGGTGGGTACCGGACGGTGTGCTCACGACAGATGCGGTTCCACGGTACGCCCGGGGCCACGGGCGCGGAACCTCAGCGATTATGGCGTGGCTCACAGCCGGGCAACTCGCTGAGTTATGGCGACCATGCCGGCCAGCAGCAGGCCCGCGCTGGCCGCCGGCAGCTGGGGCTCGGCCGAGTCGGAAGGTGGGGGATCCAGCGCCTCTAGGTCCCCGTCAACCTTCGTGCCGTTGCGCAGAATCGCGGCCCGCATCTCGACGGCACGCTGGTTGGCCCACAGGCGCACGTCCTCAGGCAGGCCATACGATGGCTCCGGCTCGGCCCCGTGAAGCCATTCGATGAGGGTGGCGGCTGACCCCACCCGACGTAGCACCAGCTCGCGGACGACGTGGAGTTCGTCATACGAGCGTGCCGAGCCGTGGGCAATGACGACCTCGTCAGCCGCAGGCATCTGGATCGACAACGACGGCAGCAGGGCGATGAGATCCTCGCTCCCGCCTGCTGCGAGGTGCTTCTCCCACGCCGCAAGGGCCTGATCGAGAGGTGGCCTCACGACCGTCCGAGCAGGTGCCCGTCTCCACCAGCGACGACGGTCCGCCGAGCGAGCAGGCCCGATCGCCGGAGCCTTGGGACGAGGAGCGCGCAGGTCCGGTGCCTTCCCAAGCGCGGGGGCATGCGACAGCGTGGCCCGCTTGGCGACGATCGAGACCGCCGCAATGACCTTCGGAGCGCTCAGCAGCAGCGGCCCCTGGGCGCTGGGATCCGCCGCCGTAGGGACGTCGGGGAGCGGCCCATCGTGGCGCGGTGGGAGCAGCCAGTCGAGTTCGCCGACCACTCGCACCCCGAGCGCCTGGAGCTCGTCCCAGTCACGACGGGTGATGTCCTCAAGCTGGGCATACCGGCCCGGGGAGACCTGCGGCCTGCCCTCGGCGTGCTCGGTCTCGAACGGTTTGAGGGCCGCCTTCACGCCGAAGCGGATGTAGTGCCGCAGCGCGGCGTCGGACCAGCCGCGTGCGTTGAACTCCAGATTGGCTCGGCGGATCATCTCAGCCTCGGCCCACGACAGCGAGCGGTTCTGGTAGCGCGCGTGGTCGCCGACCTTGAGGAAGCCGTCGGGGAGGCCGGTCAGTCGCTCCATGACCCGCAGCAGCCAACCGCGATCCGACTCGTCGACCACCACGACCGTGACCCGGTCAGGGCCAACGACCTCGGCCCACTGACGAGTGAGGCTGGCGAAGCCGAAGCGCTGCCAGAACTGCGCCGTCGGTGAGTTGAGGGGCCATCCGACATAGCGAGGCCACGGCTTGTCGTAGCCGTTGACCACATGTTGTTGCCAGATCGACGGCAGCACCTTGTCGTAGCGACGGATCATCCGCACGATCTGCACGCGCTCGGGATCCAGATCGTCCCGCAGCCTGGCAATCCGATCCGCGGAGGCATGGACCAGGGATTCTGAGCTGATGAGCGTGCGGTCGTCGCCGTACGACCGGATCTCCTCGA
Source organism: Nocardioides sp. (assembly GCF_035547795.1). Classification (GTDB taxonomy): domain Bacteria; phylum Actinomycetota; class Actinomycetes; order Propionibacteriales; family Nocardioidaceae; genus Nocardioides. The sequence continues at coordinate 31,219 of NZ_DASZUF010000150.1, forward strand.
CCAGGTTGGCCCACTCACGCGGGTCGACCTCGCCAGTGCCTCGATGACCTGCCGACCCCGTCAGCGCCAGCGCCGGGCGATAGACCTGCCACTTCTGCCCGGGATAGTGAAGGCCGTATGCCCCGAGTCGATCGCGAGCGTCGGCGAATGCTCCCTGGATAGCAGTCGTCCCAGTCTTGTGCGGACCGATGTGGACGATCCGACTCCGCTCGGGAAGCAGTAGGTCGTCGAGCCCGGACATGGCGGGGACCTTACAACGCCGGCATGAGCCGATGCTGTGCCTGCGTCACTCATGCTCGGCCCGCGGACGCAACGCGACGTGTGTAGACGGTGGTGAGGCCACGCCGATATCGACGTGCTGCCCTACCAGCGAGGTGGGCCGGGCCTGCTGCGCCGCGGCCCCGGGATGGTGAGCCCTGGACGAGGTCGTCACCGCACACCTCCCGAAGAAGATCGCTGCCGTACGACCCGAGTCGCCACGCCTGCCCCGCAACCTGGCGCCGCACAGCGAACCTGACCTACCGACATTCAGCGGGGAGCCTCTTTACATTCCATTAACCGGCTCTTCGCACCTGCGGTGGGGCTGGGTGTGAGCGACTCGCGGAGTGAGTTGACCGGGTAGTGGGGTCGAGGCCTTCCAAGATCTGGAGCGACCAAGCATCCCGACCGGAAGGCCTCGACGGTGTCGCAGCCTACGGCGTGCGCTGCTGCGCGCTCTGATTCTTGCTACTGCTCCCGCTGTGATCTGCTCGTCGGCCTGGACGGCGTCCACGTCCTCGACGTGACCGAGCACGACGGTAGACGCGGGCCGTTCTTGCGGGTCGTGGTCGAGTCGCCCGCGAGGGTCGAGGCCTGCCGCGCCTGTGGTGTGGTCGCGCGCAGCCACGGCCGACGCGACGTCCGGTTGGTCGACGTGCCCTGCTTCGGGCGGCCCGTCGAGCTGGTCTGGCGCAAGCGGACCTGGCGATGCGCAGAGCCGGGCTGCTCGGCGGGCACGTTCACCGAGCAGAACGAACAGATCGCCGCACCGCGGGCCCTGTTGACTAGGCGGGCGTGTTGGTGGGCCATCGCCCAGTTGCGTCGCGAGCATGCCTCGGTCGCCGGTCTGGCCCGCCAGCTCGGCACCGCGTGGCGCACGGTGTGGACCTCGATCAAGCCCCTCCTCGACGCACTGGCTGCCGACGAGGCCCGCTTCGAGGGCGTGAAGAGCCTGGGGGTCGACGAACACGTGTGGCATCACGTCTCCGAGAAGCCCGTCGAGGCCGGTGGCCGGGGCCCGAAGATGCTGACCGGGATGGTCGACCTCACTCGTGACCAGCAAGTACGGGTCCGGGCGCGGCTGCTCGACCTCGTCCCCGGCCGCACGGGTGCCGCCTACAGCGACTGGCTCAAGGCCCGTAACGACGCCTTCCGCGCAGGCGTCACGGTGGCGACCCTGGACCCTTTCCACGGCTACAAGAACGCGATCGATGACCAACTCGAAGACGCCGTCGCCGTGCTCGACGCCTTCCACGTGACCAAGCTCGGCGCCGACGCCGTCGACGGTGTCCGTCGCCGCGTGCAGCAGACCATCCACGGGCATCGTGGCCGCAAGGGCGACCCGCTCTACGGGATCCAGATGATCCTGCGCTGCGGCCAAGAGCGGCTCACCGACAAACAGCAGGCCCGTCTGGACAAGGCCATCGCCGCGGACGAGCGCCACGACGAGGTCTACATCGCCTGGCAGGCCGCCCAACAACTCCGCGCCGCCTACCGAGCCGAGAACCTGGCCGAGGGCCGCCGCATCGCCGAAAAGGTCCTCGCCTCCTTCCCGACCTGTCCCATCCCCGAGATCCGACGACTCGGCCGCACCCTGAAGCAGTGGCGTGCCGCGTTCCTGGCCTACTTCGACACCGGCCGCGCCAGCAACGGCGGCACGGAAGCAGTCAACGGCCTCATCGAGCTCCACCGCCGCATCGCCCGCGGCTTCCGCAACCGCGACAACTACCGCCTACGCATGCTCCTCATCGGCGGCGGACTCGACCCAGTCAGACCCACCTGAGGTACGAAGAGCCGGATAACGGGCGCACGGGTCCAGTCGTCGAGGCGCCCGTCACGGCGCTGACCGATCGGCCACGCTCCCGCGGGCGGCCAGCGACACCGAGTACAGCGGCCGGTCCAGGACCTCGATGTAGGTGCGGCCGACGTA
>NZ_DASZUF010000151.1:0-26063 GCF_035547795.1 Nocardioides sp.
CGGACCGGCGTCCTCGGCGGCATCCTCGCCGTCGCCGTCGTGGTCGCCGCGGGCGGGTATGCGGCCCTGCCCCACCACCGGGGCACGGGCGCCCTCGACCCCGCCACGGCGCCCGCCGCCACCGAGTGGGCCGTCGCCCAGGGCGGCACCGTCCACCTCGGCAGCGGAGCGATCGCCCACGTCCCCGGTCAGGTGAAGGCGATCTACTACACCTCCGCCGGCATGCTCGTGCGCGTGGGTGCGACGGCGTACACGGATGCGCCGGACTCCAACTACTGGCTGGCCCACTCCGACGGCAGCGTCACGGACTTCCGGCTCGCGCTCGGCGACCGCGTGCCCGGCACTGACCCGTCGCTGCCCTACCTCGCCTACGCCAAGGCCGGCAGCGACGCCCACCACTGGACGGTCGTGCTTCGCGACGTGCGCACCGGCCGGGTGGCGACCTCGATCCCGATCACCGGCTCGTTCACCTGGGGTGGCTGGGTGGCGCCGCCGGTCGCACTCTCCGGCGACCACGTGTATGTCGGGGTCGACGACACGCTCCTCGACGTGCACTGGCGCTCCGGCGAGGTCGAGCGCACGTCGGTGCCGACGTACATGCCCGAGGTTCGGGCCGGCCGCGACATCGTGCCCGTTCGCACCGGCGTCAGCGAGGCGGTCGACCTGTCCTCCGGACGGGTCCTGCACACCTTCGACGCGGGCTCCGACAGCTGGCCCCACCTGTCCACCGACGGCACCCACGTGCTGACAGTGCCGACGGCGGTCTGCACCGAGAAGGGCGGCTGCAGCTACCGCGGCCAGCCCGCCCGTGTCTACGACCTCGCCACCGGGGCGCAGACCGCCGCGCCGACGCTCCGGTACGGCGCCTTCGGCTGGACAGCCACCGGCCGCCTGCTGATCGTCGACGACCGGACGGTGCAAAGCTGCGACCCCGACACCCTGGCCTGTCAGGCCACTCCGGTCCGGCTCTCCCCCGACGCGCCGATCCGGGTCAGCGGGAACGACAACGAGTCGTAGGCGGCTGATCCGTCTGAGACGGTGTCGCGGCGTGAGCGGTGTCGCGGCGTGGCGGCAGCGGCGTCCTGCGGCGGGCGGCCGGCCGCGCCGAACGAATGTCCCGACCCGCGGGCGTGCCCACCCCGGACTGAAGGATTGTTCACGCCGCCACGTAGCCGAGCACAGTGGACAAACGCTCAGCCGGGGCACAACCCGGGGCCGCTCCCCGGACAAGCATTCAGCCGCGACGAATCTGGGGTTGCTCACGGACAAGCGTCTAGACCGGATGCAACCGGGCCGCTCAGCACAAGCGTCAACCGCCCGGACCGGCATGTCGATACGCGTCCTTCCGCGGACGACGACCCGCCCCGCGAGCACTCATACCGCTTCCGGCCCACCCTCCAGCAGCGCGACGAAGCCCTCCTCGTCCAGGATGCGCAGGCCCAGCTCCTCGGCCTTGGCAGCCTTGGAGCCGGCGTTCTCGCCGACCACGACGTAGTCGGTCTTCTTCGACACCGAGCCGGCCGCCTTGCCGCCGCGGCTGATGATGGCCTCCTTGGCGGAGTCACGAGAGAAGCGCTCCAGGGATCCGGTGACGACCACGGTGAGGCCCTCGAGCGTGCGCTCCACCGTCTCGTCGCGTTGGTCGGCCATCACCACGCCGGCGGCGGCCCACTTCTCCACGATCTCGACGTGCCACTCCTCACGGAACCACGCGATCAGCGAGTCCGCGATGACGCCACCGACACCGTCGATCTCGGCGAGCCTGGCGCGCGCCTGGAGCGCCTCCGCCGACGCGGTGCCGACGGCGTCACCGGCATCGCCGCGGTCGGGTGTGGCCTCGTCGGCGTCGGGGTCGATGTCCGTCGAGACCGCCGCGTCCGCCACGCTGACCACCTCACGCAGCGCCGCCATCGACCCGAACTCCCTGGCGATGGCGCGCGCCGCCGAGGGGCCGACGTGGCGGATGGAGAGGGCGACCAGGACCCGCCACAGCGGCACGTCGAGACGCTCACGCAGGTTGGCCAGCAGCTTCTCCCCGTTGGCCGACAGCTGCGGACTCTCTTCTCCCTTCTTCGGTGCGCGGGTGAAGAGCGGCGTGGAGAGCAGCGCGGCGGCGTCGAGGTCGAAGATGTCGCCCTCGTTGCGCAGCGCTCCCGACTCGAGCAGGGCCACGCACGCCTCATAGCCCATCCCCTCGATGTCGAAGGCGCCGCGCCCGGCGACGTGGTTGACCCGCTCGATGACCTGGGCCCGGCAGTAGCGGTGGTTGGGACAGCGTCGGTCCTTGTCCCCCGCCTTCTGCTCGACCAGGTCGGTGCCGCAGGCCGGGCACACCGTCGGCGGGACCCACTCCGGCAGCCCCTCCGGCCGCAGCGCGAGCACCGGGCCGAGGATCTCGGGGATGACGTCGCCGGCCTTGCGCAGCACGATCGTGTCGCCGGGGCGGACGTCCTTGCGGGCGACCTCGTAGAAGTTGTGCAGCGTCGCCATCTCGACCGTCGAGCCGGCGACCTTGACCGGCTCCATCACGCCGTACGGCGTGACCCGGCCCGTCCGGCCGGTGTTGACCTCGATAGCGAGGAGCTTGGTGTTGACCTCCTCCGGCGGGTACTTGTACGCGATCGCCCAGCGCGGCGCGCGCGAGGTCGAGCCGAGCCGGCGCTGAAGCCCGACCTGGTCGACCTTGATCACCACGCCGTCGATCTCGTGGCTGAGCACCTCGGGGTCGTGCCGGTGCTCGGCAAAGTAGGCGATGTACTCCTCCACCGCCCCGAGGTCGGGCAGCACCTTCACCTTGTCCGAGATCGGCAGGCCCCACGAGGCGAGCACGGCGTACGCCTGCGACTGCGAGACCGGCTCGAAGCCGTCCCGAGCGCCGACACCGTGGCAGACCATCGCGAGCCGGCGCGCGGCAGTGATGGCCGGGTCCTTCTGCCGCAGCGAGCCGGCCGCGGTGTTGCGGGCGTTGGCGTACAGCGGCTTGCCGGCGGCCTCCTGCTCGGCATTGATCTCCTCGAAGCGGGCGGTCGGCAGGTAGACCTCCCCACGCACCTCGATCAGCTTCGGCACCGGATGCTCCGCGGTGCCGGTCAACCGGTGCGGCACGCCCTCGATGGTGCGCACGTTGGGCGTGACGTCCTCGCCGGTGCGCCCGTCGCCGCGGGTCAGCGCCCGGGTCAGCCGACCGTCCTCGTAGAGCAGGTTGATCGCCAACCCGTCGAACTTGACCTCGCACAGCAGCTCCGGGTGAGTGCCGGCGTCGCGCACGACCCGGTCGTACCATCCCGCCACCTCCTCCAGGGAGAAGGCGTTGTCGAGGCTCTCCATCCGCTGCAGATGGTCGTACGACGCGAAGTCGGTGTAGGCGTGCCCCATCACCCGCTGCGTGGGGCTGTCGGCGGAGACGAGCGCGGGGTACTGCTCCTCCAGGTCGCCGAGCTGGCGCAGCAGCGCGTCGTACTCGGCGTCGCTCAGCGGCGAGGTGCCGTCGCGGTAGTAGGCGTCGGAGGCCGCCTCGATCCGGGCGGCCAGCTCCGCATGCAGGTCGGCCGGCGTCGTCTCGCTCATGGAACACATCTTGCCGTGTGGCACCGACAACGACCCACCCGATGACCCACCGGAGGACCTGCCCGACGACCCACCCAACGACCCACCCAACGACCCGGTGGCGGCCCCGATGCGTGATCGAGGCCGCCACCGAGGATGTGACGCGTTCCGTGCCAGCCGAGGTCACCAGAGATCAGCTGACCGGCTGCTCCTGCTTCGCGCTGATCGCGGCCGTCGACGAGACGCCCTTGACCTCGATCTTGCGCGGGCGCGCCTTCTCCGCGACCGGGATCCGCAGCTGCAGCACGCCCGCGTCGTACGACGCCTCGACGTGGTCGAGGTCGAGGTTGTCGCCCAGCACGAGCTGACGGCTGAACAGGCCCCGCGGGCGCTCCGAGGCGAGCGGCTCCCAGTCGCCGTTGCGAGCCGGGCGCTCGGCCTTCACCGTCAGCACGTTGCGCTCGACGTCGAGGTCGAGCGTGTCCAGCGCGATGCCGGGCATGTCGAACTCGATCACGAACGTGTCGCCCTCGCGCCACGCGTCCATCGGCATGATCGCCGGACGCGAGGTGGTGCCGACGCCCAGGATCTGCTGGGCGAGCCGGTCGAAGTCGCGGAAGGGGTCGGTACGCATCAACATGCGTTCACCTCCGATGGTTCTCGTGCAGCCGATCTATGTTGGCTGCTATATATTTTCTATAGCGCAACGGACACCAGGAGGCAAGACCATGACGGACGAGCAGGGACTCTTCGCGATCTCGGTCGCGGCCGACCTGGTCGGGACCGGCATCCAGAACCTGCGCGCCTACGAGAAGCGCGGCCTGGTCGAGCCCCAGCGCACCACCGGCGGCACCCGGCTCTACAGCGAGGCCGACATCGTCCGGCTGCGGCGCATCACCGAGCTGCTCGGCGCCGGCCTCAACCTCGCCGGGATCGAGCTGGTCCTCAGCCTGGAGGCGGAGAACGCGACCCTGCGCGACCGCCTCGACCGGCGCCGCTGAACGACCGTCGAGGAACCGGTCTAGACAGATCAGAGAAATTCCATTTGGCCGGAATGAAACGACGTCGTACTGTCTTCTCCATAGGTGAAACGGAACCGTTTCGTTTCATCGAGGTAAACCAAGGGAAGACACGCCGTGAACCTGGCCCGCGCCCTGCACCACCGCCCCCGCGTCGCGGGCGACCGTGAGCAGGAGATCCTGGACGCCACGCTCCAGATCCTTGCCGAGGTCGGCTACGACCGGCTCACCATGGACGCCGTCGCCACCCGGGCGAAGGCGTCGAAGGCGACGCTCTACCGCCGCTGGACCAACAAGGTCAGCCTGGTCATCGACGCACTGCACAGCCAGCACGGTCCGCACAGCGAGGAGAAGGACGCGGTGCCCGACACCGGGAGCCTGCGCACCGACCTGCAGGCCGCGTTCTGCGGCATGGGCGGGCTCAACGACCCGGAGACGGTGGCGATCTTCAGCGCGGTGGTCACCGCCGTCACCCGCGACCCCGACTTCGCCGAGGCGTTCCGCCGCGACGTGGTCGGCCCGAAGCTCGCCGCCACCCGGGCGGTGTGGGAACGCGCTCGCGAGCGCGGCGAACTGCGTCCCGACGTCGACCTCGATCTGCTCGAACCCGCGCTGGCGGGCGTCGTACTCCACCGCGTCTTCGTCCTCGGGCAACTCCCGGACGAGGACCTGATCACCCGGGTGATCGACCAGATCATCCTCCCCGCAGCAATCCAGAATCCCGCCCACGAAGCCAAGGACTGAACCCGATGACCGCAACCGAGATCGCGGCGGTCGAGGAGACCACCCCCCGTCGGCAGCGCCACCTCGGATGGGCACTCGTGCTCATCTGCATCGCGCAGCTGATGGTGGTGCTCGACTCGACGATCGCCAACATCGCCCTGCCCTTCATCCAGAAGGACCTGCACTTCTCCACCGCGACCCTGACCTGGGTCGTCACCGGCTACTCGCTCACCTTCGGCGGCCTGCTGCTCCTCGGCGGCCGACTCGGTGACCTCTACGGCCGCCGCCGGGTCTTCATGGCCGGCCTGGTCCTGTTCGCCGTCGCCTCGCTCGTCGGCGGGATCGCCGGCAACGAGGCCATCCTGCTCATCGCCCGCGGCGTCCAGGGGTCCGGTGCGGCGCTGGCCGCCCCCTCGGCGCTCGCGCTGATCACCACGACGTTCCCGGCCGGCCCGGCGCGCAACCGCGCCTTCGCTGTGTACGCCGCGATGTCCGGTGTCGGCGCGGCGGTCGGCCTGATCCTGGGCGGCTGGCTGACCGGTCTGGACGGCGTCTTCGGGCTCGGCATCGACGGCTGGCGGCTGACCTTCCTGATCAACGTCCCGATCGGGATCATCGCGGCGATCGTGGCCCCGATGCTGCTGGCCGAGTCCGAGCGGCACACCGGCTGGCTCGACGTCCCCGGCGCCCTGACCGGCACCGGCGGCCTGCTCGCCGTCGTCTACGGCCTCACCCGCGCCGGCAGCGACGGCTGGGGCGACGGTCAGACCATCGCCTTCCTGATCGCCGGCGTGGCGCTGCTGAGCATCTTCGCGGTCATCGAGAGCCGGGTGGAGCACCCGCTGCTGCCGTTCCGGGTCTTCGCCCACCGCAGCCGCGCCTCGTCGTTCGTGGCGATGATGCTGCTGCCCGCGGCGATGTTCGCGATGTTCTTCTACCTCTCGCAGTACGTCCAACTGGTCAAGGGCTACAGCCCGCTGCACACCGGTGTCGCGTTCCTGCCCTTCTGCGTCGGCATGGTCTTCGCGGCCACGATGGCCTCCAACCTGGTCAACCGGATCGACCCGCGCTACCTGGCCGGGATCGGCACCCTGATCGCCGCCGTCTCGCTGTGGGGCTTCTCCCGCATCCCGCACGACACCACGCTGCCGATCCACAACGTCGCCGGCAGCTACTGGGGTCACGTCTTCCCGTGGGTGGTCACCATGTCGTTCGGCATGGGCCTGACGTTCGTGACCGTCACGCTCACCGCGGTGCACCACCTACGGCCCGAGGACTCCGGCATCGGCTCGGGCGTACTCAACACCATGCAGCAGGTCGGCGGCGCCCTCGGCCTGGCGATCCTCTCCACCGTGGCCACGCACGTGATGACCAGCGACACCAGCTCGATCACCGCCAAGGCCTCGGCCGCCGGTCAGGGCAAGCCGTCGCCGGACGTGCTCGCCATGATCCAGCACCAGGTCTTCGCCCACGGCGCCACCACGGCGTTCCTGGTCGGCTCGGTGATGGCGATCGTCGGCTCGGCGATCATCTGGATCTTCCTCAACGTGAAGCACCAGGAACTGGCCACCGACGGCCCCGAGGGTGTCCACGTGGGCTGATCCATCCAGCAGTACGGCGAGCGGGCGCGGATCGAGGTGATCCGCGCCCGCTCGGCGTTGTGGCGGCTCAGGCGGAGGCGCCGGTCAGCTGCCGCTCGATCGCTCCGACGAACGCCGGCAGGTCGTCGGGCTTGCGTCTGGTGACCAGGTTGCGGTCGACCACGACCTCCTCGTCGACCCAGGTGGCACCGGCGTTGCGGAGGTCGTCGGCGAGGCTGGGCCAGCTGGTCAGCCGCCGGCCGGCGGCGCAGCCGGCCGAGACCAGCAGCCAGGGCCCGTGGCAGATCAGCGCCAGCGGCTTGCCGGCCCGGTCGAACGCCCGGACCAGGTCCTGCGCCTTCGGCTCCATCCGGATCCGGTCGGCGTTCACGGTGCCGCCGGGCACCACGAGCACGTCGGTCTCCTCGAGGTCGACGTCGTCGAAGGTGCCGTCGACCTCCACCTTCCGAGTCGGCTCGGTGTCGCCCTTCATGGCCTGGATCGGCTCCGCCTTGTTCGCGTAGACCTTCACCTCGGCCCCACTCTCGCGCAGCCGGTCTCGGGGCTCGGTCAGCTCGGGTTCCTCGAAGAAGTCGGTCGCGATGATGGCGACCCGCTTGCCGGTCAGGTAGCTCATGCGCGCCTGGTACCCGACTAGTCGGACAGCGATGCGGCGCTGGTGCGCACCAGCGTCATCGCCCGCCGCGCCCACACCGCGCTCGCTCCGGCCAGGCCGCAGGCCGGAGTGACGACCAGGGCCACCTCGTGCGGGTCCAGACCGACCATGTCGCACCACCGCAGCACCCGCTCGGTGACGGTCCGGTCCGAGAGGTCCTCCTCGTGCGTCGGTACGACGCCCAGCGCCACGGTCTCGCCCGCCTCCAACGCCTCGGCAAGCTGGTCGTGGTCGCGGGCGCCCAGCTGCGCCAGGTCGACGGCGAGCCCGCGGGCGCCCGCACCCCGCAGCAGGTCCAGCGGCGTGTCCGGCGCGCAACTGTGCACCCACGGCTCGGCGCCCTCCTCCGCGATCGCCCCGAGCACCCAGGCCAGCGCCTGGGAAGCCTCCGGCCGGTCGATGCTGCGGTGTCGCCCGTAGCCGCTCGCGGTCGGCACCCGCCCGGCCAGCACGGCCGCCAGCGCCGGCTCGTCGACCTGCACGACCAGGCGGGTCACGTCGCGCAGCCGGCGGCGTACGTCCCGCACGTGGGTGCGCACGCCCTCGGCCAGCGCCTGGGCGAGTTCGCGACGGGCCCCGTGATCCGCCAGCAGCCGGTCGCCGCGCGGCCGCTCCACGGTGGCGGCGAGCGTCCACGGCCCGGCGATCTGCACCTTGAACGCCCCCTGGTAGCCGTGGGCCAGCTCCTCCATCACGTCGAGGTCCTGGCCCAGCAGCGAGCGCGCCCGACGCTGGTCCGCACCGGGCGAGCCGGAGGACCCGGTCAGCCGCCACCCGGCCGGCTGCAGGTCGGCGTCCAACCCGTCGACGACGGCCAGCGCCCGGCCGACCATGTCCGCGCCGACGCCGCGGCCCGGCACCTCGGGCAGATGCGGCAGCTCGGGCAGCTCGCCGAGCACGATCCGGGCCGCCTCCGGGAACGACTCCCCCGGCAGCGACCCGATCCCGGTCGCGAGCGTGGTCATGCCGCGGCCCGCCGGGTCGAGGCGATGGTGGCCGAGCCGACCACGCGGGTCCCGTCGTAGATGACCGCCGCCTGCCCCGGCGCGATCCCGTACGCCGGGTCCAGCAGCTCGATCTCGACCGTCTCACCGACCGTGACCCGGCAGCGGTGCTCACCCCCGTGGGCACGCAACTGGACGGTGCCCTCGAGCGCCGTCGGCGCGGCGCCGCACCAGCGCGGCTTGATGCCGCTGATCCCGGTGACCGCGAGATGTTCGCGCGGCCCGACCGTGACGGTCCCCGAGACCGGCTCGATGTCGAGCACGAACCGTGGCCTCCCGTCCGCCGCCGGCACCCCGAGCCGCAGCCCGCGCCGCTGCCCGATGGTGAACCCGACCGTGCCCTCGTGCTCGCCGACCACGGCGCCGCTCTCGTCGACGATCGCCCCGCCGGTGTTCGGCAGCCGGTTCCCCAGCTTCTCGCGCAGCCAGCCGGCGTTGTCGCCGTCGGCGACGAAGCAGATGTCGTGGCTGTCCGGCTTGTCCGCCACCAACAGCCCGCGCCGGGCGGCCTCGGCGCGGACCAGCGGCTTGGGCGTGTCGCCGAGCGGGAAGAGCGAGTGCCGCAGCTGGTCCTGGGTGAGCACGCCGAGCACGTAGGACTGGTCCTTGGCCGCGTCGACGGAGCGGTGCAGCTCGACGCCCTCGGCGCCGGTCCGCAGCACGGCGTAGTGTCCGGTCGCGACCGCGTCGAAGCCCAGCCCCAGCGCCCGGTCGAGCACCGCGGCGAACTTGATCCGCTCGTTGCAGCGCAGGCACGGATTCGGCGTCCGGCCGGCGGCGTACTCGTCCATGAAGTCCTCGACCACGTCCTCGTGGAACCGCTCGGAGAGGTCCCAGACATAGAACGGGATGCCGATCACGTCGGCGGCGCGGCGCGCGTCGTTGGCGTCCTCGATGGTGCAGCAGCCGCGAGCGCCGGAGCGGTACGACGCCGGGTTGCGCGCGAGCGCCAGGTGGATCCCGGTGACGTCGTGTCCGGCCTCGACGGCGCGCGCCGCGGCGACCGCCGAGTCGACGCCGCCGGACATGGCGGCGATGACCCTCATGCCCGAGCGGCCCTGGCGCGCTCGACGCAGGGCCCGATCGCCTCGATGAGCGCGTCGACATCGGCCTCGGTGGAGGTGTGCCCCAGCGAGAACCGCAGCGAGCCGCGGGCCTCGGCCTCCGAGCGGCCCATGGCGAGCAGCACGTGTGAGGGCTGGGGTACGCCGGCCGAGCAGGCCGACCCGGTCGAGCACTCGATGCCGCGCGCGTCCAGGAGCATCAGCAGCGAGTCGCCCTCGCAGCCGGGGAAGGAGAAGTGCGCGTTGCCGGGCAGCCGCTGGTCCGGCGAGCCGGTCAGCTCGGCGTCGGGCACGGCGGCCAGCACACCCCGGACCAGCCGGTCGCGCAGGGCGCCGACCCGGGCGGCGTACGTCGCCTGCTCCTTGACGGCGAGCTCGACGGCGGCGGCGAACCCCGCGATCGCCGGGACGTCGATGGTGCCGCTGCGGATGTCACGCTCCTGGCCGCCGCCGTGCAGCAGCGCGGTCACACCCAGCTCGCGACGGACCAGCAGCGCGCCGACGCCGTACGGTCCACCGACCTTGTGGCCGGTCAGCGTCAGCGCGTCCACACCCGCGGCCGCGAAGTCGACCGGGACGGCGCCGACCGCCTGGACGGCATCGGTGTGCACCGGGACGCCGTACTCGCCCGCCAGCTCGACCACCTCGGCGATCGGCTGGAGCGTGCCGACCTCGTTGTTGGCCCACATCACGCTGATCAGCGCGACCGAGGACGGGTCCCGCTCCAGGGCCGCGCGCAGCGCGTCGACGACGAGCCGACCGTCGCGGTCGACCGGGAGCAGCTCGACGCCGGCGCCCTCGGTCGTGGCGAGCCAGTGCAGCGGGTCGAGCACCGCGTGGTGCTCCACGCCCGTGCTCAGCACCCGCACGCGGCCGGGATCCGCGGCGCGGCGCGACCAGTAGACGCCCTTGAGCGCCAGATTGTCGGCCTCGGTGCCACCGGAGGTGAAGACCACCTCGCCGGGGCGGCAGCCGAGCACGGAGGCGATCGTCTCGCGGGACTCCTCCACGACCCGGCGCGCCCGCCGTCCGGAGGCGTGCAGTGACGAGGCGTTGCCGACCTCGCCCAGCTGTGCGGTCATGGCCGCCACCGCCGCGGGCACCATCGGCGTGGTGGCGGCGTGGTCGAGGTAGACGGTCCTCTGCTCAGGGCGGCTCATGGCGGTCCCAGCCTACGGCGCGGTCCGCGAGCCGCCGTAACCAGCCGTTCAACCACCGGGCATAGCGTGCGAGCCATGATCGAGGATCTGCGTGCCTACATCGACCGCCTCCAGACCGACGGGCACACCATCGGCGAGGACCACGACGACGACCCGATCCTGATCGACCCACAGGGCCGCGCGGTCGACACCTGGCGGGAGAACTATCCCTACGAGGAACGGCTCGACCGGACGGCGTACGACGTGCAGAAGTACGACCTCCAGGTCGAGCTGATCAAGTTCCAGAACTGGCAGCAGCGCACCGGCCACCGGCACGTCGTGCTGTTCGAGGGCCGCGACGCCGCCGGCAAGGGCGGCACCATCAAGCGGTTCATGGAGCACCTCAACCCGCGCTATGCGCGCACCGTCGCACTGGTGAAGCCGACCGAGCGCGAGCAGACGCAGTGGTACTTCCAGCGCTACGTCGCCCACCTCCCGGCGGCCGGCGAGCTCGTCCTGTTCGACCGCTCCTGGTACAACCGCGCCGGCGTCGAGCGGGTGATGGGCTTCTGCTCCGACGAGGAGTACGAGACGTTCATGGACCAGGCGCCGCGCTTCGAGCGGATGCTGGTGGAGTCGGGCATCTCGGTGACGAAGTTCTGGTTCTCGGTCACCCAGTCCGAGCAGCGCACCCGGTTCATCATCCGCCAGATCGACCCGGTCCGGCAGTGGAAGCTCTCCCCGATGGACCTGGAGTCACTGGACAAGTGGGAGGCCTATACCGAGGCCAAGGAGGAGATGTTCCGCCGTACCGACACCAAGACGGCACCGTGGATCACGATCAAGTCCAACGACAAGAAACGCGCCCGGCTCGGCGCGATGCGCTACTTCCTGTCCCAGTTCGACTACGACGGCAAGGACGAGACCGTGGTCGGCGAGCCCGACCCACTGATCGTGCAGCGCGGCAAGCGGGCCGTCGGAGACTAGGTGCCTCAGTCCTGGAGGTCGGCCGAGAGCGGCCAGCCGCCGCGGGCCAGCTGCGCGCTCACCCGCGCCATGTCGTCCGCGGTGCACGACTGGAAGGCGTGCTCGCGCACCATCGCCCGCACCTGGTCGGCGGTCACCGGCTCGGCGCCGTTGGAGATCGACTGCAGCGCGAGCTCGTCGGCGATCTCCTCGATGTCGGTCTCGGTCAAGGACCGGCGCAAGACCCCCAGGACCGGCGGGTAGTCGTGTGGCGGGATGCCGTCGGGGTAGCCGGCTCGGAGCCACTCGAGGATGCGGGAGACGCCCTTGGCCATGCTCAGCCCTTCGTCTTGATGGTCGGGATGACGTGGGCGAAGGAGATGTCGTCGCCCTTGCCCGTGGCGATGATGAAGACGATCGCCGCCGCGACGCAGTAGAGCACGACGAGGAACAGCATCCCCGCGACCACTCGACCGGCGGCGCTGCTCGCGCCCATCGCGGCGGTGCCGTCGTGACGGGCCGACCCCTCGGCCGGCGTACCCCAGGCGAGCGAGCGGATGCCGAGCGCGAAGATCGCGGGCAGGCCCGCTCCGAGGATGACGCTGACCAACAGCACCTTCCAGATCGCCTCCAGCGTGAACCGGACGTCGTGGCCGAGCGCGTTCATGCGACACCTCCGCTGGTGAGCTCCGGCGCCGAGACCGCGGCTCCAGACGCCGGCATGCCCTCCCACTCGTCGTTGACGTTGTGGGCACCGACCGCGCTGCGACGCGAACGCAGGTAGATGTAGCCCGCGAGCCCGAGCATGATCGCGACGTCGACCACCGGGCCGCCGACGTCGCCGCACACATGCCCGATGCCGTACATCGCCGCACCGACGATCGCCGCCGCCGGCAGCGTCAACAGCCAGCCCATCACCATCCGGCCGGCGACGGCCCAGCGGACCTCGGCGCCCGGCTTGCCGAGCCCGGTGCCCAGGATCGAGCCGGTGGCCACGTGGGTGGTCGAGAGCGCAAAGCCCAGGTGGCTCGAGGCCAGGATGACCGCGGCCGAGGAGGCCTCCGCGGCCATCCCCTGCGGCGGCTCGATCTCGACCAGGCCCTTGCCCAGGGTCCGGATGATCCGCCATCCGCCCAGATAGGTCCCGGTGGCGATCGCGAGCGCGCAGGCGAGCTTCACCCAGACCGGGATCGAGGTCGTGGAGTGCCAGTGCCCGCTGGCGATCAGCGCCAGCGTGATGACGCCCATCGTCTTCTGAGCGTCGCTGGTGCCGTGCGCCAGGCTGACCAGCGAGGCGGTGCCGATCTGACCCCAGCGGAACCCGTTGTCGGTGAACCGTGCGGCGACACCGAGCACGATCCGGTAGACCATCCACGTCCCCGCCGCCGCGACGATGCAGGCGACGACCGGCGACAGCACGGCCGGCAGGATCACCTTCCCGACGACGCCGCCGAGCTTGGTGCCGTCGCCCACCCAGTTCACGCCGTGCCAGCCCAGCGCGGCGATCGCCGCCCCGATCAGTCCGCCGAACAGGGCGTGCGAGGAGCTCGACGGCAGCCCCAGCAGCCAGGTCAGCAGGTTCCACACGATCGCGCCGATCAGACCGCCCAGCACCAGCATCAACAGCTGCTGCCCGCCGTCGGCGGTCAGCGACGGACTCGGCGTACCGTCCTTCTGCTGGATGTGCACGACCGCGTTGGTCACCGTCAAGGCGACGGCGACGGACAGGAACGCCCCGGCGAGGTTCAGCACCGCGGACAGCGCCACCGCGACCCTCGGCTTCAACGCCCCGGTGGCGATCGAGGTCGCCATGGCATTGCCGGTGTCGTGGAACCCGTTGGTGAAGTCGAAGCCCAGCGCGGTCACCACGACCAGCGCCAGGATCAAGGTCTCTGCGCTCACCCGACGAGCGTGACCTGCCCCCAGCGTGCCGCGACAGATCCACGCGGTTGAGTTCGGCGAGCGTTCAGCTGCTGTTCGCTCACGACGGTGAGGAGATCACTGGGATCACGTGGGCGAACGAGATGTCCTTGCCCTGCCCGCTGGCGACGATGAACAGCAGACCCGATGCCACGCCATAGGCCACGACCAGCAGCAGTACGCCGGCGACCACTCGGCCGACCACCAGCCGGCCGCCGGCCAGGGACCGGATCGCCAGCGCGAAGACCGCCGGCAGCCCGGCGCCGAGGAGCACGCTGGCCAGCAGCACCTTCCAGATGGCGTCGAGGGCCAGGCGGACGTCGTGGACGAACGCGCCGCTCACGGGACGACCTCCTGGACCAGGTCGACGGGGACGTTGGGCACCGGCAACGGCAAGGGCTGGTCGTCCTCCCACGCGTCGGTGACGTTGTGCGCGCCGACCGCCTCCCGGCGCGAGCGCGCGACGAGGTACCCCGCGACCGCGAGCAGGACGAGGAACTCGACGACGGATCCCGCGGCCAGGCCGAAGAGATGCCCGACGATCCACATCGCGCCGCCGACGATCGCCGCGGCCGGCACCGTCAGCAGCCACCCGCCGACCATCCGCCGCGCGGTGGCCCAGCGCACGCTGGCACCGGGCTTTCCGAGCCCGGTGCCGACGATGGAGCCACTGGCCACGTGGGTGGTCGAGAGCGCGAAGCCGAGGTGGCTGGAGGCGAGGATGACGGCGGCCGTGGAGGCGTCGGCGGCGACGCCTTGGCGCGGCTCGATGTCGACCAGGCCCTTGCCGAGGGTGCGGATGATCCGCCAGCCACCGATGTAGGTGCCCAGCGCGATCGCGACCGCGCAGACCGCCTTGACCCACAGCGGGATCGAGTCCAGGTGATCCCAGTGTCCGGTCGCGATCAACGCCAGCGTGATCACGCCCATCGTCTTCTGCGCGTCGTTGGTGCCATGCGCCAGGCTGACCAGCGAGGCGGTGCCGACCTGGCCCCAGCGGAAGCCGCGGTTCAGCCGGTGGAGCGCGATCCCGGCGACGATCCGGAACACGGCGAAGGTGCCCAGACCGGCCACGACGGCGGCCACGACCGGACTGGCCACCCCGGGCAGCAGGATCTTCCCGACCACCCCGTCGAGCTTGGTGCCGTCGCCGACCCAGTTCACGCCCTCCCAGCCGCGGCTGACGATGGTGGCCCCGACCAGGCCGCCCAGCAGCGCGTGCGAGGAGCTGGAGGGCAGACCGAGAAGCCAGGTCAGCAGATTCCACACGATCCCGCCGATCAGCCCGGCGAGCACGATGGCGAGCAGCTCGTCGCCGGGCACCGTCAGGGCATGCCCGGCCGACGTGGCATTGCTGTCGAAGGTCTTGACCACCGCGTTGGTGACCGTCAGTGCGACGGCGACGGACAGGAACGCCCCGAGCAGGTTCATCACCGCCGAGAGCGCCACCGCGACCCGCGGCCTGAGCGCCCCCGTGGCGATCGAGGCGGCCATCGCGTTCCCGGTGTCGTGGAACCCGTTGGTGAAGTCGAATCCCAGTGCGGTCACGATGACCAGCAGCAGTGCGAGGGTCTCTGCGCTCACGGCACGAGAGTGCCCTTGTTCAAGGCCGCGACACGAATTCGGGGCGGTCAGTTTGCCAAGTGTTCATCTTGGCCAGCGCTACAGCAGCACCATGTCGTCGCGGTGGATGACCTCGCGCGCGTACGACGACCCGAGCTCGGCCTCGAGGTCGTGGGAGTTGCGGCCCAGCAGCCGGGGCAGCTCGTCGGCGTCGAAGTTGACCAGCCCGCGTGCCACCGCGACGCCGTCGGGGCTGACCAGGTCGACCGGGTCGCCGGCGTGGAACCCGCCGGCGCAGCCGGTGATTCCGGCCGCCAGCAGCGAGGCGCGGCGCTCGACCACGGCGCGCACGGCGCCCGCGTCCAGCGCGATCGAGCCGAGCGGCTCGGTGGCGTGCTTGAGCCACAGCAGCCGGCTGGGCCGGCGCCGTCCGGTCGCCTTGAAGAGCGTGCCGGCGTCCTTCCCGGCCAGCGCCTCGCCGGCGAGCGAGGCCGAGGTGAGCACCACCGGGATGCCGGCCTCGACGGCGATCCGGGCCGCCTCCAGCTTGGTGACCATCCCGCCGGTCCCGACGCCCGCCGAGCCGGCCTTACCGACGATGACGTGGGCCAGGTCCGCGAGCGAGTCGACCTCGCCGATCAGCTTCGCACCCTGGTGGGACGGCGGCGCGTCGTACAGGCCCTCGACATCGCTGAGCAGGACCAGCAGGTCGGCGTGGACCAGGTGCGCCACCAGCGCGGCCAACCGGTCGTTGTCGCCGAACCTGATCTCGGAGGTGGCCACGGTGTCGTTCTCGTTGACGATCGGCAGCACGCCCAGCTCGAGCAGCGTGGTGAATGTCTGGGACGCGTTGCGGTAGTGGCTGCGCCGGGTCACGTCGTCGACGGTGAGCAGCACCTGCCCGGCGATGAGACCGTGCCGACGCAGCTCCTCGGTGTAGCTGTGCACCAGCAGCCCCTGACCGACGGACGCCGCCGCCTGCTGCGCCGCCAGTGCCCGCGGGCGCCGAGGGAGGCCGAGCGGTGCCAGCCCGGCCGCGATCGCGCCGGAGGAGACCAGCACGACCTCGGCCCCGCGCGCCCGCACCGCGGCGAGTACGTCGACCAGCGCGGCGAGCCGCGCCGGGTCGATCCCGCCGTCGACGGTGGTCAGCGAGGAGGAGCCCACCTTGACCACGATCCGGTGGGCGTCGAGGACGTCCTGGCGCATCACTCGTCCTCGGCGCTCTCGGTCTCGGTGTCGTCGTAGGCGGCCCAGTCGGGGTCCTCGTCCGAGCCGATCTGGTAGGACACCGGGCCGGCGTCGAGCCGGCGGGCGACGTCGGCCCGGGTCTCGCCCTCGGCGCGGTCGGCCATCCCCTCCTGGATCGCCCGGCGGCGGCTGGCGGCGGGCCGCTCCTCGTAGAAGCGCTGGTCCTCGCCACGCCGGCCGAGCATCTCGGCACCGGTCTCGATGGAGGGCCGGAAGTCGAAGACGACGGCGTTCTCTGCCGGGCCGATGATGACGGTGTCGCCCTCCTCGGCCCCCAGCCTGACCAGCTCGACCTCGACGCCGAGCCGGTTGAGCCGGTCGGCGAGGAAGCCCACCGCCTCCTCGTTGGAGAAGTCGGTCTGGCGGACCCAGCGCTCGGGCTTGGCGCCGCGCACGACGTACCCGTCCTGCGTCCGGGTGATGGTGAACTCCTTGCCGCCCTTGCCCTCGTGCGGGCGTAGCACAATCCGCTGGGGTACGACGGCGGGCCGCTCCTGACGTGAGGCGGCGACCAGCTCGGCCATCGCGAAGACCAGCTCGCGGGTGCCCTCGCCGGAGGCCGCGGAGATCTCGAAGACGCGGTAGCCCTGGGCCTCGATGTCGGCGCGGGTGATGTCGGCCAGGTCGCGCCCGTCGGGGACGTCGACCTTGTTGAGCGCCACCAGCCGGGGCCGGTCCTCCAGGCCGCCGTGGCGGGCCAGCTCGCCTTCGATGACGGCCAGGTCGTCCACCGGGTTGCGGCCCGGCTCGATGCTGGCGGTGTCGACCACGTGCACCAGCGCGGCGCAGCGTTCGATGTGGCGCAGGAACTCATGCCCCAGCCCGCGCCCCTCGGCGGCGCCCTCGATCAGGCCGGGCACGTCCGCGACGGTGAACGTGACGTCGCCTGCGCGCACCACGCCGAGATTGGGCACCAGCGTGGTGAACGGGTAGTCGGCGATCTTGGGCCGCGCCCGGGAGATCGAGGCGATCAGGCTCGACTTGCCGGCGCTGGGGAAGCCGACCAGGCCGATGTCGGCGACGACCTTGAGCTCCAGCCCGATCTGGCGCTCCTCCCCCGGCTCGCCGAGCAGCGCGAAGCCGGGAGCCTTGCGCTTGCTGCTGGCAAGGGCGGCGTTGCCGAGTCCGCCGCGGCCGCCCTCGGCGACGACCAGCTCGGTGCCGGGGCCGACCAGGTCGGCGAGCACGTTGCCGGCCATGTCGGTGACGACGGTGCCGTCGGGGACCGGCAGCACCAGGTCCTCTCCGTGCGCGCCGTTGCGCAGGCCGCCCGCGCCCTGGCCGCCGTTGCCGGCCTTGCGCTTGGGGCTGTGGTGGTAGTCGATCAGGGTGGTGACGTCGGGGTCGACGCGCAGGATGACCGATCCACCGGGGCCGCCGTTGCCGCCGTCGGGGCCGCCGAGCGGCTTGAACTTCTCACGATGCACGGAGGCGACACCGTGCCCACCGCGCCCGGCGCTGACATGCAGCGTCACGCGGTCGACGAAGGTGGGCACAGCCATGGCAGCCTCCGTTGAATAGGGGAAATTTCACGTGTGAGTCGGGGAATCGTGCGCAAAATGACGATCGGGAGTCTCGGCCCATCGGCCGAAACTCCCGACTCAATCGTGCAAAAGTCCCGACTCGAGGTCAGGCCTGCGGAACGATGTTGACCACGCGGCGGCCACGGCGGGTGCCGAACTCGACCGCGCCGGCCTGCAGCGCGAACAGGGTGTCGTCGCCACCGCGACCGACGCCGGCACCCGGGTGGAAGTGGGTGCCGCGCTGGCGGACGATGATCTCACCGGCGTTGACCAGCTGGCCGCCGTACCGCTTCACGCCGAGGCGCTGGGAGTTCGAGTCGCGGCCGTTCTTGGTGGACGCCGCACCCTTCTTGTGTGCCATCTCTTCAGTCCTTCAGGGGAGAGTGATCGACGCTCAGGCGTTGATCGCGGTGACCTTGACCTGGGTGTACTTCTGCCGGTGACCCTGGCGCTTCTTGTAGCCGGTCTTGTTCTTGTACTTCTGGATGATGATCTTCGGACCCTTGGCGGCGCCGACGACCTCAGCGCTGACCGACGCCTTGTCCAGGCCGGTCGAGGTGACCTTCTCGCCGTCGACCACGAGCACGACCGGGAGGGTCAGCGAGCTGCCGGCCTCGCCGTCGACGCGGTCGATCTCGATGACGTCGCCGACGGCGACCTTCTGCTGGGTGCTGCCAGCCTTCACGATCGCGTACACCGCGGTCTCCTTCTGCTTACGAACTCAAAACCTGGTCGGCGGCACGCCTCGTCCTCCGCGATGAAGGAGGGATGCCAGCCGTCGAGCGCGCCTACGCACGCCGAGGTTCAATACTACGGATGCGCTCAGCGGGGCGCAAAACGCCGATGCTCAGCGCTTGCGCGGCCCCTTCTTCTTGACCGGGACGTGCTCGACCGGGTGCTCGTCGTGCTCGCCCGGCTCCTGCCCCGCGTGCTCAGCGCTCTCGTCCGACGGCGCGGGCGTCGTCACCGACCTGCTGGCCCCGCGCCGGGTGCGGGTGATCACCTTCGGCGGCTCCGGCGTCGGCGCCGCCTCCCCGTCCGGTACGACGGGGGCCTCGACCACGATGGCAGCGGCCGGTGCCGCGACCTCCGCGGTGGCGCCGGCCGGCCGGCTGGCGCCACGGCGGCCGCGGGGGCGGGTGACCACGGTGACGGTGGGCGCCTCGGTCTGGGGCTCGGGCTCGGCGGACGGCTCGCTGGGCTCGGCCGGCTCCGGGGTGAGCTCCTCCACGCTGAACTCGTCCACGGTGGCAGCCTCGGCCGGCTCCGGCGCCTCGACGGCGTCGCTGGCCTCGACCTCGACCGCGTCCAGGGCCTCGGCGGCGTCCTCGCCCGGCGCTTCCTCGTCGTGATGGCGGGCCATCGCGGCGAACTCGGCGGGGGTCGGCGTACGCGGGGTCTCGGTCTCCGTCGACTCCGGCGACGGGCCGGTGGCCGTGTCCTGGGCGGCGGCGTTCCTGCCACGGCCACCGCGGCGTCGGCCCCGGCGCGGCTCGTCGGGCGCGACGCCGGAGCTCTTGCCCTCCTCGACCGGGTGGTCGTGGATCACGATGCCGCGGCCGTGACAGTGCGTGCAGGTCTCGGAGAACGCCTCCAGCAGACCGGTGCCGATCCGCTTGCGGGTCATCTGGACCAGGCCCAGCGAGGTGACCTCGGCGACCTGGTGGCGGGTCCGGTCGCGGCCCAGGCACTCGACCAGGCGGCGCAGCACCAGGTCGCGGTTGGACTCCAGCACCATGTCGATGAAGTCGACCACGATGATGCCGCCGATGTCGCGCAACCGCAGCTGGCGCACGATCTCCTCGGCCGCCTCCAGGTTGTTCTTGGTGACGGTCTCCTCGAGGTTGCCGCCCGAACCGGTGAACTTGCCGGTGTTGACGTCGATGACGGTCATCGCCTCGGTGCGGTCGATGATCAGCGACCCGCCGGAGGGCAGCCACACCTTGCGGTCGAGGCCCTTGGCGATCTGCTCGTCGATCCGGTACGTCGAGAAGACGTCGCGGCCGTCCTCGCCGGGCACGAACCGCTCCAGCCGCTCCTCGAGGTCGGGAGCCACGTGGGCGACGTACCCCTGGACGGTGTCCCAGGCGTCCTCGCCCTGGATGACCAGCTTGCTGAAGTCCTCGGTGAACAGGTCGCGCACGACCTTGAGGGTGAGGTCGGGCTCGCCGTACAGGAGCTGCGGGGCATTGCCCTTGGCCTTGGCCTCGATGTCCTCCCAGCGGGCCTTGAGCCGCTCGACGTCGCGGGTCAACTCCTCCTCGGAGGCCCCCTCCGCAGCCGTGCGCACGATCACGCCGGCGGTGTCGGGGACGATCTCCTTGAGCAGCGTCTTGAGCCGGTTGCGCTCGGTGTCGGGCAGCTTGCGGGAGATGCCGCTGGTGGTGCCGTCGGGCACGTAGACCAGGAAGCGGCCGGCGAGCGAGATCTGGCTGGTGAGCCGGGCGCCCTTGTGGCCGATCGGGTCCTTGGTGACCTGGACGAGCACGGTCTGGCCCGAGCTCAGCACCGACTCGATCTTGCGCGGCTGACCCTCCTTCCAGCCCAGTGAGGCCCAGTTGACCTCGCCGGCGTAGAGGACCGCGTTGCGGCCCTTGCCGATGTCGACGAACGCCGCCTCCATGCTGGGCAGCACGTTCTGCACCCGGCCGAGGTAGATGTTGCCGATCAGGCTGGTCTGCGACTCGCGAGCAACGTAGTGCTCCACCAGGACCTTGTCCTCGAGCACGCCGATCTGGGTGAGGTCCTCACGCTGGCGGATGACCATGACGCGCTCGACCGACTCGCGCCGGGCCAGAAACTCGGCCTCGCTCACGATCGGCGCCCGGCGACGGCCGGCCTCGCGGCCCTCACGGCGGCGCTGCTTCTTGGCCTCCAGCCGGGTGGAGCCCGAGACGGCGGTGATCTGCTGCTCCAGCGGGCGCGACTCGCGCACCTTGGTGACGGTGTTCTCCGGGTCGTCGGAGTTCTCGCCGCCGGATTCGCCGGCGCGGCGACGGCGGCGGCGACGACGCGAGGAGGTGGACTCGGCGGGCTGCTCCTCGCCGCTCTCGGACTCCTCCTCGGTGTCCTCCTCGCCCTCCTCGCCTCCCTCGGCGGTGGCGTCGCCGGACTTGCGGCGGCGGCGACCGCCACGCCGGCGACGACGACGGGCCGGGGTGGCCTCGCCCTCGCCGTCCCCTTCGCCCTCCTGCTCGGTGGGCTCCTGCTCGGTGGGCTCCTCGGCCGCGCTCTCCTCGACCGGGGCCTCGTCCTCGGCGGGCTGCTCGGCGGGCTGCTCGGCGGGCTGCTCGGCGGGCGCGGCCTTCTTGCGGGCGGCGCGCTTGCGCGGGGTCTTCTCCGGCACCTGGAACAGGACGCCGGGCGCCGCGCCGGCGTCCTGGGTCGCGGCCTCGCTCGGCGCCTCGGTGGTGGGCTCGGTGGTGGGCTCGGTGGTGGGCTCGAGCCCGGTGGTCGTCTCGGTCGGCGCAGCAGCCTTCTTCGCCGTCCGCTTCGTGGCGGTCTTCTTGGCCGGCGCCTTCGTGGCGGCCTTCTTCGCCGGAGTCTCGGCCAGGGTCTCAGCGGACGCCTCGGTCAGCGTCTCAGCCGCGGTCTCAACTGACGCCTCGGCCGGGATCTCGGTCCGCGCGGCAGCCTTCTTCGCCGTGGTCCGCTTGGCGGTGGTCTTCTTGGCCGGCGCCTTCTTGGCGGCCGTCCTCTTCGCCGCGGTCTTCTTGGCCGGCGCCTCGGTGGCTGGCTCGGTGGCTGGCGCGGTGGCGCCCTCCGGCGTGTCGGCCGCCGGCGAGGCGGCCTTCTTGGTGGTCCGCTTGGCCGGCGCCTTCTTCGCGGCAGCCTTCTTGGCGGTGGTCCTCTTCGCCGCCGCCTTCTTCGCCGCGGGCGCGGCCTCGGGCGTGGCGGTGGTCTCGTTCTGGGTCTCGAGGGTGGTCTCGTCGGCCATGCCGTACTCCTCGGTCCGGTGTGGATACACAGCCGGACAGGTCGGTACGCCGCCAGCCCGGAGGCCGGTGCGCGGCGGCGCAAAGCTTGTCGGTGGCGGCGACACCCTCCGCCGCTAGGCGTCAACGGGTCGACCGATCGCACTGCCTACCGCGGTCGCGGGGCCCTCTGGACGAGGGCCGCGTCGCGGGCTGGCGACGATCGCCGTCCCGGAGTGCCGGCCCAAGAATCTGCACCGGCGAGAACGTCGTCGGATCGGTGGCGGCGGGTGACTGTCACTCACCCCGGCCCGTCATCGACCGAGGCGAGTATCGCACATCAGGCGCGAAATCCGGTTGACGTCGCAGGATGCAGGGGGTCACCGACCTGCCCGGAGGCCTCATCGAGCGGCCCCTGGGCGAGCCGGGTGAGCAGTGCCGGCGCGGTACCGAGGTCGAGGCCACCGACCGCGCGCAGGCCGGTGAGGACGTCGTCGGGCCGGACCGCCGGCTCCAGGTGGCGCAGGGTCAGCTCGAGCCTCGCGCCACCGTCGCCGGGGCTCACCGACAGGTGCAGCACCGCCGCCCGACAGTCGAACTCCCGGATCCCGCGCTTGGTCATCCGCTCGACCGGCACCGACTCGGCGGCCAGGAACGCCCGCACCACCGGCTCCACCTCCGCCGGCGGCAGCGGCAGGTCGATCACCCAGCGGCTGGCCTGCAGCAGGTCCGCGAGCGCGCCGCCCGCGGACTCGACCACGTCGACGATGTCCAGTCCGACCGGCATCACCTCGTCGAGCCGACGCTGCAGCTCGGCCGGCTCCACCACCGACGCCAACCCGATCTCCAGGTACTCCGCCTCGCTGGCCGCGCCCGTGGGCGACGCGCCGGCGTACGAGATCCGGGGGTGCGGGCTGTAGCCCGAGGAGTAGGCAACCGGCACCCGGGCGCGCACGACGGCCCGCTCGAACGCTCGCGAGAAGTCGCGGTGGCTGGTGAACCGCATCCGGCCGCGCTTGGCGTACCGGACCCGAAGTCGCTGCACCGGCGGGGCCTGCTGTTCGGGCTGTTCACGCACCCGAGGATGTTACCTGCAGGCGCCGACCGCCCGGAGGTGCAAGGATGCGGGCAGTGAACCGTCGTACCTCGCCTCTCATCCTCGCCGGCATCGTGCTGATGGCGCTCAACCTGCGCGCCGCCGCGGCCAGCGTGGGACCGATGCTGCCCGAGATCGGCCGGGGCCTGCACCTGTCCCATCCGCAGCTGGCACTGCTGACCGCGCTGCCCGCGCTGGCGTTTGCCTGCTTCTCCGCGATCGGGCCGGCGATGGCGCGCACGTTCGGGCTGCACCGGGCCGCGCTGCTGTCGCTGTTCGCGATCTCGATCGGGCTGTTCGCCCGCTCGCTGGCCGACGAGCAGTGGATCTTCCTGGCACTCTCGACGCTGGCGCTGGCGGGCATGGCCGCGGCGGGCGTCCTGCTGCCCTCGCTGGTGCTGCTGCACTTCCCCGACCGGCTGGCCACCCTGGCCGCGCCGTACTCGCGCATGCTGGCCATCGGTTTCGCGCTCGCCGCGGTGTTCACCGCGCCGATCTCGCATGCCGACGGCGGCTGGCGCAGCGGCCTTGCGTTCTGGGGCGCGCTCGCTCTGGTCGCGGCGATCCCCTGGCTGCGGCTGATCCGGCACGACCTGCACCTCAGGCCGGAGCCGCGCTCGATCACGCTGGTCGAGATGATCCGCACCCGCACCTGCCAGGCGATGGCGCTGCTCTTCGGCCTGCAGTTCCTCCAGATGTACGTCGCGATGGGCTGGTTCCCCACGCTGTGGCGTCAGCACGGCTTCCACGCCACCAGCGCCGGCGTCCTGCTGGCGGTGGTGGCGCTCGCCTCGCTGCCGTTCACACTCTGGCTGCCCTCCGCGATCACCCTGCGGATGCGCTCGGGCCCGCTGATGGCCTGGGTGGCGCTGTCCTATCCGGTCGCCGACCTGCTGCTCCTGGTCGCGCCGCGCACCTTGGCGATCCCGGCGGCCGTGCTGCTGGGCATCGGCACGGTGCTGTTCCCGATGTCCCTGGCGCTGGTGGGTCGCCACGCCCGTACCCGCGACGCGGCGCTGTCACTGGCCGGGGTGGCGCAGGCCGTCGGCTACCTGCTGGCCGCGGCCGGCACGTTCTGCTTCGGCATGCTCCACCTGCACGGCGGCGGCTGGGGGTGGCCACTGGCCGCGCTCCTGGTCACGGCGCTGCCGCTGCCGCTGTTGGCGTCGTGCCTGACCAAGAAGGCGTACGTCGACGACCAACTGCGCGACCGCGTGGCCGTCGGCTCCTGACCGGTGACCGGCCGCACATCGTTCGGGGCCGGATGATTGGATCATCCGGTGAGCTCCGAACATCGCTGGCAGCGCGCCCTGGTCCTGGTCGGGATCGTCGCGCTGGCGTTCAACCTGCGTCCCGCCGCCGTCAGCGTCGGCCCCCTGCTCGACGAGATCTCCGCCGGCCTGCACATGAACGGCGTCGAGACCTCACTGCTCACCGCCCTTCCGGTCGTCTCCTTCGCGAGCATCGGCGCGCTCGCACCTCGGCTGGCGGCCCTGATGGGCCTGCACCGGCTCGCGTTCGGGTCGCTGCTGTGTGTCGTCGCGGGACTGGCCGGCCGCTCGCAGGTGCACGATCCGCTGGTGTTCCTGGTGCTCTCGTTCGTGTCGCTGGCCGGGATGGCCGCGGCCAACGTGCTGTTGCCCTCGCTGGTGAAGCTGCACTTCCCCGACCGGGTCGGGGCCGTCACCGCGCTCTACTCCACCTCACTCGCGTTCGGCCTGACCGCCGCCTCGACGCTGTCGGTGCCGATCGCCCAGCGCGGCTCGGGCACCGATTGGCGGGCCGGATTGTTCGTCTGGGCGCTGACCGCCCTCGTCGCGGCGGTGCCGTGGATCGGGCTGCTGCGCGGCGAGCATCGCACCCACGCCCAGGCCGGTCCCATCCGCGGCGCACAGGTGGCCCGTACCCGACTGGGGTGGGCGATGGCGGTCTTCTTCGGGCTGCAGTCGCTGCAGGCGTACTCGATCTTCGGCTGGTTCGCCGAGCTCTACCGCGACAACGGCTTCAGCGCCCACACCGCCGGCCTCCTGCTCGGCGTGATCACGGGCATCACCATCCCGCTCTCCTGGGTGATCCCTCAGCTCACTGCGCGGCTGCACCACCCCAGCGGGCTGCTGACCGCTCTGATGGCCTGCTACCTCGTCGGCTACGTCGGACTCCTGGTCGCGCCCCACTCCGGCGCGTGGGTGTGGGCCGCGATCGTGGGCACCGGCTCGTGCACCTTCCCGTTCGTGCTCACCCTGATCGGCCTGCGCGCCCACACGCCCGCTGGGACGGCCGCGCTCTCCGGCTTCACTCAGTCGGTGGGCTACCTGATCGCGATCGTCGGCCCCTTCGGCGTCGGCCTGATCCACGACGCAACCGGCGGCTGGACGGTCCCGCTGCTGGTCCTGCTGGCGCTGTGCGTGCCGCAGTACGCCGCCGGCCTGGCCGCCTCCCGGCCGCGTCGCCTGGAGGACGAGCTCCCGGGTGCGCGGGCGGCCGTCGAGCACGAACTCAACGGCTCCGCATGACAGCGCAGCCGGCAGCGCCATCCCGGCCGCGCGATCAACGTGGCGGCCATGCGCTTCGAGGGCGAGCAGCGGGTGTTCCACGTCTACGTGGTGTGGGACATGTGGGCATTCGACCACTCCGGCTGGAGCCCAGGAGCCGAGCTCATCGCGACCAATGCCGACGTTGAAGGCCGCTCCGTCGAGCGCGTCGAGATCCCCGCGGCACCGTGGCCCGATCTTGCGTCGCCGCGGCCTCAGCGCTGCAGGTCAGCGCACGCAGCCGGGGTGACTGGTGGGGCTCGGCAAAGGGCACACCCGCGCCCCCATGCCCAGCCGCTCACACCGGTCGGGCGCCCGCGAACGTCCACGCGACCAGCGCGCGAGCCGCGAGCAGCGCTCAGACCACGCTGAGCGGCAACAGCTTCTGCCCCGTCGGGCCGACCTGGATCTCGGTGCCCATCTCCGGGCAGACGCCGCAGTCGTAACAGGGCGTCCAGCGGCAGTCCTCGACCTCGATGGCCTCGCCGCGGCCGGCCGCGAGAGCGTCCTCCCAGTCGCCCCACAGCCAGTCCTTGTCGAGCCCGCTG
>NZ_DASZUF010000152.1:0-3269 GCF_035547795.1 Nocardioides sp.
CGGCCGAGCCGGCCGGGTAGGTCTTCGGGGGGACGGCGCCCGACTCCCAGTGCCGCAGGATCGGGTCGCACCAGGCCCAGGCGGCCTCGACCTCGTCGCGCCGCATGAAGAGCGTCATGTTCCCGCGGATGACGTCCATGAGCAGCCGCTCGTAGGCGTCGGGGGAGCGCTTGTCGAACGCGTTCGCGTAGGACAGGTCGAGCGAGACCGGCTTGAGCCGGTAGCCGCCCGGGCCGGGCTCCTTGGCGTTGAGGTGGATCTGCATCCCCTCGCCGGGCTGGACCCGGATGGTGAGCCGGTTGGGCTCGGTGATGCCCTCGCGCCGCCGGAAGGGGTCGTACGGCGGCTCCTTGAACACCACCACGATCTCGCTGGCACGGCGGTCGAGCCGCTTGCCGGTGCGCAGATAGAAGGGCACGCCCGCCCAGCGCCAGTTCTGCACCTCGGCGCGCAGCGCCACGAACGTCTCGGTCAGTGAGGCGTGGCCGAGCTCCTCGTCGTACCCGGGGACCTGGATGCCCTCGACGTAGCCGCCGGCGTAACGGCCGCGGACGGTGTCACGGTCGACGTCCTCGGGCGTCATCGGGCGCAGCGCCTGGAGCACCTTGAGCTTCTCGTCGCGGACGTCCTCGCGGCCGCCGCCGATCTCGATCGGCGGCTCCATGGCGACCAGGCACAGCAGTTGGAGCAGGTGGTTCTGCACCATGTCGCGCAGCGCGCCGGCCTGGTCGTAGTAGCCGGCCCGGTTGCCGACGCCGAGCGTCTCGGCGACGGTGATCTGGACGTGGTCGATGGAGTGGCTGTTCCACAGCGGCTCGAGGAAGGTGTTGGCGAACCGGGTGACCAGCAGGTTCTGCACCGACTCCTTGCCCAGGTAGTGGTCGATGCGGAAGATCTGCGACTCGGCGAAGACGCCGCCCACGACGTCGTTGACCGCGCGGGCCGAGGCCAGGTCGCGGCCGATCGGCTTCTCCAGCACCACCCGGGAGGGCTCGTCGGTGAGACCGCCGACCTCGAGGTGGCGGCAGATCGGCTCGAACAGCGAGGGGGCGACGGCGAGATAGAAGACCCGGACGGTGTCGGCGAACTCGGGACGGTCCTTGAGCAGCCCGTAGAGCGCGTGCCAGTCATGGTCGTCCTGGACGTCGAGGGTGACGTGGTGCAGCCGGGCCAGCAGTCGCTCGACGGCGGCGAGGTCCTGGTACTCGGGGTCGACGTGCTCGCCCAGCGCCCGCCGGACCTCGGCCCGGTAGGCATCGTCGTCGTACTCGCTGCGGGAGACGGCGACGATCCGGCTGTCCTCGGGGAGGCGGCCCTCCAGGTCGCACTGGTAGAGCGCCGGGAGGAGCTTGCGCAGGGCGAGGTCGCCGGTGCCGCCGAAGACGGTGAAGTCACAGGCAGGCGGGAGTTGCAAGGCGACGTCGGAACTCGTCATGCGGACACGTTCTCATCGATTTTGGATCGATACAAGCACAACATCGGCTTTTTTGAGACAGAAGTGACCCTCTATGATGCGCCGCATGTCCGAGATGGCGTCCGCAGGGGAGCTGCTCGAGCTGGTCCGCACCGGCCAGGCGAGCACGCGCACCGACCTGCGCCGGCTCACCGGTTTGTCCCGTACGGCGGTCGTCGCCCGCGTCTCCGCACTCGTGGACGCCGGTCTCCTGCTCCTCGGCGAGGAGCTGGCCTCCACCGGCGGCCGGCCGCCGGGCGCACTGGTCTTCAACCACGACGCCGGCGTGGTGCTCGCCGTCGCCATCGGCCGCAGCCGTAGCCAGCTGGCGGTCTTCGACCTGGAGGGCCGCGAGCTTGCCGGCGACACCCGCGACCACGGCGTGGGCATCTCCGCTCAGGAGCTGATGCCGCAGCTGGCCGAACGACTGACCGCGATGCTCGCGGACGTGGAGCCGCCGGTGCTCGGCATCGGGATGAGCCTGCCCGGGATCGTGGACCCGGAGAAGATCGTCAGCGTCGACTCGCCGGTGATGGGCGGCTGGGACGGGGTCGACCTGGCGCCGTACCTGCGCCAGGTGGCCGACGTGCCGATCTACCTGGCCAACGACGCCGACGTGCTCGCCCGGTCCGAGCTGTTCGGCCCCGGGGAGAAGCCCCGCAACGCGTTGGTGGTCAAGGCCTCCACCGGCCTCGGCATGGGCGTCATCGCCGACGGCCGGATCATCCCCGGCGCGATGGGCGCCGCCGGCGAGATCGGCCACACCCGGCTCGACAGCGCCGGGGAGCTGCCCTGCCGGTGCGGCTCGACGGGCTGCCTGGAGACGATCGCCGGCGGCTGGGCTCTGGTGGCCCGGCTCGTCGAGTCCGGCGTGCAGGCCGGTCACGTCCGCGACCTGGTCGCCTCGGCGCTGGCCGGCGACGCCGTCGCCCGCGGCCTGCTGCGCGAGAGCGGCCGCCACCTGGGCGAGCTGCTCGCCATCGCGATCAACCTGCTCAACCCCGAGGTGGTCGTCATCGGCGGCGACATGGGGCAGGCCTTCGACCTCTACACCGCGGGGGTACGCGAAAGCGTCTACGCACGCTCGACCGCGCTGGCCACCCGGGACCTGCGGTTCATGCCGGCCACCCATGCCGACTCCGCCGGGCTGGTCGGCTGCGCGGCGCTGGCCATCGATCACATCCTGGCGCCGGCGAGCGTCGACGCCCGGCTGACCGCGCCGATCGTCGACTGAGCCGGCCGTGCTCGTCGGACTGATCTGGCTGCTCGCCTGCCAGCTCGTCGGCGAGGTGGTGGTGCGGCTCACCGACGCGCCGATCCCCGGCGCGGTGGTCGGGATGGTGCTGCTCTTCGTCGTGCTGCGCTGGCGGCGTACGCCGGACAGCGCCCCGGTCATCCGCGCCGGCGACTACCTGCTCGGCCACCTGCAGCTGTTCTTCGTGCCGGCCGGCGTCGGCGTGCTGGCCTACCTCGGCGCGCTGCGCGCCCACGCCCTGCCGGTGCTGGTCGGCATGCTCGGCTCGTGGCTGCTGGCGATCGCCACCGTCGGCTGGGCGGTCACGGCGCTGATCCGGCGCCGCGGCGGCGAGACCGGGCCGGCGCCGGAGGAGATCGAGTGAGAGGCCACGACACCTGGCACTGGCTGACCACCTCGCCGCTGCCCTGGATCCTGCTCACCGTCGCCGCGTACGAGGCCGGGCGCCGACTGCGTGAGCGCACCGGCCACCCGCTCGCGCAGCCGGTCCTGATCGCGCTGGTGGTGGTGTGCCTCGTGGTCAGGCTGACCGGCACGTCGTACGACGACTTCAGCAGCGCC
>NZ_DASZUF010000153.1:0-10824 GCF_035547795.1 Nocardioides sp.
GCGCATCGTCGGGTTGGTGCTGGCGGTGCCGGCCGCGGTGGTCCCGGTCGTCGGCCTGGGCTGGTTCGTCGTGGACGGCAACGAGTCGCTGACGACGCAGTGGCACGACGGGGTGCCGGCGTACATGGTGGAGACGGCGCAGAAGGCGCCGCAGAACGGCGTCCTGGTCATCCGCGGCAGCACCAAGGGCGGGCTGCGCTACACGGTGGTCCGCGGTGACGGCACCACGGTGGGCGACGACGAGATCGAGAGCCTCACCCCGGAGGACACGGCGTTCACCGGACTGGTCCAGCAGTTCGCCTCCCGGCCCACGCAGCAGGTCGTGGAGCGGCTCGCCGCGGCCGGGATCCGCTACGTCGTGCTGCCGCCCCGTGTCGACGGCACCGTGGCGGCGGCGATCGACCGCAGCGGCGCGGTCTCGCAGGCCTCGGCCGCCAACCGCGCCACCCGCGCCTGGCAACTGGATCCCGCCCCGCACGGTGACTTCGCGGGTCACCGCTCCTGGTTGCGGATCGGCCTGCTGGTGATCCAGGCGGCCGGCCTCGTCCTGGTCGTGGTGCTGTGCCTGCCCACCGTCGAACGGAGGCGGCGGGCATGACCGGACCGACCCGGGCCTCGCGCCGTCCCGTCGACCTGACCTTCGTGCTGGCGATCGCTCTGCCGCTGCTGGTCGGGCTGGCGCTCTTCCTCACCACCCCCGGCTTCGGTACGGCGTACTTCCACCCGCCGACCAAGCCTCCGCTGACCACGGCCGTCGTGGTGTGTCCCCCGGCGTCCGGCAGCGGCGACCAGGTGCAGGCGACCTCGCGCGCCGCCGGCACGATCACGCTCGGCGGGACCCCGATCGAGGTCGGGAAGAGCCAGGTGGTGACCGGCTCGCCCGGCGAGGGCAGCGTCGTGGTCGGCGCGAGCGGCGCCACCGCGCCCGGCCTGACCGCGACCAGGTCCTCCACCTCGCCAGTGGCGGCGGCGCCGTGCCTGTATCCCAAGACCGACGAGTGGTTCACCGGCGTCGCGGCCGGCCCGGCGCACGATTCGATCCTCGAGCTGGCCAACCCGAACGACGGCCCGGCGGTCGCCGACATCACGGTGATCAGCGACACCGGCCCGGTCAGCGTCCCGGCGCTGCGCGGCATCACCGTCCCCGGCCACGGCAGCCAGGAGCTCGACCTTGGCGCGGTGATGCCGCGCACCGGCGTACTCGCGCTGCACGCCGTCGTCGAGCGCGGCCAGGTCGCGATGGCGGTGCGTGACCGCTCCGCCCAGCTCGCCGGCGGCAAGGCCAGCGACGACTGGCTGCCCGCGCAGGTGCAGCCCGCGAGGCACAACCTGCTGGTCGGCATCCCGGCCGGCGCCGGCTCCCACCAGCTGACCGTCGCCAACGGCACCGACCAGCAGGTCACCGCGAAGATCAAGCTGGTCACCGCGAACTCGATGTTCACGCCGGAGAACGCACCCACCCTCGACATCGCGCCGCAGTCGGTCTCCCGAGTCGACCTGAGCCAGCTGCTGGCCGACCCTGTCGCGGCGGGGGTGCTGGGCATCCAGGTCAGCGCCACCGGCGCGGTGACCGCCTCGATGCGCAACGTGGTCAAGGGCGACCTCTCGATCACCGGCCGCAACCGCCACCTCGGCAAGGCGACCACCGTGGTGGTGCCGCCCGGCGCTAAGCAGCTCGTGGTCGGCGGTGCGAACGCCGTCGGCGCGCTCACCGTGACCGCCAGCGACGCCGACGGCAAGCGGCTGCTCTCCCAGCGGGTCGCGTTGGTGCCCAAGCAGGGCAAGTCGCTGGCCCTGCCCGACGGGGCGGTACAGGTCCGCATCGTCCCCGACCGGATCCGGTACGTCGGCTCGATCGTGCTCAGCGCCAAGGGCGGGGCCACCGTGATCCCGGTCAACCGGCTGCGCGTCACCGGCCGGGTGCCTTACGTCAAGCCGGGTCTCCCGCGCTGAGCGCTCACTCCGCGTCGTAGCGCGGGTCGACCTGCTCCGCGTCGATGCCGAGCAGCTCGGCGACCTGCTCCACCACCACGGTGAGCAGCATCGCCTCGAGGTCGCCACGGCTCTCGCAGCGGTGCTCGATCGGCCGGCGGAAGATCACCAGCCGGGTCGGCGTCGTACCGCTGCCGCGCACCAGCGAGGAGAGCGGCACGGTGTCCACCGACCAGTCGTCGGGGATCTGGGGAGCGTCCTCCACGGCGTACTCGACCAGGCCGAGCCGGTCCTGCCAGCGCTCGTCGATCTCGCTGACGATGTCGAGCACGAGGTCGTCGAAGCGCTCCCGGCGAGTGCGCAGCTCGGGCCGCCCCGGCACGCGCGGCAGCACCGCGGGTCCTCGCATTCCCCGGCCCCGACGATCACGCAACCTACTCACGACCGCGAGCCTAAACCGAGTGCGGCTGCGGCGGTTGTAGCGTGACGGGCGTGACCCTGGCCCGTCGTTGTTCGCGTACCGCCTGCAGTCGCCCGGCGACCTGCACGCTGACCTACGTGTACGCCGACCAGACGGCCGTGCTCGGGCCGCTGTCCACCTATGCTGAGCCGCACGCCTACGACCTGTGCGAGGAGCACGCCGAGCGGCTCTCCGCGCCGCGTGGCTGGGAGGTCCTCCGGCTGGCCCGCGAGCACGTCCCGCCCGGGCCCTCCGACGACGACCTGCTGGCGTTGGCCAACGCCGTGCGCGAGGCCGCGCGGCCGACCCCGGCGCCGCGTCAGGTGCCCGCCGAGAAGGGCACCCGCGAGGTCGGCCGCCGGGGCCATCTGCGGGTGCTCACCACCGACTGACGCGCGAGCCGACCGCCCGAGCAGATAGGCCGCGGACCATCTCGACGGGTGCCCGTCAGCGGCGGCGTACATTGGTTAGTGCATGTTAACTAACTACATGTCGCCGACCGGAAGGACGCAGATGGCTGACACCGGCACCGCCCAGCAGCGCAAGGTCCAGCGGGCGCAGCGTGCCGCCCGGGAGACCGCGAGTCCGCACTACAAGTGGATCGTGCTGTCCAATACGACGCTGGGCGTGCTGATCGCCACGATCAACTCCTCGATCCTGCTGATCGCGCTGCCGGACATCTTCCGCGGCATCAAGATCGATCCGCTGGCACCGGGCAACACCAGCCTGCTGTTGTGGCTCATCATGGGCTACATGGTCGTCACGGCCGTGCTCGTGGTCGGGCTCGGCCGGCTGGGCGACATGTACGGCCGGGTGCGGATCTACAACGCCGGGTTCGCGATCTTCACCTTCTTCTCGGTGATGCTGGCCGTCACCTGGACGCACGGCACCGCGGCCGGCCTGTGGTTGGTCGCGATGCGGATCTTCCAGGGCATCGGCGGGGCGATGCTGATGGCCAACTCCAGCGCGATCATCACCGATGCGTTCCCGGTCAACGAGCGCGGCCTGGGGCTGGGTCTCAACATGGTCGCCGCCATCGCCGGCTCGTTCATCGGCCTGATCGTCGGCGGTCTGCTGGCGCCGGTCGAGTGGCATCTGGTCTTCCTGGTCTCGGTCCCGATCGGCCTGTTCGGCACGGTATGGGCCTACCTGCGGCTGCACGACACCGGCGTACGACGCCATGCCGAGATGGACTGGTGGGGCAACCTCACCTTCGCCGTGGGGCTGATCGCCGTCCTGGTCGGGATCACCTACGGCATCCAGCCCTACCACGGGGACACGATGGGCTGGACCAACCCGTGGGTGCTGTTGGCCCTGGTCGGCGGTGCCGCGGTGCTGGCGGTCTTCTGCTGGGTGGAGACCAAGGTGGCCGAGCCGATGTTCCGACTGAGCCTGTTCAAGATCCGCGCCTTCACCTTCGGCAACGTCGCCAGCCTGCTCGGTGCGCTCGGCCGAGGGGGGCTGATGTTCATCCTGATCATCTGGCTGCAGGGCATCTGGTTGCCCCGGCACGGCTACAGCTTCGAGTCCACCCCGCTGTGGGCGGGCATCTTCATGCTGCCGATGACTCTCGGCTTCCTGGTCGCCGGCCCGACCTCGGGCTGGCTCTCGGACCGCTTCGGCGCGCGCGCCTTCGCCACCGGCGGGATGGTGGTGGCGGCCGGCAGCTTCGTGTGGCTGTGGACCCTCCCGGTGGACTTCAGCTACTGGCAGTTCGCCCTGGCCCTGCTCGTCAACGGCCTCGGCATGGGACTGTTCGCCGCTCCCAACCGCACCGGCATCATGAACAGCCTGCCCGCGCACCAGCGCGGAGTCGGCGCCGGGATGAGCACGGTGTTCAGCAACTCCGCGATGGTGCTCTCGATCGGCATCTTCTTCTCGCTGATGATCACCGGCCTGGCCTCGTCGCTGCCGCAGACGATGATGCAGGGGTTGACCGCGAACGGCGTACCGCACGACGCGGCCGCCCAGGTCGCCGCCCTGCCGCCGGTCGGCGTGCTGTTCGCCTCGCTGCTGGGCTACAACCTGATCCAGTCGCTGCTGGGCCCGCACGTGCTGCACCAGCTGCCGACCGCGACCCAGGCGCACCTGACCGGGCACGAGTTCTTCCCGTCGCTGATCTCCGGGCCGTTCGCCGATGGCCTGGGCGTGGCCTTCGGCTTCGCGATCGCGGCCTGCCTGATCGCGGCGTTCGCCTCGGTGTTCCGTGGTGGCAAGTACGTCCACGACGACACGAACGATGCCGTCGACGGGGACTCGAACACCCCCTCCGAGCTGATCGCCGAAGGCGCGGAGTGAGCACGGACGAGCCGGTGAGCGGACCGATGAGCGGACCGGTGGGCGAGCCGTCGGTGGGGGAGCTCGCCGGCGGGCTGCGCACGGTGGTCAACCGGCTGGCGTACGCGCTGCGTACCCCGGTCGCCGCGGACGGGATCACCCCGACCCGGCTGGCCGGCCTGATGACGCTGATGAAGCACGGGCCGCTGCGCCCCGGCGACCTGGCGGCCCGGCTCAGCATCAGCGCCGCCAGCGCCTCGCGGCTCATCGACGTGCTGATCGAGGGGGAGTGGGTCGGGCGCGAGCCTGACCCCGACGACCGGCGGGCCTGCCTGATCAGCCTGAGCCCGCACGGTGTGGCGACCCTGGAGCGGCTGCGGCGCGAGGGCACCGGAGAGCTGGCGGCAGGCATCGAGGCGCTCCCGGCCGACCAGCGCGAGTCCCTGGCCGCCGCGCTGCCCGCCCTGGTCGCGCTCGCCGACCACTTCCTCGACTCCACGGCGGGTCCCGCGCGGGTGGGTCGCGGCTGATCCCGTCCGGCTCCCGTCCGGCTCCCGTCCGGCGGCGACGAACAACGCCGCCCGAGCGCCGGTCCCCGAGATCTCCTAAGGTTGGCCCATGGCCGACCCCGTGATCGACCCCGCGCAGGTCCTCGCCGTCTTCAAGGCGTATGACGTGCGGGGTACCGTCCCCGACCAGCTGGACGAGGACCTCGCGCGGGCGACCGGTCGGGCCTTCGCGCGGGTGGCCGCCGCGCCGAGGATCGTGGTCGGTCACGACATGCGGCCCAGCTCGCCCGGAATGGCCCGGGCGTTCGCCACCGGCGCCAGCGAGCTCGGTGTCGACGTGCTGATCATCGGGCTGGCCTCCACCGACGAG
Source organism: Nocardioides sp. (assembly GCF_035547795.1). Classification (GTDB taxonomy): domain Bacteria; phylum Actinomycetota; class Actinomycetes; order Propionibacteriales; family Nocardioidaceae; genus Nocardioides. Next base: position 5,549 of record NZ_DASZUF010000153.1, read on the forward strand.
CTCTACTTCGCCTCCGGCCATCTCGGCCTGCCCGGCGCGATGTTCACCGCCAGCCACAACCCGGCGCAGTACAACGGCATCAAGATGTGCCGTGCCTACGCGGTACCGATCGGGCTGGAGTCGGGCCTGGCCGAGATCCGTGACCTGGTCATCGCCGGCGTGCGGGTCGACCCCGCCGTCGCCCCCGGGATCATCGAGGAGGGCGACGTCCTCGAGGCGTACGCCGAGCATCTCCTCACCCTCGCGCCGGTGTCCGGCCGTCGGCTCACGGTGGTGGCCGACGCCGGCAACGGCATGGCCGGCCACACCGCGCCCGCCGTCTTCGATCGGATCGAGAGCGTCGAGCTGATCCCGATGTACTTCGAGCTCGACGGCACCTTCCCTCACCACGAGGCCAACCCGCTCGACGAGGCCACCCTGGCCGATCTCAAGGCGCGAGTGCTGGCCGAGGGCGCCGACGTCGGGCTCGCCTTCGACGGCGACGCCGACCGCTGCTTCCTGGTCGACGAGCAGGGTCAGGCGGTCAACCCCAGCGCCATCACCGCGCTGATCGCCGACCGGGAGCTGGCCAAGACCCCCGGCGCGACGGTGATCCACAACCTCATCACCTCGCGGGCGGTCCCGGAGCTCATCCGCGAGCGGGGCGGCCGGCCGGTTCGCACCCGGGTCGGGCACTCCTACATCAAGGCCACCATGGCCGAGACCGACGCCGTCTTCGGCGGCGAGCACAGCGGTCACTTCTACTTCCGCGACTTCTGGCGGGCCGACTCCGGGATGCTGGCCGCGCTGCACGCCCTGGCGGCGCTGGCCGAGAGCGACGTGCCGCTGAGCCGGCTGCTGGCGTCGTACCAGCGCTATCCGATGAGCGGGGAGATCAACTCCACCGTGGCCGACCAGGCCGCGGTGCTCGCCGAGCTGCGCAGCACGTACGCCGAACGGGAGGGTGTCACCCTCGACGAGCTCGACGGGCTCACGGTGAGCCATGCCGAGTGGACCTTCAACGTCCGCGCCTCCAACACCGAGCCGCTGTTGCGGCTCAACGCCGAGGGCAAGGACGCCGACACTATGGCGCGGGTGCGCGACGAGGCGCTCGCCATCATCCGGAAGGACCGTCCATGACCACGCTGGGGCTGGACCCGAAGCTGCTGGAGATCATCGTCTGTCCGCAGTGCCACGGCGCGCTGCTGCCGGTCGAGACGTCCGAGGGCGGTGAGCTGACCTGCCAGGGCGAGTGCCAGTTGCGCTATCCGGTGCGCGACGGCATCCCGGTGCTGCTGGTCGACGAAGCCAGCAAGTGACGTCATGACCTGGTTCGACGAGTCGCGGCTCGACGACGAGGTCGCCCTCTCCACCGCCGACCTGCGGCTGCGCGCGCTGGCCGAGTCCGGCTCGCGGGTGCGCCGCGAAATGGGGGCCGCGGCCGACGCGGTGGCGGAGGCCGTCGCGCGGCGGGACGGCGCCGGCCGACCGCGTGCGGTGGTCGCCGCCGGCCCCGACTCCCGGTTGCTGCGGGTGGTGCTCGAGCCGACCTGCCCGGTGCCGTTCGTGGCCTGGCCCTCGCTCGGCCTGCCCGGCTGGGCCGGCTCGTTGGACCTGGTCGTGGTGCTGGCCCCGGACGGCTCCGACCCCGGTGCTGCCGCCGCGGTCGCGGAGGCGAGCAGGCGCGGCTGCCAGGTGGTGGTCGCCGCGCCACATGCCTCGCTGGTGGGGGAGCACGCGACCGGCCGAGACACCACCCTGCTCCCGGCGCAGACCACCGACCAGCTCGCCCTGGCGGTGGTGATGCTCGGGTTCCTCGACCAGGTCCGGCTGGGGCCCGGCACCGATGCCGAGGCCGTCGCCGCGGCCCTGGACGAGGTCGCGGTGGCGTGCTCGCCGTACCGCGATCTGGCCGTCAACCCCGCGAAGGCGCTCGCCATCGCGCTCGCCGACAGCACCCCGCTGGTCTGGGGCGGCTCGGCACTGGCCGCGCGCGCCGCCCGCCGGGTGGCCGAGTCGCTGCGGCGGGCCAGCGGGCGGACCGCCATCGGCGCCGACGCCGACCACCTGCTGCCGGTGCTGGAGGCGGCCCGCCCCCGCGACGTGTTCGCCGACCCGTTCGACGGCGGCGGCGAATTACGGCCCGCGCTGGTGGTCCTCGACGACGGCGACACCGAGCCGATCCTGGTCGAGCAGCGCCGCCGGCTGGTGACGGTCGCTGACGGCCGCGGCATCCGGGTCGAGGTGGTCACCGCGACCGGTGAGGCGGAGGTCGCGCGGTACGCCTCGCTGCTGCTGCAGGGCAGCTATGGTGCCGAATATCTCAGGCTGGGCTTGGTCGACGACTGAGTGATTCCCAGGTTCGCGGGGTACACATGTGCGGTGTCCCGACGTGATCCCTGGCTCGACAACACCAAGATGGTGCTGGTCGCACTCGTCGTCGTCGGGCACTCGCTGGTGATGCTGCCGTGGCAGCCGACCCACGACCGCATCTACGACTTCATCTACTTCTGGCACATGCCGGCGTTCGTCTTCGTCACCGGCTACCTCTCGCGCGGCTGGAGCTACAGCCCGGCCCGGGTCTGGGGGCTGGTGCGCGGGCTGGTGGTGCCCTACCTGCTGCTGGAGTGGGCGCTGACGTCGTTCCGTGAGGTGGTCGGCGGCGAGCACTTCCACCGGCTGTGGATCGTGCCGCACTGGCCGATGTGGTACCTGCCGGCCGTCTTCTGCTGGCGGTTGGCCACGCCGGCCTTCCGGCGGCTGGGCGTGTTCGCGCTGCCGGTCGCGGTGGGGCTGAGCCTGATCGGCGGGTACGTCGCCTGGGACTACCTCGACACCCGTCGCATCCTGGGCTTCCTGCCCTTCTTCGTGCTGGGGACGCTGATCCGTCCGAGCGCGCTGGCTCAGCTGCGCCGGGTCCCGGCCCGGGTCGCCGCCGTCGGCGTACTGGTCGGTGTGTGGGTGCTCGCCGGCAACCTGTCGCAGTGGGCCCAGACCCGCTGGCTCTACTACTCCTGGCAGTACGCCAACCTGCACTCGAGCCTCTCGCCGATCGCGACCCGTGGGCTGCTGTTGCTCATCGGCGTGGCCGGTGCGCTCGCGGTGATGGCGCTGATCCCGGCCCGGGGCGGCTGGTTCAGCCGGATGGGCGCGGCCAGCCTGGTGGTCTACCTGTGTCACGGGTTCGTGGTGAAGGCGGTGGGCTACACCGCCTATCCGCACTGGGCGGCCGGCCACGTGACGCTCTCGCTGGTGCTCAACATCCTCGGCGCGATCTGCGTGGCGCTGCTGCTGGCCTCGCCGTGGGTGGCGCCGCGGCTGGAGCGCCTGATCGACCCGCTCACCTATGCCGAGCGCCGCTTCGACCACGCCCGCGACCTCCACGTGGAGGCCACCGAACTCGAGGAACGGCCGCGCGAGCTCGCCGGCGTGGGCTGATCCCGACCTGACTGCCGCTACTGTTCGGGCCATGCCCGACCGACCCCTCGCACGCGGATGAGCGCCGGCCTCTTCGGGCTGCTCGACGACGTCGCGGCGCTCGCCAAGCTGGCCGCGGCCAGCGTCGACGACCTCGGTGCGGCGGCGGGCAAGGCGACGGCGAAGGCGGCCGGCGTGGTCGTCGACGACACCGCCGTGACGCCGCAGTACGTGCACGGCATCGCCGCCGAGCGGGAGATCCCGATCGTCAAACGGATCGCCCTCGGCTCGATCCGCAACAAGCTGCTCATCATCCTGCCGGTCGCGCTGGTGCTCAGTCAGTGGGCCGACTGGCTGCTGACCCCGATCCTGATGATCGGCGGCTGCTACCTCGCCTTCGAGGGGATGGAGAAGGTCTGGGAACGGCTGAGCGGACACGACGAGCACGGCGAGGCCGTCCGGCACGACCAGACGGAGCGGGAGCTGGTGGCCGGCGCCGTACGCACCGACCTGATCCTCTCCAGCGAGATCATGGTGATCGCGCTCGACTCGGTCGCCGACCAGTCCTTCTGGACCCGTCTGGTGGTCCTGGTCGTGGTCGCGGTGGTCATCACCATCGCGGTATACGGCGTGGTCGGGTTGATCGTGAAGATGGACGACGCCGGCCTCCTCCTCGCCCAGCGCTCCTCGGCGACCGCTCAGCGGATCGGCCGCGCCCTGGTCGCGGGCATGCCGCGGCTGCTGGAGGTCATCTCCGTGGTCGGCACCGTGGCGATGCTCTGGGTCGGCGGCCACATCCTCGTCGTCGGCACCGACGACCTGGGCTGGCACGGTCCCCACGACGTGGTCCACCACCTCGAGCACGCCGTCCACGGCGGCGTGCTGGGCTGGCTGGTCAACACCGCCCTCTCCGCCGTCGTCGGGCTGGTGGTCGGCGCGGTCGTCGTCGGCGCGCTGCACGTCGTACCGCGACGCACGGGTCGCGGGGATTCCGAGATCGGCTGAACCCGGTTCTAGGCTGATCGGGTCCGCGTGGGAGATCCCGAGGTGCGCAGATGCGCGACGCAGACGCCGTACGTATCGACGAGGAGAGACCATGGACTTCCAGGTCGCCGACCTAACTCTTGCCGACTTCGGCCGCAAGGAGCTCACGCTCGCCGAGCACGAGATGCCCGGCCTGATGGCACTGCGTGCCCGTTACGGTGACAGCAAGCCCCTCCAGGGCGCTCGCATCGCCGGCTCGCTGCACATGACGATCCAGACGGGCGTGCTCATCGAGACGCTCGTCGCGCTCGGCGCGGACGTGCGCTGGGCCTCCTGCAACATCTTCTCCACCCAGGACCACGCTGCGGCCGCGGTCGTCGTCGGGCGCGACGGCACCGTCGAGGAGCCGAAGGGCACCCCGGTCTTCGCCTGGAAGGGCGAGACCCTGGCCGAGTACTGGGACCTGGCCGAGAAGGTCTTCGACTTCGGCGACGGCCTCGGCCCCAACATCCTGCTCGACGACGGTGGCGACATCACCCTGCTCGTGCACCAGGGTGTCGAGTTCGAGAAGGCCGGCGCCGTACCGTCGCCCGACTCCACCGACAACGCCGAGTACAAGGAGGTGCTGCGCGTCCTGGGCCGCTCGCTGGCCGCCGACCCGCGGCGCTGGACCACGATCGCCAATGGCATCAAGGGGGTCTCCGAGGAGACCACCACCGGCGTGCACCGCCTCTACGAGCGGTTCAAGGAGGGCTCGCTGCTCTTCCCGGCGATCAACGTCAACGACTCGGTCACCAAGTCGAAGTTCGACAACAAGTACGGCTGCCGGCACTCGCTCATCGACGGCATCAACCGCGCCACCGACGTGATGATCGGCGGCAAGGTTGCCGTGGTCT
>NZ_DASZUF010000154.1:0-4078 GCF_035547795.1 Nocardioides sp.
CCCCAACACCGTGGAGGCGCTGCTGGTCGCGCTGGAGCAGGACTCGCAACTGCTTCGCGTGGCGGTCGAGGAGATGCCGCAGGCCCGCATGCACGACCGGCGGCAGCAGTTGCAGCGCCGGATCCGGGACCTGGCCACCGCCTACCTCAGCCTGACCGGCCGGGTCGGCGGCGGGAACGTCGCGACCCGGGCCTGGGTGCTGGTGGCGGGCATGGAGGGCCTCGCGGTGCGCTGGGTTCTCGACCGTCCCGCCATCGACCGCGCGGAGCTCGTCGCGGAGCTGACGGCGCTGGCCGAGGGGTATCTCGCCGTGCCGGCGGGCTCGGGCGCTCAGGCCGGGTGACGCCGGAGGCGGAGCGTCGCCCAGCCGAGCGGGACCGCCATCGCCACGGCGGCATCGCACCCCGCCTGGCCGCGGCCCCAGTCGCCAACCGTGACACCGGTGGCGGCGGTGAGCAGGATGGCCGCCGCTGTGCCCGCGAACACGACCGGTGCCGCGAGCGGTGCAGGGCCGCGGGCGCTGTTCTGGCATCCTCGGTGGTGCCACCTTGGCTGGAAAGGCTCCCGATGACCTCCCACCCCGACCACCGCGCGGGTCACGACGCGCACGAGCACGGCGGCCACGCCCACGGGATCAGCGTGAACGCCGACCGGCGCTGTCTGGTCGGTGCCCTGAGCCTGTTGGTCGCCTACATGGTCGGCGAGGTGGTCGTCGCCGTCCTCAGCGGCTCGCTGGCGCTGCTCTCCGACGCCGGCCACATGCTCTCCGACGCCGGTGCCATCGCCGTCGCACTGTGGGCGATGCGGCTGGCGGCCCGCCCGGCGGTCGGCATCTGGACGTTCGGGTGGAAGCGCGCCGAGATCCTCTCCGCGCTGGGCAACGGCGTGGCGCTGCTCGTCATCGCCGCCCTGGTCGCGCTCGAAGCGATCCGCAGACTGACGGTCGCGGAGCCGGAGGTGCGGGGCGGTCCGGTGCTGGTGGTGGCGCTGGTCGGCATCGTGGTCAACATCGCCGCCGCCTGGTTGCTGGCCCGCGCCGACCGGCGCAGCCTCAACGTCGAGGGCGCCTACCGACACATCCTCACCGACCTCTACGGGTTCGTCGGCACCGCCGTGGCCGCCCTCGTCATCCTCCTCACCGGCTGGACCCGGGCCGACGCGGTCGCCTCGCTGCTGGTCGTCGCGCTGATGCTGCATGCCGGCTGGGGCCTGCTGGTCGCCTCCGGCCGAGTGCTGCTCGAGGTCGCGCCCGCCTCGACCTCACTGGACGACATCCGCCGGCACCTGCTCGACGTCGACCATGTCCTCGGCGTACACGACCTGCACGTGTGGACCGTGACGTCGGACCTGCCCAGCCTCTCGGCGCACCTGGTGGTCGCCGACTCGTGCTTCAACGACGGGCATGCCCCACAGATCCTCGACGAGGTGCAGTCCTGCCTGGGCGGCCACTTCGACGTCGAGCACTCCACCTTCCAGCTCGAGCCGCGCTCACACGGCGCGCACGAGCACGCGTTCCACTAGAGCCGGTCCAGGCCCGCCTCGAACAGGTCCAGGACGGCGCTCGCGGCCGGGCGGTCCGCCAGCACGACGACGTCGGGGTGCAGCCGCAGCGCGGACGCGGGTACGGCGGGGTCGATCGGCCCGGTCAGTGCCGCCGCCAGGGCGTCCGCCTTCGCGGCTCCGAAGGCCAGGACCACGAGCCGGCGTGCGCCCAGGATGGTGCCGATGCCCTGGGTGACCGCCCGGGTCGGCACGAGCTCGGGGCGGGCGAAGAAGCGGGCGTTGTCCCGCCGGGTGCGGTCGGTCAGGTCCACGACGCGGGTGCGCGAGTCGAAGGCGGCTCCGGGCTCGTTGAACCCGATGTGGCCGTTCGCGCCGATCCCCAGCAGCTGGACGCCGATCCCGCCGGCGGCGGCGATGGCCCGGTCGTAGCCAGCTGGCTCCACGGTCGAGTCCGGATCGGGGACGTGGAGCCGCTCCTCGGGGAGCCCGATCGGCTCGGCCAGCTGGCGGCGCAGGGTGGCGCGGTAGGTGTGGGGATCGTCGTCCGGGAGCCCGAGGTACTCGTCCAGCGCGAACGCCTCGGCCCGGTCGACGCCGGTCCGCAGCGGCTCGCTGTCGGCGACCATCGCGGCCAGCTCCCGATAGACCGCCTCGACGCTGGAGCCGGTCGCCAGGCCCAGCACCGGATGCGGTGTGATGAGCTCGTGCGCGAGAAGCTCGGCGGCCTGCCGCGAGGCGTCCGCGCGGTCGGCCAGCATGAGCCGGGGGAGCCGGTCGATGAGAGTCATGTGCTCTTTTTACATGGATGGGAACAATTAGGAAAATAATGCCCATAGGCTGGTCGCGACCATGCTGCTGACGAGGTGAGATGACGACGATCGATGAGGTGCTCGTGCATCGGCGGACCATTCCGCTGGTGCGACCGTTCGTGACGGCGGTGCGGACGGCGTACGCGCTCGAGGCGGTGGTCGTCGAGCTCCGCGACTCGGACGGACGCAGCGGCTGGGGCGAGGCGGCGGTCAGCTGGCGAGTGACCGGCGAGAGCCCGCAGAGCGTGACGGCCGCGGTGCTCGGGCCCCTCCGGGAGGCGCTGGCCGGCCTCCCGGTCGCCGATCTGGATGCGGTGAGTGCGGCGATCCGGGGCGCCGTCGCGCAGAACCCGTCGGCCCGCTCGGCGGTGGAGTGCGCCGCCTACGACCTCGCGGCCCGGCTGGCGGAGGAGCCGCTGTGGCGCCATCTCGGCGGGGAGCGACGGATCGTGGGCACCGACATGACCCTCTCCGCACTCGGCCCCGACGAGCGGCTCGATGACCTGGTCGCCTCGGCCGCGGCGCACGTCGAGGCCGGCTTCACGACGCTGAAGGTCAAGGCGGGCGGTGGTGGAGACGACCGCCGTGCAGTGGCCGCCGTACGCGCCGCGGTCGGGCCGGAGGTGACCCTGCGGGTCGACGCCAACCAGGGCTGGACGCCGCGACAGGCGGTGGAGACCATGACGGCCTGGGAGGACGACGGCGTCGGCCTGGAGCTGGTGGAGCAGCCCGTTCCCCGGGACGACGTCGCGGGCCTGGCGTACGTCGCCCGGAGCGTCGCGACGCCGGTGATGGCGGACGAGTCGGTGTGGACCCGGCGCCAGCTCGACGAGCTGCTGACACAGGGCGCGAGGACTCTGGTCAACATCAAGCTCGCCAAGACCGGCGGGCCGCGCGAGGCGCTGGCGCTCGCGCAGCGGGCCGCCGACGAGGGCCTGGCGACGATCGTCGGCTGCATGTCGGAGAGCGATGTCGCCATCGCTACCGCGGCGGCGCTCGCCTCGGTGCTCGATACGCGCGGGTGGTCGCTGGGTGGTGCCCACGACCTGGACGCCGGCCAGTGGATCGCGGCCGGGCCGGTGCTCGGCGGGGTTCGCTACCGCGGCGGCGCGATCGACCTCGGTGATGCCGCCGGGACCGGCATTGCGGGCTTGGCCGAGCCCGGGTGAGCGTCGGCGAGCGGATCAGTCGTCGCCGTGGTTGCGCGCGCTGACCCGCCGGCTGGCCACGGCGTCCAGCGTCGCGGCGAGCGAGGCGGAGACCGAGTCGGGGTTGCGCTGGGCGACACCCATGAAGATGGTGTCCACGATCATGAGCTGCGCCATTCGGCTGGACATCGCGCCGTACCGGAATCGCGTCTCCCGCGAGACGGTGGTCAGGACGGCGTCGGCCGCCTGCGCCAGCGGCGAGCCCGGGAAGTTGGTCACCGCCACCGTGAACGCGCCGTGCAGCGCGGCGGTCTGCAGGGCCGCGATCGCCTCCTCCGTCTCGCCCGAGTGCGAGAACGCGATCGCCACGGCGTGCGCCGGCAGTACGGCGGCGCTGGTCAGGGCGAGGTGGGCGTCGCTGGAGGCGTTGGCCTGGTAGCCGATGCGGCGCAGCTTCTGCTGCAGGTCCTGGGCAGCCAGGCCGCTGGAGGCCGACCCGAAGACGTCGATGACCGGCGCCGCGATGATGGCGTCCACCACCCGGTCGAGCTGCTCGAGGTCGAGCATCGCCGCGGTCTCCTCGACCGCACGCGCCTCCTGGAAGGCCAGCTTGCGGAC